>DASWOH010000148.1:0-2847 GCA_036398815.1 Rhizobium sp. | reverse complement strand
TGGGGCGGCGCTTCGCAGGAAAACTTCCAAGACACCATCCTGCCACCTTTTGAGAAGAAATACGGCGTCAAAGTTCAGTATGTGCCGGGCGGCTCGACATATTTCGTCTCGCAACTTCAGGCTCAAAAGGGATCGTCTGAGATCGATGTGGCTTGCATGGACGATGGTCCGCAGTCGGTCGCTCGGGACCTTGGGCTTCTCGAACCGTTGACGCCCGCACGGCTCTCGGAGCTGCCGAACATCGTGCCAGCAGCCATCGGGAAGGAGAATAGCGGCGTCGGCTACGGGTTGCTCGCGATGGGTATCGTCTATAACCCCAAGGCCCTTGCAGACGCGGGAATAGCGCCGCCAACCTCCTGGAACGACCTCGCCGCCCCGCGATTCAAGGGCCATGTCGTGATGGGCACGATCGACAATACACCGGGCCTTTTCGCTTTGGCCATGCTGGCACGAGCGAACGGAGGTGGGGTCGACAATATCGAGCCGGGCTTTGCCAAGATGAAGGAAGTCGCTGCAAACGTCAGCAGTTTTGTCAAAGGCACGGACATGACGCCCTATTTCCAACAGGGAGAAGCGTGGGTCTCGGTTTGGACGAATTCGGAAATGAACCGATTTGTTAAGGCGTCGGGTTTTCCGCTCGAATTCGTTTACCCGAAAGAGGGGGCTCCGGTCGTCATGCCGATGCTCAATCTCGTCAAGGTCGGCCCGAATACCGATATGGGCGCCAAGCTGATCGACTATCTCGTCAGCCCGGAGGTGCAAAAGCAATTCGCGGTAAATTCAAAGCTCGGTCCTGTGAACACCAAGGTCGAGCTGAGCGACGCGGAGGCCAAGGACGTAATCTACAAGGACGCCGTGAACTCCCTCATTGCTCTTGACTGGTCCACGATGAACAAGATGCGTCCTGAGTGGACACGCCGTTGGAACGAAGAAATCGAACGTTAAAACCGTTCTCGCTGGTGGCGCTTCTATGCGCCGCCCACGATCTTCCAACGTGCGGGTTTTTTGATGAGCTATCTTGAGGTAAACCACCTGATTCATAGATATGGCGAGTCTATCGCCGTACAGGACGTTTCCTTCTCTGTTGAAGCAGGCGAGCGTCTGTGCCTGCTCGGACCATCCGGATGCGGCAAGACGACGACTCTGCAGGCCATCGCCGGATTCATAACGCCGCAGTCGGGGCACGTTTCCATCACGGGCAACGAAATCGTCGGTCTCCCTCCCGAAGAACGCAATATCGGGATCATGTTCCAGAATTATGCGCTGTTTCCGCATATGAGTATCTTTGAGAACGTCGCCTTCGGGCTGAAGATGCGCAAAACGCCGCGGCGTGAAATGGAGAGCCGGGTTCACGAGGCTCTGAAGGTTGTCCGCCTGGAGCACAAGGCTTCACGCCTGCCCTCCCAGCTCTCAGGGGGCGAACAGCAGCGTATCGCCTTTGCCCGAGCGATCGTGATCCGGCCGCGCCTGTTGTTGCTTGACGAGCCGTTCTCAAATCTGGACGCCCGATTGCGTTTGAGCATGCGCAACGAACTGCTCGAGTTGCTTGAGGGGCTAGAGATCGCGACACTCATGGTCACGCATGACCAGGAGGAAGCGATGGCGATCGGCGATCGCATCGCCGTCATGCATGCCGGAAGGATCCGGCAGATCGGCACGTCCCGGGAACTCTATCAGAAACCCAACTGCCGCTTTGTCGGCGAATTTCTCGGCGACTCTAACCTGTTTCCCGTCACGAGCCTTCGGCCTGAAGCCGGTGTGGTCAAGGCCTTCGTTGAAGGCCTGGGTGAAGTTACCGCTCTTTCCGCCAACGACGCTTTGCAAGGGACGCCGCGGCATCTGCTGGTGCGCCCTGAACGGATAAAGCTTCTTGCCGCCCAGGAGCCCGTTTCGGACAACCAGTCAAACCGCTTCGCTGGCGCCGTCGAGCATGTGACGTTTCTCGGTCCCAGGATCGAGTTTCGCGTGCGAGTGAGCGACCGGGTTATCCAGGTCTTCTCTGATCAGCTTCCGACCGGCGTTCGTGCGGGAAGCCCGGTCCAGATTGCCTGGTCGCCGGAAGCCTCGATCCTCTTCGGGGACAGCGATGACTAAATCATCGAGATCCATAGGCATTTTCGCGCCGGTGGCAGCCGTATTCATGCTCGTCTTCTTCGCCTTGCCGGTCATCTATCTGTTTGCCATGAGCTTATCCGAATATAGCCCGACCGAGGGCGTAGTTTGGACCCTGTCGCTGGCAAATTACCGTGACGCTGTCAGCGACGCGTTTTTCTGGGAGGTGGCCTGGCGCACGCTTCGTCTCAGCCTGTTCACTACCCTCGCTTGCCTCATCGTTGCATTTCCTGTCAGCTATTATCTGGTCACGGCGCAGGGCTGGCGTCAGCTTCTGGTCTTTATCATCCTTCTGATGCCGCTGGTGACGTCGGTGACTGTCATGTCCTATGGCTGGCTGATCCTGCTCGGAAGGGAGGGCGTGGTCAATTCGCTTCTCCTGAGCCTCGGAATCGTCAGCGCTCCCCTGACGTTGATGCACAACGAGGCGGCCATCGTCGTTGGCCTCGTTCACATTTTTCTCGTCTTTATGGTTATTTCGATCGCTGGCTCGTTGCAGTCGGTCAATCCGTCCCTGGCGCTTGCGGCGCGCAGTCTCGGCGCCAGGCCCTCATCCGTCTTCCTACGGATCACGTTGCCGCTGTGCATGCCTGGGATCAAGGCTGGAGCACTTCTGGTCTTTTCCTTGAGCATGAGCGCCTACGCCATACCCGGTGTTCTCGGCGGATCGCGCTATAAATTCATTTCGACCCTCGTCTATCAGCAGGCGATCAGCCTCTTCAACTGGCCATTTGG
>DASWOH010000147.1:0-2556 GCA_036398815.1 Rhizobium sp. | reverse complement strand
GCTGTGCTTTATCGCCGCGCAAGCGGCAAGGCAACGGCCTGCGTTCAACCCGGCAAAGCCTGATCGCCGCTTTTCGGCGTCAGGCGTTCGGCCATCCGTCGGGCAAAGGTCAGGATCAGGATCTTGAGCTCGGGCTCGTTGACACGCCTGGCAGCCTCCTCGCAGGAGACCCATTCAAGCGTGCGCTCGCCCTTTTCCTTGTAGTTCTTTGCGAGGTTGGAAACCTCCAGCGCATAGACCTGCACCCTGCAGGGAACCTTGATGCCGTCCCGCAGCACCTTGCCGTAGGTGAAGGCGCCCAGCGCCTCGGCCTCGACCGTTCCGTGCACGCCGGCCTCCTCGAAGGCTTCGCGCGCCGCCACCTCGTGCGACAGCCTGCCGGACATCGGCCACCCCTTCGGGATGACCCAGCGCCCGGTGTCGCGGCTGGTCAGAAGCAGTATTTCCAGTTCCCCGCTCTTCTTCTTCACCCGATAGCAGAGCGCGCCATATTGCTGTCGCGGCGGGCGCCGGAACATAAGCTGCACATCATTTGCAAGTCTGGCAATAAGGGTCAATTGTCGGGGCACCTTCACATGTAAGTTGGGAATCGTTCCTATATAAGTATTCTACGTTAGACTTGCGCCATCCATACGTAAAAAAACGTATCCATCGGAAAAATTGAAGATTGTTAAATATGTAAATTAGATGTGACGTGGCGTTGGATATCCGCCGACCTGTATTCCGAAAGCGACAAATCACAGGAGTTTGGTGCCGCATATATGGTAGCGGCGAATGGAGCTTTCCATCGGTCGCGCGGATGCGCCCGATGTCGGCGATGTCACGCCGCCTGCCACTCCTCCATGTCCTGCGCGTTTACGAAGTCGTCGCCCGCCGCGGCAGCATTTCGTGGCCTCGGCGTCGCGGTGGTGCCGAAGACCGCCATCGGCAACGACCTTCGCCACGGCGTGCCGGGAAGGCAAATTGCGCGGCGGCGACATGCTGCCGGAAAATGGGCCTAACCGCCGGAAGCTGCATCCTCGATGACGTCGGCCACCCATTCGTTCAGGCTCTTGTTTGCCGCCTTCGCCGCCAGCACCGCAGCCTCGTGGGTCTTCGCGTTCAGTCTGATATTGAAGCGCCCGGAAAATTTGCGAAACGGCGAGATGCCGTTCTCCCGGCAAACGTCCAGAAAGACTTTGAGGGACGTCGCGCCTTCGCTGCGCAGATCCGCGATATTGTCGGCATAGAAATCGGCGCCGCCATTCAGGCCGAGAAATTCTCCTCGCAGGAGCCCGATCTCCGGATCAAGCGATACGACCGCTTTATGGCCGTCGATCTCGATAATGTTGTTCATGGTTCAACTCCATTGGCTTCCAGCCATATCTTGGTACTGCAAGCAATCACCGCTCCCAGTACGGCACCGGTCCGTAAAGCTCCGCCAGAAAGTCGATGAAGAGCCGCACCTTGGCGGGCAGGAACTGGCGGCTGGGATAGACGGCCGAGAGGGTGACGTTGTGCGAGCCCTCATAGGCGGGCAGCACCTGCACGAGACGGCCGTCCCGCAGCTCCTTGCCGATATCCCAGGTCGAGCGCAGCGCGATGCCGAGGCCGGCGATGACGGCCTCGCGGATCACCTCGCTGGAATTGGTGATCAGCATGCCCTCCGGCCGCAGCGTCAGCGCGCCCCTGGGGCCTTCGAGCCGCCAGGCATCGTTGTTGTGCGCTGGCAGGCAGACATGCTTGCGCAGGTCGTCGATATCCAATGGCTCGCCTTTCGCCGAGAGATAATCCGGCGAGGCGCAGAGAACGCGGCGCACCGGCGCCAGCCGGCGGGCGACGAGGCTGGAATCGGTCAGCTCAGCAATGCGGATGGCAAGGTCGAAGCCGGCGCCGACGATATTGGTGAACTCGTCCGTCAGCACCAGGTTGATCGCCAGATCCGGATGGGCCTCCATGAAGGCCTTCAGGTGCGGCGCGATATGCATGCGGCCGAACGAGGTCGGGGCCGAGATCTTCAGCGTGCCGTGCATCTGCGCCGAGCGGCCGGCAATATAGGCTTCCGCCTCTTCCAGCCCGGCGAGAATGGAAAGGACGCGGTCGTAAAACCCCTGGCCGGCCTCCGTCAGCGAAATCTGCCGCGTCGTTCGCTGCAGCAGCCGCGTGCCCAGCCGGTCTTCCAGCCGCTTGATGCGTTTCGAGATCACCGCCGGTGAAAAGCCGAGCGCGCGGCCGGCCAGCGACATGCTGCCGGTGGACACCACGCTTGCGAAAATTTCCAGATCGCCGAGATTGGTCATGCGCGGTTGGCCATTTTTTCCCCTTTTTGCATAAGTGCTTAGCATTTGCGCCGATTTCGGGAAAGTGCTAGGCCTTTATCAAGTGAGGAAAAGCGTGGATTGATCCGTGGGAGGAGGATGCATGGCCGATGCCATTTCATTTCTGGCGCCGCGCGCCGAGGTGCTGGCACGCCGTGCCGAGATCGTTGCCGATCTGGTCGACCTCTTGCCGCCGGAATGCCTGATCCACGAGCCGCGCGAGCTCGTCCCCTTCGAGACCGACGGCTTCGTTTCCTAT
>DASWOH010000146.1:0-6508 GCA_036398815.1 Rhizobium sp. | reverse complement strand
GAGGTGACCGGCGGTCTCGATGACGGCCAGTTGCGCACGCTGGCCGAACGCTTGGTCTATCTGCGCGAGCTGGAATCCCGCCGCGCCGCCATCGTCGAGTCGATCAACGGCCAGGGCAAGATGACCGACGAGCTGATGCGCAAGATCGCCGTGGTCGCCACCAAGGCGGAGCTGGAAGACCTTTATCTTCCTTATAAGCCGAAGCGCCGCACCCGCGCCGAAATCGCCAGGGAGCGCGGCCTCGGCCCGCTTGCCGATACCATCCTTGCCGACCGCTCCAGGGAGCCGGCTGTTCTGGCCGAGGGCTTCCTCAACGCCGACGTGCCCGATGTGAAGACGGCGCTCGAAGGCGCGCGCGACATCATCGCCGAAGGCATTGCCGAAAATGCCGACCTGCTCGGCAAGCTGCGCACCTACATGAAAACCAATGCCGCCCTGAAAGCCAAGGTCGTCGACGGCAAGCAGGAAGCAGGCGCGAAATTCTCCGACTATTTCGACCATCAGGAACGCTGGGCAACCGCCCCCGGCCACCGCGCGCTCGCCATGCTGCGCGGCTGGAACGAGGAGGTGCTGACGCTGACCATCGAGATCGACGTCGATGCCGTCTCGCCGAACAAGCCGGTCGAGCGAATGGTCGCCACGGCCTACGAGATCGGCTCGAGCCGCCCGGGTGACCGCTGGCTGACGGAGGTCGCAAGCTGGACCTGGCGCGTGAAGCTCTCTATGTCGCTGTCGCTCGACCTGATGCGCGAACTGCGAGAGCGTGCCGAAGAGGAAGCCATCCATGTCTTCGCCCGCAATCTGAAGGATCTGCTGCTGGCAGCGCCCGCCGGCTCGCGCGCGACCATGGGTCTCGATCCCGGCATCCGCACCGGCGTCAAGGTCGCCGTGGTCGACGGCACCGGCAAGCTGCTGGAGACGACGACGGTCTATCCGTTTCCACCGAGGAACGACGTGCGCGGCACGCAGGCGACCTTGGCGGCGCTGGTCCGCAAGCACAATGTCGAGCTGATCTCCATCGGCAACGGCACCGGCAGCCGCGAGACGGAGAAGCTGGTGGCGGACATGCTGGCCGACCTGCCGGCGCCGAAGCCGACCAAGGTCATCGTTTCGGAAGCGGGCGCCTCCGTCTACTCGGCCTCCGAGACCGCGGCGCTGGAATTCCCCGGCCTCGACGTATCGTTGCGCGGTGCCGTCTCCATCGCCCGCCGTCTGC
Organism: Rhizobium sp.; assembly: GCA_036398815.1. Taxonomy (GTDB): domain Bacteria; phylum Pseudomonadota; class Alphaproteobacteria; order Rhizobiales; family Rhizobiaceae; genus Rhizobium. Next base: position 5,292 of record DASWOH010000146.1, on the reverse strand, counting down.
AGGATCCGTTGGCCGAACTCGTCAAGATCGAACCGAAATCGATCGGCGTCGGCAAATACCAGCACGATGTCGACCAGCTGAAGCTGTCGCGCTCGCTGGATGCCGTCGTGGAAGACGCCGTCAATGCTGTCGGTGTCGATCTGAACACCGCGTCCGCGCCGCTGCTCGCGCGCGTCTCCGGCCTCGGGCCGTCGATCGCCGATGCGATCGTCAAGCACCGTGACGGCGAGGGCCGTTTCGAGACCCGCCGCGATCTGCTCAAGGTCGCGCGTCTCGGCCAGCGCACTTTCGAGCAATGCGCCGGCTTCCTGCGCATCCCCAACGGCAAGGAGCCGCTCGACGCCTCCTCGGTGCATCCGGAGGCCTACGGTGTCGCCAAGAAGATCGTTGCTGCCTGCGGTCGTGACCTGCGCAGCCTGATGGGTGACGCGACGGTGCTGAAGGCGATCGACCCGCGCCAGTTCATCGACGAGAAATTCGGCCTGCCGACGGTGCGCGACATCATCGCCGAGCTGGAGAAGCCCGGCCGCGACCCGCGCCCGAGCTTCAAGACTGCGACTTTCGCCGAGGGGATCAACGAGATCGGCGATCTCAAGCCCGGCATGCTCCTGGAGGGCACGGTGACCAATGTCGCCGCCTTCGGAGCCTTCGTCGACATCGGCGTCCATCAGGACGGCCTGGTGCATGTCTCGCAGCTCGCCGACCGCTTCGTGAAGGACCCGCATGAGGTGGTCAAGGCTGGCGACGTCGTGAAGGTAAAGGTTGTGGACGTCGACGCCAAACGGAAGCGAATCAGTCTGACGATGCGCAAAGATGGCGGGACTGTGGTGGCCCCGGTTGCGCGTGAGTCGCGAGAACAAAATGGTACGCGCAACGCTGGCGGTAAGAACAATAGCCGTCCGAATACCCCGCAACAGGGTAGCTTCGGTGCCGCGCTGGCGGATGCACTCAAACGAAAATAAGTACTTAGCACGAAATATTGCAAGAATATCACACTCTGGCGGCGTTGTTGCCGGAGTGCCGGAGAGTGCGAAAAGGTGCGCTTGCCACAATGTTCTGAGGCGCTAAAGTCAGCCTATTGTCATGTCATAACATTAGAGGCGTCCATGGCGTCGGCACTGTTCTCTCTTGTCAAAAAACTCGTCCGTAAAGGCTCCCTGAAACTTACGCTTGCTTCCGGCGAGACGCATATGATCGGCGACGGGTCCGGCGAAACGGTTGCCGTCCGTATCGCCGACCAGCAGGCGGAGGACGCGATTGCTCGCGATCCGACCCTGAAGCTCGGCGAAATGTATATGGAAGGACGCTTCATTCTCGAGCAGGGGGATATCTACGAATTCCTCTCGCTGGTGAAGCAGAACACCACCAATGAAATCTTCGATCTGCGCATGGCGGCGCTGCTGATCGGCCGCATCGTCTGGCAGCAGCTCAAGAGCCGTTCGCCGATCAACCGCAACAAATACAATGTTGCGCATCACTACGATCTATCGGCCAAGCTCTTCGATCTCTTCCTTGACGATGATTGGCAGTACTCCTGCGCCTATTTCGTGCCGCCGGGCATCAGCCTGGACGAGGCGCAGGTCGCCAAGAAGCGCCATATCGCCGCCAAGCTGCTGGTCGAGCCCGGCCAGCGCGTTCTGGAGATCGGCTCCGGCTGGGGCGGCATGGGCATGTATCTTGCCGAAGCCAATCCCGGTCTTGATTTCACCGGCATTACGCTGAGCGAAGAGCAGCTCAAGGTCTCGCGCGAACGTGCCGCCAAGCGCGGGCTGTCCGATCGCGTCCGCTTCGAGCTGCAGGACTACCGCTATCTCAAGGGCAGGAAGTTCGATCGTATCGTTTCGGTCGGCATGTTCGAACATGTCGGGATCGGCGATTACCGCAAATTCTTCAACAAGGTTTCGGAGCTGCTCGACGACAACGGCGTCATGGTGCTGCACTCCATCGCTCGTCCGAAGCCGAGCTTTGCGACCAACGCCTTCATCGAGAAGTATATCTTTCCGGGCGGCTATATCCCCTCGGTGGGTGAGACCCTGCCGCCACTGGAAAAGGCTGGGCTCCTGGTCAAGGATGTCGAAATCCTGCCGATGCACTACGCCCATACGCTGCGGCATTGGCGCAACCGTTTCGTGGCGCGCAAGGCCGAGGCCGTAGCGCTCTACGACGAGAACTTCTTCCGTATGTGGGAGTTCTATCTGGCCGGCTCGGAAATGGGCTTCCGCTGGGACGAGCTTTTCATCATGCAGATCCAGATCTCCAAGAACCAGTTCGCGGTTCCCGACAACCGCAACTACATCGGCGAGCAGGAAGCGAAGCTCAGGGAATTCGAGGCGACCCGCGCGCCGCTGGAGAAGGTGGCGTTCTAGACTTCCGCCGTTGTTTTTGAAGCTGTGCCGGCCCCTGGGTTTTCTGGGGCCGGCGTTTGCATCCGAGCTCTGCCGGTTGAGGCAAGGTAACGGCGTGTATCGCTATTTGCCCACGCGGATCATGAATGTTCCGTCTTGTACCGTGCCATCCGTATTCAGCCCCGAGAGGCGCACGGTGAACTGATCGGTCCCGACGAAACCGGGGTCGGATGTGTAGAAAATGATATTTCCCTTAACAGGTTTACCGCTGCATATGAAGGCTATGCTGTCCTTGTCGTACTTTGAGCGAACCGGGCCATGTTCGATATCGATTTTGCCATGGGCGGGCGGCTTGATTATGCCGGTGTAGGGGAAGCCTCCAAAGGTGCAATCCGGCTTCACCAGGGACGTGGATGTGATTGGAGTTTTCTTGCCGGAAGCGGCTCTGACGGCAAATTGACTTTGTTTAGCGCCGCCGATCGGCGCAGACACGCAGCCTGAAAGCGACATGCCGATGCCGATAAATGCACCGAGGGAAATCAGGGATATGGTTTTCATTCCGCTCTCTTCTTGGGATTCGAAAATCGAGAATATCTACGCACCTTCAATACTGCTCTTCTATACTTTTGATTGAATAATGCATGGATGAATTAAATCATAGCGATAGATTCGCGCAAGCCACATCCGGGATTTCGTTGGACATCCCATGAAGGGCCGCGAAGGTATCGGTGTGTCCGGAGATATCGTTGCCGCTTGACCGCGGGCGCCGGATATCACTACTACTCGCCTATGCAAAAGACAGGCGACATCAATGGGCGCGTCGCCGACGCGCCGTCCGGCAACTGGGTTTACCGCATCCTGCCCCCCGCGCTCTGGCCCTATGCGCAGCTCGCGCGCTGGGACAGGCCGATCGGCTGGCAGCTCCTGATGTGGCCGTGCTTCTGGTCGGCGGCGCTCGCCGCCAATGCCGCCGTGGCGGCGGGGCAGGCGTCGCCCGGCTTTCTCGTGGTTCACCACCTCATCCTCTATTTCATCGGCGCGGTTGCCATGCGCGGCGCCGGCTGCACCTATAATGATCTGGTCGATCACGACATCGATATGGAAGTGGCCCGCACGCGTTCGCGCCCGCTGCCATCAGGTCGGGTGACGCGTCGGCAGGCGAAGATATTCACGGTACTGCAGGCGCTGGTCGGGCTGCTCGTACTTTTGCAGTTCAACTGGTTCGCCGTCATTCTCGGCGTCTTGTCGCTGGCCGTCGTCGCGCTCTATCCCTTCGCCAAGCGCTTTACCGACTGGCCACAGTTTTTCTTAGGCCTCGCCTTTTCCTGGGGCGCGCTGATGGGGTGGGCCGGGCTGCTCGGCGGCCTGTCGCTCGCGCCCATCGTGCTTTATGCCGCCGCCATCCTGTGGACGATCGGTTACGACACCATCTATGCCCATCAGGACAAGGAGGATGACGAGCTGATCGGCGTGCGCTCCACCGCCCGGCTCTTCGGCGACAAGACCCGCCTCTGGCTGATCGGCCTCTATGGCGCGGCGCTGGTACTGATGCTGTTGTCCTTTGCGCTGGCGGGGGCGGGGTGGCTTTCCTATCTCGGCCTTCTCGCCGCCGGCGGCATGTTCGCCTACCAGATCGCCGTGCTCGACATCAACGATGGGGAGCAGTGCCTCGCCCTGTTCAAATTCAACGGCAAGGTCGGCCTCATCATCTTCGCCGGCCTCTTCCTGTCGTTCCTGCTTCTCGTTCCCTGATGAGAATCATAAAGCCCGGCACTTGTGGAGCGCCGGGCTTCGATCCGATCAATCTCGATTAGTGTCTCAGCGCCGCGCGATGATCTCGCGGCCTTCGATCTTCATCTTGATACCGAGCGTGCCGGTCGAGCGGCGCACGAGGAAGCGCGGACGGCGCTCGGCGAAATAGGAGTGGCGGCGGCGCGGCTGGGTATCGCGGGCGGCGACCCCGCCCAGATGCTCTTCCAGCGGACGGGCGACGCCATCGGCTTCGATCATGAGCATCGGAATGCGGAAGGCTTCCGACCACGAGCGCCAGTCGGCGGCGATGTCGCTGAGATCGTGGGCGACGAGGAGGGGGATGCAGAGATCCGGATCGGAGTGATGCAGTTCCAGCGTCACTGTGACTTCGCCGTCGCCATGGTCGATGGCGCGGGCGGCAACACCCTTGAAGGCGCGCTTCGGCAGGGCGACCGACAGCGGCAGGCCGCTGGTCGGCAGGATCTTGCGCAGCACGGCGCCGCGCTCGTCGATCGTGATGGTGACGTCACCCTCGGCACCCCGCATGGCGTAGCTGACCTGTTGCGGAAAGCGCGCCGGATCAAGCCGCAGTGTGTTTCCAGCCCAATCGGGCTTCAGGACGGTATTTGTCATCTAATCTCTACCCTTGCTTTACCTGAGAGCCGGTTTTCCGGTCTTCTTACGGAGAACCTCATGTCCTCTCGTTGGGTTCAGATTAGGCGGCGTCTCTTCCAGACAGCTTAAAAATCGCGGTTAAGAAAACTTTGCGTCCTCAAATGGTTAGCAAAACCGAATCGATCAGGGTTTCCATAAAGTGAATGCACGGCGCAAGCGGGCCGTGCCGATCTGGTACACGCAATAGACGAAGTATTGTAAGTCTCGGGTAAGGTTTAGCTGCAATACTGCGGAGAGATTCGCTGGCATATATTAGAGATTTATTGGGGTCGGACTGATGGTATCCACCTATCTTGGTTATACGATGGTGACCAGGGATATGGCGACGTCGCTCAATCAGGTGGCATCCCAGTCACAGAACAAGCGCCTGATCGACTACTACAATGCCAATATTGGCAAAGTGACCAATGTCGACGATTTCATGGATGACTATCAGCTTTATAGCTATGCGATGGAAGCCTACGGCCTGTCGGACATGACCTATGCCAAGGCCCTTATGAAACAGGTGCTGACCAGCGAC
>DASWOH010000145.1:0-12952 GCA_036398815.1 Rhizobium sp. | reverse complement strand
AACCCCGACCAGCCGCAGGTGCTGAACTATCTCGGCTATTCCTGGGTCGACATGAACACCAACCTCGACCAGGGCCTCGGCATGATCCGCAAGGCTGTCGATCTGAAGCCGGATGACGGCTACATCGTCGATTCGCTCGGCTGGGCCTATTTCCGCCTCAACCGCTTCGACGATGCGGTGACCGAGCTGGAGCGCGCCGCGCAGCTGAAGGCCGGCGATCCCACGATCAACGACCATCTCGGCGATGCCTACTGGCGCGTCAACCGCAAGCTGGAAGCGGTCTACCAATGGAACCGTGCGCTCGCCTCCAAGCCGGAGGAAGCGGATATCCCGAAGATCAAGGAGAAGGTCGCCAACGGCCTGCCAGCGCTTGAGACCGACCCCAAGACGGTCGACAAGAGCAAGCAGCCGGACCCGACTCCGCCGCCGGCAACCGACCCCAATACGAATACTCCACCAGTCGATAAGAAGTCCTAAGACCGCCTATGACAACGATCTTAGCGGCGGGCGACTTCGACCTCACGGAGAAAGCGCCCGCCAAGATCAACCTGGCCCTGCATGTCACCGGCCGGCGGGCCGACGGATATCACCTGCTCGACATGCTGGTGACCTTCACGCGGCATGGCGACCGGCTCGGCTTCCGCGCAAGCGGGCGCGACGAATTCAGCCTTTCCGGATGCTTTTCTCCTCTTCTTGCCGCTGACGCGGATGCCGGCGGCAATCTGGTGCTGAAGGCGCGCGACCTGCTGCGACAAACCGCCCGCGACATGGGGTTCGACGCGCCGCAGGTGCATATCCATCTGGAAAAGAACCTGCCGATCGCCTCGGGTATCGGCGGCGGCTCGGCGGATGCGGCGGCAACCCTGCGAGGACTCATGCGGCTCTGGGGCCTTGTCCTGCCCTCCGACACGGTGATGGCGCTTGCGCTGAAGCTCGGCGCCGATGTGCCTATGTGCCTTGCCAGCCGGCCGCTGATCGCGCGCGGCATCGGCGAAATGATCGAATTGCTGCCGGATTTCCCCTCCTTCGCCATGGTCCTCGGCAATCCCCTGGTCGGCGTTTCTACGCCGGAGGTATTTCGCCGGCTTGCCCGCAGGGATAATCCACCGCTCGGGCTCGCCTCGCGGGCATGGAACGACCGCGCGCAATGGATCGCGACGATACAGAGCCTGCGCAACGATCTCGAGCCGCCGGCGCGGTCGCTCTGCGGCGAGATCGCCACGCTGTCGCAGATGATCGACAACGAGGGCGCGCTTGCGACCCGCATGTCCGGTTCCGGCGCCACCTGCTTCGGCCTGTTTCGTGATCTTCAGCAGGCTACAGCCGCGGCGGCATCGCTTCACAGGTTGCAGCCGGACTGGTATTTCCAGGCGACGGAAACAATCAAGGGAGATGCATGATGGCTGGCCCAAGCGAAGCGAGACCCTTCATTCCCGTCGGCATCGCGGTGCTGACCGTTTCCGATACGCGCACGCTCGCCGACGACAAATCCGGCGATACGCTGGTCGCCCGCATCGCGGAGGCCGGCCATAGGCTGGCGGCCCGCGCTATCGTTCCCGACGACAAGGAGCGTATCCGCAGCCAGGTGGAAGCCTGGACGCGCGACAAGATGATCGACGTCGTCATCACCACCGGCGGCACCGGCTTTACCGGCCGCGACGTCACGCCCGAGGCGCTGGAGCCCCTGTTCGAAAAGCGGATGGACGGCTTTTCAGCGGTGTTCCATCGCATTTCCTACGACAAGATCGGCACGGCGACCATTCAGTCGCGGGCGACCGGCGGTGTTGCCAACGCCACCTTCATCTTCGTGCTGCCCGGCTCACCCGGCGCCTGCAAGGATGCCTGGGACGGTATTCTGAAGGCGCAGCTCGACTATCGCCACATGCCCTGCAATTTCGTGGAGATCATGCCACGTCTTGACGAGCATCTGAAGCGCGGCTCCGCCTCCAACTGAGGCTGGCGTTTTTTCTGAGATAAGGTCGCTCGGCCTTCTGGATTGCTATGCCTTGGGCCCAGGACGAACAGGAATATAATCCCAATTCTGACCACCGAGAATGATGCAGCCTTGACCGGTGACATCGGTGATCATCATGGTCCAGCTGCCGCTCTGAGCGGCGAAGATTTCGACGATCGTCTTTGAATCGAGCTGGCCGATGGCCGAGGGCTTCTCGGAATAGTGCCCGTCAAGAAACGCGGCGATATCGGCGCGCTTGGCGCAAGCGAGTGTCGCCTGTGCGGCGGCTTGGTTGGGGAGAAGGATTGCCGTTGCCAAGACGATCGCTCCGAGGAGGCGGCTGCGTATCGTACGTTCCATGACGCACCTCCTTTCGCCGGCACTCCGGCAGAAGAGGAGAGTTCCGCAGCATACCGGCATCTTCATGGTCGGCCGCCCAACGCGACACGCGAAAGGTGCCGCCATAGGAAAATTATGACAGCTATTCCCGTGTTTACAAATAGGACCTGGATTGGCGGCACAACCGCCCCTACCGCGCCGCGCGCGCAACCCAGGAGGGGATGAGTTCGCTGGACAGGCGGCGACCCTTCTGCCCCTTGGCGAATTCGGCAAGCCGCATGCCCGACTTGGCGGCTGCGATGGCCTGGCGCTTGGAGAGAAGCAGCCCGAGTTCCAACGGCGGCGAGCTGCGGCCAATGCGCTGCAGCAAGGGCCGGCGATAGCCGCGCGACGCGGTGAAGCGGGCCGGCACCTTGTTCAGCGAGACATATTCCGCGATCTCATCGATCCAGCCTGCCTGAGGTCGCGCGCCGGGCTCGACCAGAAGCAGCCATTCGCCGCGCGCCGAACGCAATATGTCCTTGATATCCCACTGCGAATAAAAACGGCATCCGGCGGCGTCGGCAACCCGCGAGGTGCCGTCACGCGAGCCGTGATCGAGCACGACGACGTCGCAGACGAGCCCTTCGATCGCGCCCGCCACCAACGCCGCCAATGTCTGCGCCAGCTCAGGTTCCTGATCCTGGCATTCTATGATGACCGTCAACATCGCCCATTTATAAAGCGCCGCATAATTTATTGCCAGCGGCTAAGCCGAAAACCAGAGCGTTTAAGAAAAGAATTATATGCAACTTGGAAAATGCTGTTCCGGCCTCCGCCCGTCCTTCGAATGAGGATAACTCTCTGCATTTTGTTCTTGCATTGTTCTCGTTTGTCGGATAGGAATTTAATCAGCCTAGACGCGGTATGCAACGTCATAAGCCGCCCCCGGAGTTACCGATGAACGAGCAGTCCCTTGCAGGGCAGGCCGCCTTTGCGCCTGTCAATACGGCAGATATGGCCAACGCCTTGATCGCCGACACCGGTCTCAGGGTCGAGATCGACCGCAGACGCGGCCGTGGCGCCGGGCTCAATCCGAGCGGCCGGTTCGAGTCATTGCAGCGCGAGACGTTCGACGACGGCTGGCAGACGCTCGAGGAGCTGCCGCCCTTCAGGACCGAGGTGCAGGTGGAAAAACCGCGCACGGCGATCACCCGCAACGAATCCCCCGACATCCCCTTCGACCGCTCCATCAATCCCTATCGCGGTTGCGAGCATGGCTGCATCTATTGTTTCGCGCGGCCGACGCATGCCTATATGGGCCTGTCGGCGGGGCTCGATTTCGAGGCAAAGCTGTTTGCCAAGCCGGATGCGGCGAAGCTCCTGGAACGGGAATTGGCAAAGCCGGGCTATAAGCCGCGCGTCATCGCCATCGGCACCAATACCGATCCCTATCAGCCGATCGAGAAGGAATGGCGGATCATGCGCCAGATCCTCGAAGTGCTGAACAAGGCGAACCATCCGGTTGCGATCGTCACGAAATCGGCGCTGGTCATGCGCGATATCGATATCCTCAAGGAGATGGCCGCCAAGAATCTGGTGCGGGTCGGCCTCTCGGTGACGACGCTCGACCGCAAGCTCGCCCGCACCATGGAGCCACGCGCCGCGACGCCGCAGCGGCGCCTGGAGGCGATCCGGGCGCTCAGCGAGGCCGGCATCCAGACCGCCATCATGGTGGCCCCGATCATCCCTGCCCTCAACGACCACGAGATCGAGCGCATCCTTGATGCCGGCAAGGCAGCCGGCGCCATGGAGGCAAGCTATGTCATCCTGCGCCTGCCGCTGGAGGTCAGCCCACTGTTCCGCGACTGGCTGCTGCAGCACTATCCGGATCGCTATCGCCATGTCATGTCGCTGATCCGCTCGATGCGCGGCGGCAAGGATTACGACGCGGATTTCGGCAAGCGCATGAAGGGTGCCGGCCCGTACGCCTGGCAGATCAGCCGCCGCTTCGAAATGGCGACCAAGCGGCTGGAACTCACACGCCGCAGCATTGCGCTGCGCGACGACCTGTTTGTGCCGCCTGACGGCAGCGGCGTGCAGCTCTCGCTGCTCTGACCCTTTCCTCGCGGGTTTCCCTGCCCGCTGGAAGAGCCCCCGGTTCGCCGCCATGATCCACCGGGGGCTTGCAGGAGATCGGGTGGTGTGCGAGCTTCGCCGCATGCCACGCCGCACATCACCCGATTCTCCCATGCTTTTCGACGAAGGTCCGATCGTTCCGACCTTCGAGTTGGAACTGATTGCCCGTCGTGCCGGACATTGGCCTGTTGCCGGTGCCGACGAGGCCGGACGCGGTCCCCTCGCAGGACCGGTCGTCGCCGCCGCCGTCATTCTCGACCCCGAAAACATCCCCCAGGGATTGAACGATTCCAAGCAGCTTTCGGCTGCCAGGCGCGAAGCGCTGTTTATCGAGATCCTGGCCACGGCAACCGTCTCCATCGCCTCCTCTAGCGCCAGCCGCATCGACGTCACCGATATCCGCAAGGCGAGCCTCGATGCCATGCGCCGCGCCATTTGCGGGCTTGCCGTACCGGCAAGCTACGTCCTGACCGACGGGCTGGATGTGCCGGCCGGGCTTGCCTGCCCCGGAAAGGCTGTGGTCAAGGGCGATGCCCGTTCCTTTTCCATCGCCGCCGCCTCGATCGTCGCCAAGGTGACGCGTGACCGAATGATGGCCCGCGCTGGCATCGTCTTTCCCGCCTACGGTTTTGCCGCCCATGCGGGCTACGGAACCGCCCAGCACCGCGCCGGCATCGAGAAACATGGCCCCTGCTCGCTACATCGCATGAGCTTTCGGCCGCTTCGAAGGGATGAGGCCTGACGGCTGTCATCCGAGAAGGCCAGCGATGATCTCCTCCCGATTCTCGCTGATATAGCCGATATCGTTCCGGTAGATGCGGTCATGCCCTTCCTGAAGATCGCGGCGGTATTTCTCCACGCCGCGCGCCGCTTCGCTTTCCATGAACCCGACCAGGGCATTCAGCCGTTCGATGATCATGTCAGGCAACGCCGGACGTTGCCCTGCCTCCAAACCATAAGCGTCGAGGAAAATACGGGCGCGGCCGATTTGCGTGTCCAGCCTGTCGAGGCCATCAGCCGCAATGCCAATGGACAGAGGCGCCCAGCGATAAAGGGCATAAGCCAGATCCCAGCAGCGGGGACCAGGATGGGCCGTTTCAAAGTCGATGATGCCCGTCACTGCGCCATCGTTCAAAACAACATTGTAGGGTGCGAAATCACCGTGGCAGATGACCTCGATCGGCGCGCGCGGCGATAGTTGCCATTCCTGCTCCGCTGCCATCGCCGCTAGGAACAGCGCCGTACAGTCGTGATAGCCCCGCAACAGAGCTGCTGCCGACCGCAGGGCCGCCTCGGATCTCATCCCCTCGCACTCATCGAGATCGCCGGTCAGACCGGAAAGAAAGCTCACTTTCTCCCATACGGCATCGTAACCGGCAGGCGCAGGCGCATGTGTAAAACCATTCGCATGGAGTGCCGCGAGCAATGCCTGCACCGTCCCAGTCCACGGACGAGTGCGGCGAACGATGACATCGCCCTTGCGAAACGGGCCTTCGCCCTCCTCCATCGTCAGCACCGCCGCCTCCCCTGCCAAGCCTGCAATCTAGTTTCGATCGCCGGCCGTCGTCAAACGTTGGGAAAATGGAGAATTGCTCGAAAACAAAAAAAGCCCCGCCGAAGCGGGGCCTTTCGAAAATGATCGCTTGCGCACTCAGTTCAGCCGGGTCTTCACTTCGCTGACAGCGGTGTTGAACAGCTCGGATTGAACTTTTCCGCCTGCCTTCTTAGCAAGAACGGATTCAGCAGCGGCGATGGCCAGATCGACGGCGGCGGAACGAACCGCCTTCATCGCATCGGCTTCCGCCTGCTTGATCTTCTGCTCGGAGAGCGCGGTGCGGTTGGCAACGAACTCCTCCGTCTTCTTCCGCGCTTCCGTCGTCAGCATCTCGGCTTCGCGCTCGGCGGCGGCGACGATGTTCGCCGCATCGGCTTCGGCTTCCTTGCGCTTGCGCTGGTATTCGGCCAGCAGATGCTGAGCCTCTTCACGCAGGCGCTTCGCTTCCGCCAGCTCGTTTCGGATCTGATCGGCGCGGTCGTCCAGCGACTTCGCCATCATGCCCGGCACTTTCAGATAGACGACAAGGCCGATGAAAAGGAGGAGCGCGACGAAGGCAAAGAAAGTTTCGTCAAGACCGAATTCCATGGATCAACCCTCCCGCTTGGCGGATGCTTCGGCGACGGCCGAAGCGACATCAGCCTTGCCGGCGACGTTGCCGACGAGCTGCTCGACAACGGCCGAAGCCGTTTCTTCCGCAATCGCGCCGACATCGCCGAAGGCTTTCGTCTTGATTTCGCCGATGCGTGCTTCAGCGGCTTTCAGCTTTTCGGAAAGGCTCGCTTCGATCGCCTTGCGATCTTCCTCAGCCTTGGCCTTGGCGGCATCGCGGGCGGTCGCGCCGATCGAATTCGCCTTGGCGCGAGCTGCGGCCAATTCGCTTTCATAGGTCGCGACAGCGGCATCGGCCTCGGCCTTCAGGCGCGAAGCTTCCTCGATATCCTGGGCGATACGATCGTGCCGGCTTTCCAGAATGCCGCCGACGCGCGGAATGACGATCTTCTGCATGGCCAGGTAAAAGATGACGAAGGTGATCACCAGCCAAAGCAGCTGTGACGGATAGGTCGTATGGTCAAACGGCGGGAATACGCCTGCGTGATGGCCCTGATCGGGCGCACCCGTTTCCGTATGCACCTCGCCGGCTGCCGGCGCTGCTTCGTCAGCGTAAGCCGGGGTCACAAACATGCTCACCTCCAGGTGGTCTGCAAATACAAAGAATCACGGCTCGCTGTCTCGCGAACCGTGATCTATTACACGCCGCTGAAATCAGACGGCGAAGAGCAGAAGGAGAGCGATGAGCAGCGAGAAGATGCCCAGAGCTTCCGTAACGGCGAAGCCGAATACCAGACGGCCGAACTGGCTGTCAGCGGCAGACGGATTGCGCAGAGCGCCGGACAGGTAGCTGCCGAAGATATTGCCGAGGCCGAGAGCCGTGCCGGCCATACCAAAGCAAGCCAAACCTGCGCCGATGAACTTTGCTGCTTCCGCGTCCATGTTGAACTCCTTTGAAATGGTTGTTGCGGTGAATGACTGACGCCCTGCAGACGTCAATGTCTTAATCCTTAGTGGCCACCCGGATGGATTGCGTCGTTGAGGTACATGCAAGTCAGCACCGCGAAGACGTAAGCCTGGAGGAAGGCGACGAGGAACTCGAGACCGGTCAGGGCGACGGTCATAATGAGGGGAAGAATGGCGCCGCCGATACCAAGCGCGCCAAGGGCTCCGAGCGAGGCGACGAAGCCTGCGAACACCTTGAGCGTAATATGGCCAGCCAGCATGTTGGCGAAAAGACGAACGGAGAGCGAAATCGGCCGGGACAGGAAGGAGATGATTTCGATGATCACCACCAGCGGCAGCAGAACACCGGGAACCCCCTGCGGCACGAAGAGCTTGAGGAAGCCGAAGCCGTGCTTGAAGAAACCGTAGAGAATGACCGTCAGGATGACCAACAGCGCCAGCGCGAAGGTGACGATGATCTGGCTGGTGACGGTGTAGAAATAGGGAACCATGCCGAGCAGGTTGGCCGTCAGCACGAACATGAAGAGCGAGAAGACCAGCGGGAAGAACTTCATCCCCTTGGTTCCAGCACCTTCCTTCAGCATCGAGGCAATGAACTCATAGGCCATTTCGGCCACGGACTGGGCGCGGCTCGGAATGACGCTGCGCGGCGAGGTGGCGAAGTAAAGGAAACCGGCGGACAGCACTGCCGAAGCAACCATGAACAGCGAAGCATTGGTGAACGAAAAATCAATTCCGCCGATATCGATCGGGATAATCTTGAAGATCAGGAACTGATGGGTAGGACCGTTTGCCACCGCTTGTTCTCTTTCATTTTCCCGCTCGATCGAGCGGATGCCTCTCACCAGGAAACCACGCCTCAGCGCCGCTTCCGCCTCATTTTTTATCGAGTCCGTGCTTCTCGAGCATTGGTGTCGCCACCTTGCCCGCGGAGCGCAGAACATTCAGCACGCCGGCACAGAATCCGAGAAGCAGCAAAACAATCATGCCCCACGGCGCCGTACCAACAAAACGGTCGAAGACATAGCCCAAAACAGCACCAACGATGATCGCAGCGATGAATTCACTGGAAAGCTTCATCGCCTGGGCATAGCCTTTGCGGCTCACCTCGGCGCGAACCTCCGCGCGTTCATCATCTTTCATCTCGGCGCGCTTGCTCGCCAGTTCGGCTCCCAAGTGCGTCCGCCGCTCTTCCAGACTTTCGTCGCGGTCATCCGTCATGGTGATATCCTCCCCCTTTTCGCTGCGCGCAGTCCCATTTCCCCGGTCAACGCGTAAACGAACAGGAGGTTTCGCCACCTTTCGGCCCGTTTTGAAGTCGCGCGCAACATAGTTTTAGGAAAAAGCATAGTCAAGGCGTAGAGGCCATCTGTCCAGCCATAAATTAGCCGAATTAAATCATAACCTTAGTGAGAAGGTGCCGTGCCAGGCGAAATCTGAGCCGAAGAATCCTCTTCAGGCCGCACGTTACCATGGCTTTTTTTGCCAGCCGCCCATCGCCTGCCATGGCGGACAAGCCGCTCGGACGAGCGCCGTCAGCTCCAGCCGCCGCCATAGGTGCGATAGAAGATGTGCATGCCGATGCGGCCGACCTTCACCATCTCGGCCGCCCATTTCGGACGGACATAGACGGCGTGGTAGTGCGTGGCGGAGCCGACTTCCGGCAGCCAGATCCTGCCGGCGGTCACGGCCATCGCGACCTGGCGGGCGATTTTCCAATGTTCCGGCGAGTTGACCCGGTCCTTGACATTGTCGCAGGCGAAGGAGAACTGGCAGGCATTGTGCCAGTCGTCGTTCTGATAAACGACGCCGCAGATGGTCTTCGGATAGGCCGGATTGCGGACGCGGTTGAGGATAACCTGAGCGACGGCCGCCTGCCCCTTCACCGATTCCCCGCGCGCCTCGAAATAGATGCCGGTGGCGAGGCATTGCTGCTCGTCGGACGAGAAGACCGAGGGCGGCAGGACGCTCGCGGCCCAGGCATGATCCTTCGGCCCGATCTGCGGCACGAAGCGGCCTTCATTGTCCTGGTCCTTGGCAAGGATGGAATCGAAGGGCGAGACGCGGGCGTAGTCCGGCGCCGGCGATGCATAGGCGGCGGCGAGAACGTCGGCATCCCGGCTGGTGACCAGGCTCGCGAGATAGGACGGCACGCTGTCGTCCGGCTTCGGCGGCTGCTTCTTGTAGAAGGCCGTGGCGATCTGGATCTCCTTGCCGCCGATCCTCGGCTTCAGGAAGGCGGTCTTGTCGCTGGTGCCCAGCTCCGGACGGAACAGCATGCTCTGACGCTGCAGCACCGAACCGGCGGAAAAATCCTTCGGCGGCTGCATCGGCGTGACGGCGACCACCCGATTCTTCTTGTCGTCGCGATTGATACGCTCTTCATCCGGCTTAGGGTCGCTGCCCTTCCGTTCCGACAGGAAGGCGACGCGACGGCCATCGGGCAGGACGAGACCGCCGTCGCCGATGGCGGCAGCGGCCGATGCGTCACCGAAGGCAAGCTCGGCCTGATGGGTTGAGCCGGCCGGCGAATTGGTGATCACCATGCGCCAGTTGCTGCCGCCCCTATCGATCCCCGCCAAAAGGCCGGCAAGGTCGGCATAGGCCGCTGCCGACGGAAAGATCAGCCACGCACAAAGCCCGAAGACGGCAGGAGACGTCCAGCTTTTCGGCAACAGGCCAAATTTACGGGAAACACGACGCGGACGAGGCAATACCGGACTCCAAACGGCACTCGGGACTAGGTGCCGGAATAATCTCCCATTAACCTTGCAACCTATGTGCTTTACACACAAACCGACTGCTGAAGATTTATCGCGGACACTCCCTTACGGAATGATCCACGATAGGCGCGTTATGGTTAATTGGTGGTAAATAGACCTGATATGATATTTCCAGCCGGCACGACTGCTTACTCTTAAGCTCGCATTAGTTCTGCGAAACAGATCCACGGGGAAGGCATAGCGCGCCAAACAGCACTATCTGAGGGATACGCACGGAAGCACGGCCTCATATTAGATGAGATGCTTGAAGATATTGGGCGAAGCGGCTGGAGCGGCGCTAATATTACTGCGGGTGCGATCGGCCGCTTTGTAGATATGGTCAATCAAGGCCAAATCGCAAAAAGCAGCATTCTCCTCGTTGAAAGCCTCGACCGCCTTTCTCGCCAGCATCCCATAGATGCGCAGATTATAATGACGAACCTGCTTTATAATGACGAACCTGCTTAATGCCGGGGTCACAATCGTCACGGTTCAAGATGAACAGATTTATTCCCCCGGGGCGCTGCGGAGAAGCGGCGGCAAAATGCCTTAAACGGGATTGGTCGATACTCGGGGATGATCCCAGCGTGGTTCAACCAATATAAAGGCCGTGACGGGGAAATTCAGTATGAACTCAACGAGCGAGCCGACACTATTCGCCTTATTTTTCAGTTAGCGAAAGACGGCATGGGCCAGATGGCCATCACGAAAGAACTGAACCGGCTCGGTACGCCTGGAAGCATCTAAAACTTTGGCCCCTAATGCGGATATGAGGGGACGCCTGACGGAGAGTCAAAACTCGGCCTCTAGAAACTCGCCACCAAGTTCACCTGCGCCGAGCTGGACCGTAGGTCTTTGCCAAACTCGCCGGAATAGCTGAGCGTCAGGCGAGCTGACTTCGAGAGCTTAGCGGAAACGCCGAGCCTTGCCACCAGGGAGTCTTGGGGCATCGTGACACCTTCGATGATAAACGGTGCGCCGCCCGAAAAGGCCAGGCTGGAATAAGGTGTCACGTCGCCTGCGACATGCCGCCAACCCAGCATGCCAGAGACGGAGGCCGGAAATTCGTTTTCCGGCCAATCGACCGACCAGCGCAGGCCGATCGTAGAAGTGGCGATCGCGGCGTCGCTGCCTGATGCCGACAAGGCCGCGTTCCCGCCGCTTTCGCGGAAAGCGTCAGTCTTGAGATTGATGTAGGCGAGGTTGGCGAACGGCTGGAACTTGACGGCATCCAACTCGTGCGTCCAGGAAAGATCCGCGAAAACCTGGCTGGTGGCGCTCGCATAGTCCGCTGTCAGCCGATCGGCAAACGTTCCAGACGAAATGCCGCGCCGGGTTGACGCTTCGTTATGGGAGTATATGGCGCCGCCAACGAGGTTCACCGGACCGACATTGCCCATAGCGTAGAGGCCGGCATGATAGGAATCCGTGTTCGCCTGCTCAAGAGAGTCTTGGCCGTAGCCCACTATCCCGCCGAAGCGCCGTTGATCGGAAATCGGCGCGTCGGCCCCGAATACCACGCCATTGATCCGGGTGTCGATCCCGGCTGCATTTCCATTGCCTGACCATACGTTGGAGGACAGATAGCCGGAGTTCCAGAACGTCACCTCGTCCTTTCGCCGATCGACGCCCCAGGCAATTTCGCTGAGGATCGCTTCGCGCGTAAAGCGGCTCTCCCATAGCAGCGCGCTTTTGAGCGAAGCATGAACCTCGCCGCTCAACTGCGAAAAGGCGCCGTTTGCAGTGGTGGAATCCAGCGGCAACACTGCGTCGTAGACCGAGTTCCCTGATCCCAGTGCTTCAACGGCAGCAGCGGTTGCCCGGCCGTTAGCCGTGTCGGCGACATCCGCGAATAGCACGCTGTTACGATCGAGCTGCATATCTATGGCAGTGGCGCCGTACGTCAGCGTCGGCGACAGGAAGGCAAAATCGCTTGAAACGCTGTCGAAAGTGCCGGTGATGCTGCCGGCCGTCAGGATCGTATAGCTGGTTGTCGGTCCGTAGCTGCCGCCCGCCGCCCTAATATCCAGCGTACCTCCCTCGATGGAAACGGCTCCGGTTGCATCCACCCTGTCGGAAAGGCCGCCGGCATCAATGTCCACCTGGTAGGTCGAGCCGGCGCGAAACGTCACGTCGCCGTTGACTGCAAGCGTTGCGATCCCTGCCCCCGGCGCCAATACGCCGCCTGCGTTCACGAAGAGCCCGCCGACGATGCCGCTGCCTGACAGGAGCCCACCGTTGTCGACGTCGACTACGCCGTATATGGTTCCATCATTGATCAGCGAGCCGCCCGAAACCGTTGCCGTTTCTGCGATCGTCCCGGTGTTGGAGAATGTGCCACCGGTATTTTCGAGCGCTGCGATGGTTCCGTCGTTTGCGGCGCTGCCGGAATTCTTGACCGTACCCGCCACTGCGCCGCTGTTGTTGATGAAGCCGCCCGCGGCTCCGACATCGACGTCAGCCAAAGTTGCATTGTTGACGACGCTACCTCCGCTCACCGTCGTTATGCCCGCAACTGTGCCGCCTGCATTGTTGGTGAAGGTGCCGGCGTCGTTTTGAAGCGACGCGACCGTGCCCGCATTGGTGACCGTGCCGGAATTCCTGATCGCGCCGGCGGTGGCGCCCTGATTGTTGACGAAGGCCGCGACCGCAGCCACGTCGGCTTCGGTAATGACGAAGTTGTTCGTGACGGTTCCGCCCAAGACC
>DASWOH010000144.1:0-13112 GCA_036398815.1 Rhizobium sp. | reverse complement strand
TCCGGCGGATAATGTTTAAAAGTCCCATGTGGATCACTCCGTTGCCCCCGTCGCTCACCGCGTTGGGGGGAAGGTTCACATGGCTCAATTCTCAATGGAAATTATGCGCCTAACCGGCTCAGTTCTGCGTGGAAACCAACAGCTTGTCGAAATATACCCCATCGATTTCGTTGCAGGGGATGAAGGCGTCGATCTTGAGGGTCTTGTCGCTATCGGGAACGGCGGCAGCAACCTCGTCCGGCTCAAGGATAATGTACTGGCCGTCTTCGATCTCGTAGCCTTTGACCTGGTCGTCGCGCTCGACCGGATCGCCGGTTTCGCTATCGACGAACTCGCGCTTCACCCGATTGCCGGTCTTACGGTTCAGCGTGTTGAAGGCGATGCGTTCCGATGAGGATGCCGCTGTGTAAAGCGCCACCGGACAGGCGACCTCTCCGAACTTGATGAAACCCTTCCAATTCGCACGCGGGGCAACCATGACGCAGACTCCTGACACGACCAATGCGATTCAAGCGAATCGACATGTAATTGTTCCGAGTCGAAACGAATCATTTTTCAATGGCTTAGCCGTTCGCCCCTGCTCGTGTTGCGAGACATCCCTAGCCATCTGATTCACATGCATCTTTTACCAGCGACGCGCGTTTATGGGTGCAGCAACCATAAAGGAGTGCTGCAATGACAAAACGCGAACTGATCGATACCGGGACTGACAAACGTTACGTCCGCCGCGATGACGCGGGCAACTTCGAGGAAAGCGTTGACGTCTCGCGCTCCCTGTCGGCCGATGCTCGGCATGAGGCGAAAAATGATGCGAAACCCGGCCAGGGCGACAAGGGCGACCACAAGCGCCGGTAAAAGCGGTGAAGCTCGCCACCTACAACGTGAACGGCATCAACGGCCGCCTCGAGGTTTTGCTGCGCTGGATGGAAGAAGCGCAGCCGGATGTCGTCTGTCTGCAGGAGTTGAAGGCGCCCGACGAGAAGTTTCCTCGCCGCGAGATCGAACGCGCAGGCTACGGCGCCATCTGGCATGGCCAGAAAGCCTGGAACGGGGTGGCCATCCTCGCCCGCGGTCAGGAGCCGCGCGAAACCCGTCGCGGACTTCCAGGCGATCCCGATGATAGCCACAGCCGCTACATCAAAGCGGCGATCGACGGAATGGTGATCGGCGGCGTCTATCTCCCGAACGGAAATCCGGCGCCCGGCCGGAAATTCGATTACAAACTCCGCTGGTTCGAGCGGTTGCACTCCTTTGCTGCCGAACTGTTCGAACTCGAGGTGCCGGTCGCCCTTGTCGGCGACTTCACCGTCATGGCGACGGATCTCGATGTCTACGCGCCGGATCGATGGCGAGACGATGCCCTGTTTCGTCCGGAGGTGCGCGCGGCCTATGCCGAACTCATCGCCATGGGCTGGACCGACGCGATCCGTCTGCTGCATCCCGACGAGCGTATTTATACGTTCTGGAATTATTTCAGGAATGCCTTCGCGCGCGACGCCGGCCTGCGCATCGATCATTTCCTGCTCAGCCCTTCCCTGCATGAACGGCTGCAGATCTGCGGCGTCGACAAGTTCGCCCGCGGCTGGGAGCACACCAGCGATCATGCGCCGGTCTGGATTGAACTCGATGACGACTAAGTCGTTATCGCCGAGAGCATGTTTGCACCTGAGGAACCAAATGCCATGGCCGAGCGACAGGATTTCGATGCAGCGGACTTCGCGGACGACCTTTCAATGATGACGGATAATGAGCTGTTTGCTCTCATGCAAACGCTCGAACAGGAGAGCGAGGACGTCGCGGTCGATGTCCGGGAGACAAGCGACGTGTTCGCCAAGATCGCGCTCGTCGAGACCGCCATCGAAGATCGCTTTCCCGGTCAGTTGCTGGCACCTTATAAGGAATGGCAACAACGGCGAACCACGGTTTGAAAGGGGCGGATGACCAACGATCCTGACACCTCCGAACGACTGTTCAAACAACTCGACGATCTCGTGGCCGATGTCATCGATCGGTTTGCCAGCGAGGGACATGGCACTGCCGCGGTGATCGAGACGCTTCAGGACGTGCTGGCAAAGCGCCAGCTTGCTTATGATCGGGACCCGGATCCAGCGGAAGACTCAATTGATGAGCCCTCTAATGACTGGCCGGCCGCCAATCGACCGCATCCCGACCAGAAGGGATGACCGCGTGCTCGACACCGAACACCTCAACGCAAGCGAGACAGTCAAAGCCCTCACCCGGGCGCATCGCGAAGCGCTCGCGGCCATCGCCTTTTTCCGCCGGCAGCGCAACGCCGGCAGGGGCTGGCTGGCCGGCGACAAGCGGCTCTCCGAAAAGGTTATCGAGCGCCTGGAGCAGATGCAGCTTGCCGAAGAGAGCTTCCCCGGTGGCGAACCGAGGTTGCAGCTCACTATCGTTGGTCCGGCGATTGAAGCGAAGCTGCAGTAATTTTTAGCTCACTTCGTGCCGAGCGCGCGGCAAAGAAGACATTTTGAAGAGACGCGAAGGGATCGTTGCTGCTGGTTCGGCACGTCCGAAAGCGAATCCCTGGAGGATGTCCGCTCCAAGGTCTGCAAGCATGATGGCATGCTCCATCGTTTCGACGCCTTCGGCGATAACGGTCATACTCAACGTTCTGGCGATATCGACGAGTGAGCTAATCAACCGCTGTTGCGTTTGGCTTTCGAGCACCGGAATAACAAGGTGGCGATCGATCTTCACGCGATCGGGCCGCAGCTCAAGCAAGCCAAGCAGTGATGCATGCCCAGAGCCGAGATCATCGATTTCGATTTCGATCCCAAGCTCCCTGATCTGCCTGAGGTTTGCTTTGATCTGGTCGCTGAGCGTATCGAGCACGATGGTCTCGATCAACTCGAAGCTGACCTGACCAGGGGGGATCGCGATCGATTGCAGCTTGTCCGGCAGTCGAGGGTCCGCCAGTCGCGCCGCCGAGAGATTAACTGAGACCCGCGGGACCTCGATGCCATTCAACTGCCATCGCTTGATATCGAATAGAACGCGCCGGAGGATGACGTCATCGATGGATTCCATCAAACCGTGAGCCGTTGCCAGTGGAAGAAAATCCGCGGGCATTTTCAGGCCACTTGAACTGTCCCACCTGGCAAGGGCCTCCAACCCGCAGACTGAAAGGCTCTTCGCGTCAACCTGCACTTGGTAAAATGGGACGATTTCGCCTGCCTGTAGACCGTGGCGGAGATCCTGCAGCGTTTGTTTTTCTTGGTTTAAACTAAAAGCCAGCGCCGTTGTGAAGACTTCAGCCCGGTTACGTCCATTGTCCTTTGCAACATAGAGGGCGATGTCAGACGATGCCAACAACGATGGAATCTCTGCGCCGTGTGCGTGTGCGACACCGACCGAAAACTCGATGTTGAAGGATTTACCACCTAGTTTGATAGGCCGCGAAAGTTCGCGCCGCACCTGCTCAATTATCGTTTCGATGCGTGCGAGATCGTAGTGACGGGAAAGAATAGCAAACTCATCACCGCCCAGACGGGCAGCAATCTCATCGTTGGCCACAGTCGCCGACAGAACTAATGCGAAACGCTGAAGAATGGCATCACCACCTGCGTGGCCGAACCGATCGTTGATCTCTTTGAAGCGGTCGATATCAATATGACAGATGGCGGCAGCGTCATTAGGTCCTGTGGGCAGTTCCAAAAATGCGGCGTCAAAGGCGCGCCGGTTTTTCAGCCCAGTCAGATGATCATGTTCGGCAGCATGTTTCGATTCTGCCCGGCTCCGGTCGGCTGTCTCTCGCTCCATCGCCAACTGCTCATTTCTCTGGACATCCTCGGTAACGTCCCATTCGGCTCCGATGAAGCACGCTTCGCCCTGTCCATCGATGAAGTACTTGGCGCGCGAGCGGATGTGTCTAATTTCCCCATCGGGGCGAATGATGCGAAACTGCGACGTAATCGCTTTTCTTGGCAATCGCTTCGGCGAAAATAGCGCTTGCTACTGCGCAGGTCCTCTGGGTGAACGCTTTCAAGCCAGACAACGTCGTGCTCGCCCTTCTTGACACCATACATTCGCTGGAGTTGTTCATCCCACCGGGTCTGATTTTTCCTGAGATTATGCTGCCATATGCCGATACCTGAAGCCTCGAGTGCGACGTCGAGCTGCCTCAACAGGTCCTCCAGCTCGTTGTTCGTCCAGGCCAGCTTGCTTCGCATTCCACCCTCCAAGTCTCGCCATTATCGCGTGGACTGTTTAGGAAAGGCTAAAAACCAGAAGCTATGGCTGCGCTTGCTGTCGCTCCCATGCAAAGAGCTCCATTCACTTCGGACCCGTCGGCTTATCGCGGGCGCCGCAGACGCTGGGCGGTACACCGGTAGGCTTCGCCAATCATTCCCGGGATGCAAAGCTTCGTCTGGCAATATGAATTTTCCGAAATCGAGGACGAGCGGACGTCCTCTTCATCAGGCACAATTGCGACCTGGGGTAGTCATCAAGCCGCGGAAACGCCTGCGCCATCGAAAGCCCGGATTTACCATGCAGTCGAGCCCCTACGGGTGATCACCCGCAGTGGCTCGAGGACGAACCGCAAGTCTTGAAAACGAAATCTACGACCACCAGATCCATTCGCTAGATGAAATCCGGTGATGGGCTCTCAAGGAGGAGATCATGAACATTCCGGAGATGCCGTTTAGCGCTCATGTCGATGTCATACTGCCTAACGGGCTTCAACATAGCTTCCACAGCGTCTATGATGCGCTTGATTTCCTGGAGAACGAATGGCCGTTAAAGCATGGCACTTACCATGAGCGGGCTATTAGTCGCTGTCGCGGGGCACTTCAGGAACTGGTGTCAGTGGATACCGCCCGCGAAGCCTTCGTCGATGCTTGTCTGGAGGCTGGGATGCCGCCGACCGGGTTCTGACGCGGGTGTTGTCCCACCCCGCATCGATATTAACCGTTTCTCAAGGGAATTAGTGGCTGCGACACCAGTCCGTTCCTGCGACGCCATAATTTCCGGAGGATTAGCAGACGCCCACGACAATGCGAAGATGAACATCTTCCTCCATAAGGCGCTGATGAAGAAGCTGGCCGAAAATGGCGGCAAGGCCCGCCGACCCGCTTGACTAGGAACCGGCGCGCGGCTTGCGCATTCTGCGCTCATGAAGACGCGCTCATGAAGACGCGCTCATGAAGACGCGCTCATGAAGACGCGCTCAAGATTACTCCGCTTGTCCGAAACCGCTGTTGAATTCGCCGGCCATAGGCTCGTCCTGGCCAGCGTTTCCGCGGCCGTCGTCTTTTGGGGTGGCGCGGGCGCCTTCTTCCACTTTCCAAGGGAATGGCTGCTGCTGTCCAACATGCTTGGCACGATGTCTACGCTGTTCATCTTGCTGCTGATGCAGCATTCGCAGAATCGAGACATGACCGCGCTGCAGGTCAAGGTCGACGAACTCATCCGGTCGAACGGCGACGCGAGCAACGATCTAATCGCCGTGGAAAGACGGGAGGCCCATGAGCTCGAACCGATGATTCAGGATCGCAAAGCGGACGCCTGATCGGCGTTGCGGGCCTCCGCCTTGTCGTCGGCGACGTCTTCGACCCGCTCGGCTTTTTCAGCGAGCGTCTTGCTCATCTCTCGAAGTTGGGCTTCGTCGAGCTTCTCGATGCCGACGAACTTGTTCTGCGCCTGCGACGTCAGGATCAGCTCGTCAAGCTTGGCCTGCAGCGCCTTGCCGTCTCGGTTCTGCGAGTTCTGCAGGACGAACACCATCAGGAAGGTGATGATCGTGGTGCTCGTGTTGATGACGAGCTGCCAGTTCTCGGAGTAGTCGAAAATCGGGCCGGAGACCGCCCAGACCAGGACGAGCGTCACCGCGAGCACGAATGTTGCAGGCTTCCCGGACAGGTCTGCGATGGTGGTTGCGAATTTGGAGAAAAACTTGGAGGCGGCGTTGTCGCTCATGGCTGTCATTCTTGCGCTAGTGGATTGCCGAGGACGTCGGCGCGTTGACCTTCGTCGACCAGAGGCCGATGTATGTTCCGATCAGGGCCGTCGCGATCTCGGCGACGCTTCGATAGCCCTCGTTGTAGAGGCTGATCGCCGCCTAACAGAGGACCTGCGAGGACCGCTCGTTCGGTGGGACCTCGTAGAAGCGGTACCAGGTTTGCACGGCTTCGGACATCGCTCGGAAATCAGGCTGTTTGCTCATTGCTCCTCCATATTCAAGAACAGCTAGGACGCCTGCATTCTTCGTCAATGTGTAAGCGGCTGTGTGACGCACCTACAGGCCTCGTAAAAACTCTTCGGTCGTCAGCATCTCGACCTGAACCGAGAACCGGTCGCCAAGGAGCTGAAGGGTGGCGTCGTGCGTTTCATCGGCGCCGCTGCACACGGCGTCGCTGAGCAGCTTCACCGCGTATCCAAGATCGATCGCTCCGAGCACGGCCGCGAGGACGCAGACGTCCGTCTCCCCTCCCGAGATGGCCAAAGTGCAGATCTCCTCGGCTCGCAGGAGCCGGTGCAATCGTCCATTGATCCAGGGCGAGTAAGTCATCTTGTCGAAGGTGCGGGCGGGCGGGACGAACCGCGCAAGTTCCGGAACGACGTCCACAAGCCGCCGATTCATCTGCCCCAGCGTCATCGCCTCCCATTTCTGGTAGTAGTCTTTCCACATGCCCGTCGCCTCGTCCGCACTGGCTGGCGGCACAAAGCGCTCGAAAATGGTCTTCTCCGGATGGCGGGCAGAGACTTCGACGACCGCAGGCGAGATACCGGACATCCACGGCACGTGCCAGGGCGTGTCCTGCGCGAACATCGACTGCATGTCGATGCAGAGATGGATCCAATTGCCCGGCATCGGCGTCAGGCGGCTGAGGATGGTGCGTCGCCGAAGGAGGAGACGACCGTAGCCTCGGACCTGGCTTCGGAGGGTTCCGAACTACGTTTTCCGGACTCGGCGTCCTGGAATTGATCCGGCCTGTCCTGCGGGGGATCGCGGTCGTCAGCAAACGCGGTCAGTTGGACCATCATGGCCTTGGCGCGATTGATGGCGGCATCGCGTTCGATGGCGACTTCCGCCATCGTGACCGAGACCAGTTCGCCACCCTCGCCTCTGAACTCGACATTCATCATTCCGTCGTTCGTATTGCCGACATGCGTGTCTATGAGCTGCATTGAAGCCTCCATTTCCTCGCGCGTTAAAAGCCCATCGCGCCCGTAAGTTCCAGTCCGAAACTCGACGGGAACAAAAATCCGTGATGCGCATTGCTTGGGTGCTCTCTGCAACCGGCGGTGACGTCGCTGTCGGGCCAGAGAAGACGGCCAAGGAGGACATGATGGCAACCACTTCAAATTCCATAAAGACACTCGACGACCTTTTCCTTGACACGCTGAAGGACATCTACTTCGCGGAAAAACAGATCCTGAAGGCTCTTCCCAAGATGGCGCGTGCCGCCCAGTCGGAAGAAGGCAAGGCCGGATTCCTGCAGCACCGCGACGAGACCCAGGGCCAGATCGAACGCCTCGAACAGGTCTTCGAGATCATCGGCAAGCCGGCACGCGGCAAGACCTGCGAAGCGATCCAGGGGTTCTCTCCGAAGGCGAGGAGATCATGGAAGAGTTCAAGGGCTCTCCTGCTCTCGACGCCGGTCTCATCTCTTCGGCGCAGGCCGTCGAGCATTATGCGATCGCCCGCTACGGCACGCTGATCGCATGGGCCAACCAGCTTGGCCTGACGGATGCTGTACCGCTTCTGCAGGCTACCCTGGAAGAGGAAGAGGCAACCGACGCCAAGCTGACGCGACTTGCGCAATCCCAGGCGAACGCCAAAGCCAAAGGCTCGAAGGCAGCCTGACGTTTGAGTGTAGCTTGGACAGAACCGCGGCACGCGCGTCACGGCGCACGTTCCGCTTTTGCATTTGAGAGGAGATTTCATCATGATGAGCGGACCATTGAAGGCCCTGCTGGGCGTGCTCGCCGTCGCAGGCTATCAGAACCGGGACAAGATCGGCGAACTGCTTCGCGGAATTCAGAATCCACAGCGCGACGGTGCCCCTTCCCCGCAGGGCAATGCCGGCGGCCAGCAGCCCGGCGGCCTGGGCGGCTTCGGCGATTTGCTGGGCGGCCTCTCGACCGGCGGCATCCTCAGCGGCGGTCTCGGCGATCTTTTGAAGACTTTTCGGCAGAACGGACATGCGGAAAAAGCCGAATCCTGGGTGAAGACCGGACCGAATACCGAGATCGACGATGGCCAGCTTTCAGAGGCCCTCGGCCCCGACGTCCTGAACGAACTGGCAGCGAAGACGGGATTGTCTCACCAGGAGCTCGTCGATCGCCTGAGCCGCGACCTACCGAAAGCGGTCGATGACCTGACGCCCGACGGCAGGATCCCGGATCCCGATGACGATGTCCTGCACCCCGTGAACAGCGCGACGACCGGGGACCGGTCCTCGACGGTCGTGTAAGCGGATGCCGGCAGAGAAGCGTACGGTAAAGTCGGCCCGGAAACCCGCACTCCCGGAAGGCGTCGAAGATCACGGCGCCTTCCAGCGGAGGTTCTGGGCTGCTCAGCGCGTGTCATGGATCCGTGTTCGCCGTGACCCTCCTCGCCTGTCTGCTGGGCCTCTGGGCCGCGGTGGAATGTACTCGACGAGGATCGTCTAAACCTCACGAGGAACGATTGAGATGCAGGCGATTTCGCGCTGGAATGCGCCTGACGAGATGCGGGTAAGCCTTCCGGCCGGCAATAGCGACCAGACCGTCTTCCGTCGACCTTGTTAGCCCATGACCGGGCTCGAATTGCACCGAATTGGGTGCGGGACGACCTGGCTGTACCAACCGCAAAGACATTTGTGTTCTTCCGGCTCCGCCTTCGCCGGCCACGTATGAATGGGTGCCTCCAGCGTTGACGCCCTTCGCCCGGCCCAGAGACGCTTCTCGGCCGCATCGAGGTGACGCTTTGCGATTGTCGAGAGCCATTGATGTCCACAGCGACGATAATTTGGCCGCCTGGGTACTGCAAACCGGTATTCGGCAGGCTTGACTGCCACACGTAGACCAGCGGCTTGGGCTGCGCACCAGATGTCCCGATGCCGTGGAGCAAGATGATCGAGGGTTTGACAATTGCCCTTGCTGACAATGGCAGGTATGCCGAGGGCATTCGACCCGACATGAGCATGCTCAAGCATCGGAAATCGCCTCGGTTCTCGTTAGGAACGAGGCCCCCTGAGGGACGGCATTCTTTCCGAGATTCTCTCTCCTAGCGGTTTCAGCGGCTGTGGCACTGCTTGCCCAGAACGCCGAGGCGAAGTCCGACTGAGGCAATTTGCTGACCAAGCACCGAGTCAACGACGATATTTTCCAACAGAGCCACCTCAACTCCGAACATGCAAACGTCCGGCTCGTGGATATGAGCCAAGCGTTGCTACAGTCCCTAAAAGCTGCCTTTCGCAACGATCAGGCGCGTAGATTTTTCATCACCAGTTCGGTCACACCGTTGATGTCAGGCATCTTCTCACCGCGATCGACACGTGCGAGCGTTGTCTTTTCAGCGGTCTGGAGACCGATCGCACGCTCTGCGCTTTCCTTGATAAGATCAGGCTCCGGTGGTAGAACAAGGACGCCGTTTTCGTCCGCCAGAATCACATCACCAGGGCTAACAGCGACGCCGCCACATGAAACCGGAATGCAGAACTCACCGCCAAGGCCGAGAGCTTTTCCGGTAATCGCGGTTGCGCCATGGCACCACACCGGAAGCCCATAGGCGCGAAGCTCGCCGAGATCCGTAACAACGCCATCGACGATGATACCGGCGCAACCGGCCTTCTTCGCCGCGTAGACTGCAGCACCGCCGATGATAGCATGTTTTGTGTCGCCGCAGCGATCTATTATGAGAATGTCGCCTGGCCGGATTTGTCCGAGTGCGTAGCCTGAAATGCTGCCATCAGGGCCGGGAGCGCGAGCCGTTACGGCAGTTCCGGCAACACGGACATCCCGCTGAAGACTCTTTATATTCACATTCATGAAACCGGTATGAAGGAAGTGACCGATCGTGGCCGGCTCTGCCTTGACGAGCAGGTCGAGCAGCGCTTTGTCGACTTGCGGCGGCAGTGGCTTGACGATGTACATATATTGATCTCCGGTATTTTACGAGAACGGGCGAAAGGGGTGATTGAAAAGTTGCCCGACCGGTCGGCGCGGTTTCCCGGACGTTGCGGGAAGCGAGGCCCAGAGGGACGCCTGGTTCGATGTCACCACCGGCTTGCCGAGCGTGTCCTCAAGACTCGCGATCTGCGGCATGATCTGTAAGTTGGTGCAACTGATGAAAACCGCGTCATATTCGTCGACATCGGAGACCGCATCGAGCACGGCGGCCGCTGTGGCCTCGTGCTTGACCGCACGAATATCGTCATCCGTCGGGCAATCGATCCTTCGTCTGGCGACGATGTCGATGTCGAAATGATTGAAGAAATTCACTTCTATATCGATGATGTTTTCCGGATAGGGGGCGACCATGACCACCTTCTTCGCTCCTAAAACTTTGAGAGCGGACAATACGGCAGTGGATGTCGTGATAGCTGGAACACCCGTATCGGAAGTGATCTTGTTGGAAAGCTCTACGTGGCCGGCCCAGCCGTTCACGAAACTGCCGCTCGTGCAGCAATAGACGATCATTTCCGGCGAGGCTTCTGCAAGGTCGCGTGCGGCGCGTCCCACGGAGTTTGCCATGACGTTGAGGTTGTCGGCGGTCACCAGCTTGCGCTGCTCGCCTTCGTTTGTGTGATCCACACGCGAGAGACGGTTGAAATTGATCGAGACGTCCTCCGGCAGAAAGGCGGGAATTTCCTGTTCGATCGTCCAATTGCCCGGCGGTACCAGAAACCCAACCCTGGTGCGATGCGATGTTTCCACAATGGTCTCCCTAATTAAGACGCACGTATCCGGAACGCGTTCGGGATACGCGCTTTCAAGTTCAATCCTGATTGTTTTTATTCCGAAGGCTCTTGCCTCCGGACATGTTCGCCGAAGGACTTAGCCGTTCAACAATTTGTTCACGTGGAAGTCGTAAACCTGCTGCATGCGTCCGCTTTCCTTTTGGGCGCCGCACCAGAAATTCATGAAGGATTCCCAGCTCGGATCACCGTAGCGAACTGCAAAGGTGTTGGCGCGGCGGTCGAAAGGCTGGTCCGGAAGGACGAGAGCCGCCCAGGAATTGGCCTTGACGAAAATCCTTGAGTCCATTTCGCCACCCATGAACAGATGCGCGCGCTTGGCACGGATCGGCTCCAGCGCCAGGTTCACCTGACCGGAGGTGGTTGTCAGCTCCGCCCTCGGGAAGAGCATTCTGACACGCGCTTCCTCAGCCTGACCGGCAGACTGGGAGAAGGTGACGTCCGGAGAGTTAAAGTCGGCGATGGACTTGAACTTGTCTACGAAATCCTTGTGCGTGATGCAGATATTTCCCTTGGCCCAAAGCGGACCGACATAGGCGAGGATCTGCGACCGCGCCGGCGTATAGGCAAGCGTCGAACCGAACAGGTCAAACTCGCCGTTGCGCAAGGCGGTGATTGCTGTCTGCGTGTCGTATTCCTTCAGAACGATTTCGGCTTCGAGGTCGCGCCCGAGATCATCCAGAATGTCCTTGTAGACGCCGGTCAGCTGGCCGGACTTCAGATCGCGGAAGAACCAGAGGGTGTTAAGCGTGTAACCGACGGTGAGCTTGCCGGTCTTGCGGATCTTTGCGAGCGCCGAATTCGGGTCCAATCCGCCATTGGCTTCCGCCTGAGCGAGAGCCTGCTTCGGGGTCGCCGTCGCGGCAGCGACGGTTGCGAGTGCGCCGCCTGCAAGCAGGCCGCCTTTAAGGAAGTTTCTCTTGGATTCTGATGTCATCGCGGCTGTTCCTTTCTTTTTTTGACGTTCTTTGGTTTTCGTTTTTATTGAAGCCGGGCCCTTACTCTGGCCTCGATATGGCGGGTTCCCATCGAGATCACCGAAACGAGACCGATGTAGATCAATGCTGTGAAAGTCAGAATTTCCACCGGCTCATGCCAACGGTTGATTAGGCTGTTTGTCTGGTAGAGAAGGTCCGCCACGCCGATGACCGAAACAACCGTGGATGACTTCACCACGGAAACGAGCTGATTGATGAGAGCCGGCACGATGTTCATCACCAGTTGCGGCACGATGATGCGCCGCATCGTCCATGCCGGTGTCATTCCGAGCGCATAGGCGGACTCGCTCTGTCCATGCGGAATGCTCAAAAAACCGGCGCGGAAGGTTTCCGAGAGATAGGCTCCCGTCTGAAGCGTTAGAGCGATTAGCGCCGCCGTATAGGCTGCCTCCGGCCAGCCGAACAGTTCCGGCCAGACATAGGCAACCCAGACCAGCTGCACATACATCGGCGTCGCGCGAAAGAACTCGACCAGTATGTTGGCGAGCCAGCGCGTCGGCGTCGAGACAAAGCCCATGACGGTGAAAACGACGCCGAGAATGATGCCGCAGACGAAACTAAGGACGATCAGCTGCACGGTGGTGAACAGACCATCGGCCAGAAGACCGAGGTTCGTAAGGATCATGCGATTGAAAATATCCATCGTGCGGTCCTCATATCCTGCTGGCGTGAAGACGGCGCGTGTACCAGCGCAGCCCGAGGCTCGCGACGACGATGATGGCGACATAGATCAACGCACCACCGGTATAGAGCGGAACGGGCCGCATAATCTGCGACGACATGTTCGAAATCTGGTACATCAGGTCGGGCACCGCGATGAGCGAGACGATCGACGTGGTCTTGAAGAGCGAAATGCAGACGTTCATCAGCTCAGGCGATGTACGCATGAGTATCTGTGGAATCAGAATGCGCAGCAGGATCGTTCCCGGCATCATGCCCAGCGCCTGTGCCGAATGAGTCTGACCGGGTGGCGTTGATTGAAAGCCCGCGCGCAACGTCTCGGCAAAATAAACGCTGTAACTCAGGCTCAGCGAGGCAATCGCGGTTATGGTCGGAACGAAAATGATACGCTGTCCGAGCATGTTGCTCAGAAAGACCGGAAGCGCCACGAAGAGCCAGATCAGCAGAATATAGTCAGGCACGTTTCTAAAAAATTCGGCGAATACCGTGAGGCCACGACGTAACC
>DASWOH010000143.1:0-13153 GCA_036398815.1 Rhizobium sp. | reverse complement strand
CGGCAAGTCCACGCTGCTGCGCATGCTGGCGGGCTTCGAGCAGCCGACGACGGGCGAGATCGTCCTCGATGGCCAGAGCCTCGCCGGTACGCCGCCCTACCGCCGCCCCGTCAACATGATGTTCCAGTCCTACGCGCTCTTCCCGCATATGACGGTGGAGAAGAACATTGCCTTCGGGCTGCGGCAGGACGGCATGCCGAAGGCGGAGATCGCCGAGCGCGTGGCGCAGATGCTGAAACTGGTCAAGCTGGAGCAATTCGCCAAGCGCAAGCCCCACCAGCTTTCCGGCGGCCAGCGTCAGCGCGTGGCGCTTGCCCGCTCGCTCGCCAAGCGCCCGAAGGTGCTGCTGCTCGATGAGCCGCTCGGCGCGCTCGACAAGAAGCTGCGCGAGGAGACCCAGTTCGAGCTGATGGACCTGCAGCAGAGCCTCGGCCTCACCTTCGTCGTCGTCACCCACGACCAGGAAGAGGCGATGACCATGGCCGACCGCATCGCCGTCATGAGCCATGGCAAGGTGGTGCAGGTGGCGACGCCCGCGGAGATCTACGAGGCCCCCAACTCGCGTTTCGTCGCCGACTTCATCGGCGACGTGAACATTCTCGAGGGCAATGTCACCTCGGCCCGCTCGGGGATCATCGAAATCGCGGTCGATCCCGCCTTCCTGCTGCGCACCGCGTCCGGCGATACGCCGGCGGAGGGAAGTCGCGCCAGTCTCGCCATCCGGCCGGAGAAGCTCAGGATCACGCCGCGGCCGCCGGCCAACGCCTCGGTCAACGCCGCCGAAGGCGAGATCTGGGACATCGCCTATCTCGGCGACATGACGGTCTTCCACGTCAAGCTGAAGAACGGCCAGGTGGTCAAGGCCTCGTCGCTGAACGCGGTCCGGGCGGTGGAAGAGCCTTTTGCCTACGACCAGAATGTCTGGGTCTCCTTCGACGAAAACGCCGGCGTGCTGCTGAAGGATTGATGATGAAAACGCTCGGCTCCTCCCTCTACCAGCGCCTTGTCATCATCATCCCCTATGTCTGGCTGCTGCTCTTTTTCCTCGTGCCGTTTCTGATCGTCTTCCGCATCTCGCTGTCGACGAAGGCGCTTTCCATCCCGCCCTATGATCCGTCCTTCAGCTGGTCGGACAGTCTCGGCGATTGGTGGGACAAGCTACAAAGCATGTCCTTCGACAACTACACATGGTTGGCCGGCGACCCGCTCTATATGAACGCCTATGTCGGCAGCCTGAAGATCGCCGGCATCTCGACGCTCCTGACGCTGATCATCGCCTATCCCATCGCCTACGGCATGGCGCAGGCGCCGCGCACCATCCGCCCGACGCTTCTGATGCTGGTCATCCTGCCGTTCTGGACGAGCTTCCTGATCCGCGTCTATTCCTGGATGTCGATCCTCAGCACCACCGGTCTGCTGAACCAGCTCCTGATGGGGCTCGGCATCATCCACGAGCCGCTGGTGATCCTCAACACCAACACCGCCGTCTACATCGGCATGGTCTATTCCTACCTGCCCTTCATGGTGCTGCCGCTCTATTCGGCGTTGGAAAAGATGGACGGCACGCTGATCGAGGCGGCGGAAGATCTCGGCTGCACGGCGATCGGCGCCTTCTGGCGCGTCACTTTCCCCCTGTCGATCCCCGGCGTGATCGCCGGCTGCATGCTGGTCTTCATCCCGGCCGTCGGCGAATTCGTGATCCCGGACTTGCTCGGTGGTTCCGAAACCCTGATGATCGGCAAGGTCTTGTGGACAGAGTTCTACGGCAACACCGATTGGCCGCTGGCTTCCGCCGTCGCGACCATCCTGCTGCTTGTGCTGGTGGTGCCCATTGTCTTCTTCCAGCATTTCCAGGCGAAAGCCGAAGAGAGAGGGAGATAGCCCATGATCCGCTGGTCCCGTTTCAACATCGTCTCGGTAACGCTCGGCCTGGCGTTCCTCTACCTGCCGATCCTGCTGCTGGTCGTCTATTCCTTCAACGCCTCGCGCCTGGTTACGGTCTGGGGCGGTTTCTCGACGCAATGGTATGTGCATCTCTTCAGCAACGATACCATGCTGAATGCCGCCTGGCTGACGGTGCGCATCGCGCTTCTGTCGGCGACGGCTGCCACCGTGCTCGGCACGCTGGCGGCCTTGACGCTGGTGCGCTACACGCGCTTCCGCGGCCGTATCCTGTTTTCCGGCATGATCTACGCGCCGCTGGTCATGCCTGATGTCATCACCGGCCTGTCGCTGCTGCTGTTCTTCGTCACCGCCGGCGTCGATCGCGGTTTCTGGACGATCGTCATGGCGCATACGACGCTGACCATGTGCTTCGTCGCCGTCGTCGTGCAATCCAGGCTTCTGACCTTCGACCGTTCGATCGAGGAAGCGGCGCTGGATCTCGGCGCGCCGCCGGTGCGCACCTTCTTCGAGATCACATTGCCGATCATCGCGCCGGCCGTGTTCTCCGGCTGGGTGCTGGCGCTGACGCTGTCGCTCGACGACCTGGTGATCGCCACCTTTGCCTCGGGCGCCGGCGCCAAGACGCTACCGATGTTGATCTACAGCCAGGTGAAGCTTGGCGTCACGCCGGAAATCAACGCGATCTGCACCATCCTGATCGGTGTCGTCGCCATCGGCGTCATTTGCGCCTCGATCGCCACCAAGCGCCGCGAGGTGCAGCGCCAAAGGGATGAGCACGCCGCGGCTGCGGGGTAAGGATGAACCTTGCGCCGTTCGTGAGGCCTATTGCTGCGGCTGGTTGGGCTTCTGCAGCAGCGTTGTGACCGGCGAAATCACCGGGTCCGGCCAAGTGCCGCCGATGAAGAAGGGCAGCATCGGCAGATCCGAGGCGTCGGCAGGGCTGCTTGCCTCGATGGCGCCCGAAAGCGCCAGTCCGTTGCTGCGGAAGGGAACGACGCCGTTCAGCGTCACCGTCTCGTTGCGCCCTGTGATCTTGGCGCTGTGAACCTCGGCCGATCCCTTGGCGAAGCTTGCGTCGACATCGAGGCTGTCGAAATCGAAGGCCGTGTCGGCAATGTCGCTCATCCGGAAGAAAGCCTTGTCGGCGGCAAACGCGCGGAAGGCGGAGATGTTGAGTTGCCGGAAGGAGCCTGCCGCCGCGGAAAAATGCATCTTGCCGGCGACATCGCCGAGATTGGCGGCCCAGATCGGCTTCGATGTACCGAGCGAAAGGTCAAGCGATCCCGTCGTCAGCGGCAGTGGGCCGACAAGCTTGAGCCGGGTAAAAAGCCCACCGAAATCGGCGTCGCGGATGGATATCTGCAATTTGCCGCCGCCGTCGAAGTCGCCTTGCGTAACCTCCAGATGCGCGGTCAGCTCCCCGCCTTCGAAGCCACTGTCGCCAATGTCGAATTTTGCCTTGCCGCCGGCCACCAGCAGGCTGGCGCCGATATTGTCGAACTGGAAGGGGCCAAGCACGGCCTTGTTCGATGACATCCGCATATCCAGGTCGAGCCGCTGCAGCGGATTGCCGTTGAGCAGCGCGTCGATGGCGGTGTCGGCCGCCAGCCGCATGGAGAATGCCGCCAGGAACGGGTTGAGGTTCATCTGGTCGAAGGCGAGCGTGCCGGAAATCTTCGGCTTGCCGGCTGCCGTATAGCTGAGGTCCATGACGCCGGAGGCCGCGGAATCGTTGACCTTGAAGTTCAGATTGTTGAAACGCAGGCCATTCTGGATCGCGACGATATCGGCGTTGAGCGAGACGTTCTGCAGCGTATTGGCGGCCGGCAGATGCTCTCCGCTCCAGGCGAGGAAGGAAGGAACGTTCGGCACGCTCAGATCCAGATTTCCGGCAAGCGCCGAGAAGTCGGAGATGCTGGTGACGCCGGTATAGGTCCAGGTGATCAGCGGCGAGGAGAAGCTCGTCCGTGCATCCACGCTCTTGCCGGCAAACAGCAGCAGGGGCTGGGTGGAATTGAAGTCGATCTTGACGTCTTGGCCGTTGAGCCGCGCCAGGATGACGGCCGTCATCGGTTGCGACAACCGTGGCCAGGCGATGTCCGCGTTCACGCCGTTCGTCTTGTAGATGTTGCCGGTGCGGTCATCGGTCATCTCGACACTGCCGTCCTCGATGGTCAGGGTGCCGATGTCCGCGTCCTGCTCCCTCTGCATCGGCACGTCCTGGTTGGAGGATGTCTCCACCCGCTCTATCGCCTTTGACAACAGCCCTTCGTTCGTCCAGTCGATCAGGCCGCTTTCGTCGCGGCGAATATAGATCGTCGGTCTGAGGAAATGGAACTCATGGAAATGCGCGCGTCCGCGCAGCGCTGCAAACAGTGAGAAGTCCGCCGAGAGACTGTCGACATGGCCGAGCACCTTGCCGTTTTTCGTCGGCTCGCGGATGCTGACCTGATTGAGCGTCACGCGCGGCGTCGGCCAGAATTCCAGTGTCGGGTCGCCCTCGATCTGCGCGCGGTATCCCGTCCAGTCCGACAACGCCTTCTCGATGCCGGAACGCACCAGTCCGCTGGAGATGAGAAAGGGGGCGGTTGCCCTGAAGACGGCGAAGACGATGAGGATGGTCAGCAACGCGATGCCGGAGGTGCGCACGACGGTCGGCAGCCATCGTGAGGCCGATCGCATCGTCAATCGCCACTTCTTATTCCTCGACGTGCTCATGATCCCACGGAGACTTTCATACTCATAGCGCTGATATGCCTATGTTTGCCGGATATAGGAAATGATCGACGGATGCAAACATTGTACAGCGGGAAGGCCAGCGACACAGTGACTTTATAATGCGTTGCAGCATGGTATATAAACCGAAAAGCAGGGGGAGATCATATGCAGGATAATCAACCGCTCTGGACGCCGTCGGATGAATTTCGCCGCCGCAGCCCGATGTTTGCCTTCATGCAGGAGTGCAACCGGCGCTTCGGCCTGTCGCTCTCCGATTTCGCCACCCTGCACGCCTGGTCGATCTCCGAGCGCGAAAGCTTCTGGACAGCAGTGTGGGATTTCTGTGGCATCA
This sequence comes from Rhizobium sp., assembly GCA_036398815.1. Lineage (GTDB taxonomy): Bacteria > Pseudomonadota > Alphaproteobacteria > Rhizobiales > Rhizobiaceae > Rhizobium. The sequence continues at coordinate 8,178 of DASWOH010000143.1, read as the reverse complement.
AGGGAAAACGTGGCGAAAGGGCGCTGATCGATGGCGACCTGATGCTGGAGGCGCGCTTCTTTCCCGATGCCGAACTGAACTTCGCCGAGAACCTGCTGTCGAAGAGCGGCGGGGACGATGCCCTGGTCTTCTGGGGAGAAGACAAGGTGCGCGATCGCTGGTCTTGGGATCGGCTGTCGGCCACGGTGTCACGCCTGCAACAGGCCTATATCGCCCTTGGTATAGGGAAGGGCGACCGTGTCGCCGCGATGATGCCGAACATGCCGGAAACCATCGCCTGCATGCTGGCGGCCGCCTCGATCGGCGCCATCTGGTCCTCCTGTTCCCCCGATTTCGGCGAGCAGGGCGTGCTGGACCGCTTCGGCCAGATCGAGCCGAAACTCTTCATCGCCTGCAGTGGCTATTGGTATGGTGGCAAATTGCAGGATGTGACGGCGAAGGTCGGCGCCATCGCGCAGCGCCTCGGCGCGCCGGCCGTCATCGTTCCCTATGCCGGCGATGCCGATGCGGTCGCAGCGGCGACGCCCGGTGCGAAGACGCTGTCCGCCTTCATCGCGCCCTTCGAGGCGAAGGCCGTCGAATTCGCGCCCCTGCCGTTTGCGCATCCGCTGTTCATCCTGTTTTCCTCGGGCACGACGGGCGTGCCGAAATGCATCGTCCATTCTGCCGGCGGCGCGCTGTTGCAGCTCATCAAGGAGCATCGCCTGCATTGCGGCGTCGTTCCTGGCGAAAAGGTGTTCTATTTCACCACCTGCGGCTGGATGATGTGGAACTGGCTGGTGACCGGGCTTGCCGCCGGCGCCACCCTCTGCCTCTATGACGGTTCGCCCTTTGCGCCCGACGGCAACATCCTCTTCGACTATGCGCAGGAGGAGGGTTTCGCCGTGTTCGGCACCTCGGCCAAATACATCGACGCAGTGCGCAAAAGCGGCCTGACGCCGAAGACCTCGCATGATCTCACCAGCCTGCGGCTGATGACCTCCACCGGCTCGCCGCTGTCGCCGGAAGGCTTCACCTTCGTCTATGAGGGCATCAAGGACGATATCCAGCTCGCCTCCATCTCGGGCGGCACCGATATCGTCTCCTGCTTCGTGCTCGGCAATCCCTTGCAGCCGGTCTGGCGCGGCGAGATCCAGGGAGCGGGTCTTGGTCTTGCCGTCGATGTCTGGAACGAGGATGGTCAGCCGGTGCGCGGCGAAAAGGGCGAGCTGGTCTGCGCCAAGGCCTTCCCCTCGATGCCGGTGATGTTCTGGAACGATCCCGACCGCGTCAAATATCACGCCGCCTATTTCGAGCGTTTCGACAATGTCTGGTGCCATGGCGATTTCGCCGAATGGACAGAGCATGGCGGCCTGATCATCCATGGCCGCTCGGATGCGACGCTGAACCCTGGCGGCGTGCGTATCGGCACGGCGGAGATCTACAATCAGGTCGAGCAGATGCCGGAAGTTCTGGAGGCGCTTTGCATCGGCCAGGACTGGGATGACGACGTGCGCGTCGTGCTGTTCGTGCGGCTGGCGGCGGGAGCCGCGCTGACGGAGGATCTGGCGAAGGCGATGAAGACCCGCATCCGCACCGGCGCTTCGCCGCGGCATGTGCCGGCCAAGATCATCGCCGTCACGGACATCCCGCGCACCAAGTCCGGCAAGATCGTCGAACTCGCCGTCCGCGATGTCGTTCACGGCCGGGCGGTGAAAAACAAGGAAGCGCTTGCCAATCCGGAGGCGCTCGATCTGTTTGCCGGGCTGGAGGAACTGAAGAGCTGATCGTTCTCCTGAAACTGACGGGTGAACGATAGCCTGCGGGATGGTAACCCGGCGTGAACAGATTGGTCGAAGGTAAACCCAACTTGGGGCCGCTTGCATGAACTCGGAGCGGCTTGGAGCCATGGCTCCCGTAACATGACGTTGATCGCTCGGGCTTTCGTTAGGCAGCATCAACTCCAAAGGTAGCCCGATTCGCTGCCTTTTTTTCGTTCGCGCCGCACAAATACGCGCCCGCTCTGTACATTGCCCCGCCGACCAAGTATGTGCACGCTTGAAGAAGAGGCCTGCGACGTGCGGGCCACGATGATCCGTGCCTCCTGGCGCGTGAAGAATTCCGAAAGACAAGACATGACCGAATTCGAAGGCATCGTTCCTGCGATTGCCCAGGCTTTGGCAAAGCGTGGTTACGAAACGCTGACGCCGGTACAAAAGTCGATGCTCGATCCCGACCTTGCTGGCAAGGACGCATTGGTTTCGGCCCAGACCGGCTCCGGCAAGACGGTTGCCTTCGGTCTGGCGCTGGCCCCGACCCTTTTGGACGGCGCCGAGCGCTTCGGTCGCGCCGGCACGCCGCTGGCTCTGGCGATCGCGCCGACCCGCGAACTGGCGCTGCAGGTGCAGCGCGAGCTGGAATGGCTCTATGAGCTGACCGGCGCCACCATCGTCTCCTGCGTCGGCGGCATGGACATGCGCACCGAAAAGCGGGCTCTGGAGCGCGGCGCGCATATCGTTGTGGGAACGCCGGGCCGTCTTTGCGACCATATCCGCCGCAATTCGCTTAATATTTCCAAGCTGAAGGCCGTCGTGCTGGACGAAGCCGACGAGATGCTCGATCTCGGCTTCCGCGAGGACCTCGAATTCATCCTTGAGACATCGCCGACCGAACGGCGGACGCTGATGTTCTCGGCGACTGTGCCGCGCTCGATCGCCAAGCTTGCCGAAAACTACCAGCGTGACGCCGTCCGTATCGCTACCGCCGCGGAAGCCAAGCAGCATGTCGATATCGACTATCGTGCGCTCACGGTCGTGCCGAGCGACAGGGAAAACGCCATCATCAACGTGCTTCGCTATTATGAAGCGCAGAACGCCATCGTCTTCTGCTCGACGCGCGCCGCGGTCAATCATCTGACGGCACGCTTCAACAATCGCGGCTTCTCCGTCGTCGCCCTGTCCGGCGAGCTTAGCCAGAGCGAGCGTACGCATGCGCTGCAGGCCATGCGCGATGGCCGCGCTCGCGTCTGCATCGCCACCGACGTTGCCGCTCGCGGCATCGACCTGCCGGGTCTCGAACTCGTGGTGCATGCCGACCTGCCGACCAATCCGGATACGCTGCTGCATCGCAGCGGCCGCACCGGCCGCGCCGGCCGCAAGGGCGTCAGCGCCCTGATCGTGCCGCTCAGTGGCCGCCGCCGCACCGAACGCCTGCTGGAAGCCGCCCGCATTCGCGCCACCTGGGCAAAGCCGCCGTCGGCCGATGAAGTCAGCCAGCGTGACGACGAGCGTCTTCTCGCCGATCCGATTTTCACCGAACCGTTGCGCGACGACGAGCAGTCCCTGGTGCAGCAACTGTTGCAGAGCCATGGCGCCGAACAGGTCGCCGCCGCATTCCTGCGTCAATACCGCGCCGGCCATTCCGCGCCGGAAGACCTGCAGGATGTGCCCGCCGAGGGCGATCGCAAGAAGCCCCGCCGCGACGATTTTCCGGTCACGCGGTATGACGAAGCGCCTGCCGGCGCCGGCCGCAACGATTTCACCGATGGCGTCTGGGTGTCGCTCTCGGTCGGCCGCAAGCAGAATGCCGAGCCGCGCTGGCTGATCCCGATGCTCTGCCGCAACGGCAACCTGACCAAGCGCGATATCGGCGCGATCAAGATGCAGCCGGAAGAAACCTTCGTCGAGTTCTCGGCCGAAGGCGCCGAACGCTTCCTGGTCGCCATCGGCCCGGACAAGACCCTGGAACGCGGCATCCGCGTCAAGCCGCTCGCCGGCATCCCGGATTTCTCGCAGGCCAAGCGCGAGGGAGGCTACGGTAAAAAGCCCTTCGCCGAGAAGAGCGCTCGCCCGCACGACGACAGCAAGCCGAAATGGAAATCCGACCGCAAGCCGGAACGGGCACAGGCAGGCGAGGGCGCTTCCGACAAGAAACCTTGGGCGAAGAAGCCGGGCAAGCCGAACTTTGCCAAGAGCGACGCGGGTGGTCCGCCGGCCGGCAAGCCGAATTCGCGGGCCAAGCGCAAGGCTGAGAAGGCTCGCGGGGAGTAATTCCCATCGCCGCGCTCGGGGGGCAGTCGCGGCGCACTCTCTGTCGAAACAGGTAAGCCGCCGGCACGACATGAATCGGGCTGGACGTAGGTGTAGAGGGTGTGTCCGATTGCGCCATTTGCAGGTATCGGGTGACTGAGGCAGAATGCTGTCTTCGAATATGCAGCAGGATGCACTCATGCTGATCGGTTCATGTCATTGTGGCAAGGCAAGTTGGACCCTGAAGGGCGATCCCGGCTCGATCACGGCGTGCAACTGCACACTCTGCCGACGCTATGGCGCACTGTGGGCCTATGACTACGAAGGAGAGCGTATCTCCATCAGTGGGCAGACCGCCTCCTATACGCGTGCCGGAAGGGACAATTCGTCTCTTGAAATATTGTTTTGCCCATCCTGTGCATGTGTATTGAGCTGGCGCGGCTTGCGGCTTCAAAAGGACGGTCGTTTGCGTATGGCTGTCAACCTGCGACTTGCGCCGCCCGATCTTGTTCACGACCTGCCGATCGATCATTTCGATGGGCTGGACACGTTTGAAGACCTTCCTTCAAAAGGACGGTGCGTGCGCGATCTCTGGTTTTGATAAAGGGCTGGTGATATCCCTCAGTTCGCCAGCACTCGCGGCGATGGGAACGTGACTTCCACCAATGTCCCCTCGTTCGGCGACGAATTGATCGAGAAGGTCGCACGATTGGCGTCGACCATGGCTTTGGTCAGGGGCAGGCCGAGGCCGGTGCCATCTCCGCGTTTGCGGGAGTTGGTCGAGACCTGGCGGAAGGGCTTCATTGCCTGTTCCAGCTCCGAGCGTGTCATGCCGACACCGGTATCGCGGATACGCATCACCACGCTGCCATTGCCCTCGTAGGACGTTGAAACCACGATCTGGCCGCCGGATGGCGTGAAGCGGATGGCGTTCGACAGGATGTTCAGCGCGATCTGTTTGATCGAGCGCAGGTCGGCGACGACGTTCGGCACGGCTTGCGAGAGCGCGGTGCGAATGATGACGCGCTGGCTGTTGGCCTGCGGCTGCACCAGCGACACGGCCTCGGCAATCGCTTCGTTGAGGCCGACCGAGGCAAATTCCAGGTCCATCTCGCCGGCTTCGATCTTGGAAATATCCAGGAGATCGTTGACGATGTCGAGCACATGCCGGCCGGAGCGGCCGATGTCGGTCGCGTATTCGATATAGCGGGAATGACCGATCGGCCCGAAGCGCTCGCCGGCCATCATGTCGGAAAAGCCGATGATGGCGTTGAGCGGCGTGCGGATCTCATGGCTGACGCGGGCAAGGAAATCCGTCTTGTGGGCATTGGCGGTTTCCGCCGCGCGTTTGGCGTTGCGCAGCTCTTCCTCGGTGCGCTTCCATTGCGTGATGTCGCGGATGACGGCGCAATAGCCGTTGGAGGAGTTCAGCCGCCCCATGGTCATGAACAGCGGCACGAAGCCGCCCGATGCCTCGCGGCCCATAACCTCGCGGCCGTCGTTCAGCACGCTCGCCACGCCATGGCCTGAGAGCCCGCTGAGATAATCGAGCACGGCTTTCTGGCTCTCATGCGCAAACAGCATGACGAAAGGTTTGCCGCGGGTTTCCTGGTCGTCAAAGTTGAAGAGGGCGCTCGCCGAGCGGTTCATCGAGCGGATATCGCCCTCCTGGCCGATGATGACAACGCCGTCCGTCGCCGTTTCCAGCGTCGAGCGCAGTTCCTCGATTTCGACCTGCAGCTTGGCAACTTTCTCCACCATCCGTTCCGGCCGCGCCTCTTCGGGCACGGGCTCCGGCTGGGAGGCTTCACCCTTTTCAAGCGGCATCAGCGCCAACATCAATGCAGTGCCGTCTTCCCAACGGATAGACTGCAGCCGCGCGGTGACCGGCACCAGCGTGTCGTCGGCGCACACTACCATCATCGTGCCCGGCTGCTCGGTCTTGCCCTCGAGGTCATGGCGTTGCAGCAGCGCATCCAATCCGCCGACATGGTCGAGGTCGGCAAGGCTCTCATAGCCCGTCAGCCGCAGGAATTCCGGATTGCCATGGATCAGCCGGTCGCCGGCATGGATGAGGATGGCAAGCGGCAATTGATCGACGATCTCGTCCGACAGGCCATTGCGCATTTTCACGCGCGGAGGGATGGCGGTGTTCAAGACGCCGAGCGGATCGGGATGCTCTTCCGGCTTGGATACGTCTGCGTTGGGAGCGGCTTCCTCCACCGGCTTTTCGGCCTTAGCCAGAGGTTCCGCCTTGTCCGGTTCGGATTGTGCGGTTGCCGGTGCGGTTCCCTCGTGTAACGGCTCTTCGGCGATCTCGTCTTCGGTCGGTGTTGCGGTCGTGCCGGACAGGATCTCGTCCGCCGCGTTCGGCTTTGGAGAGGTGTCGGTGATATCTTCCGGCTGCGCGCCCTCTTCGGGTTGATCGGCGCCCTTGCCGAAGGGTTCGAGCTGACGGGCGATCTCGCGGAAGGCTGCCTGTTCGCTCAGCGACAGGCCGCCCGGCATCGACGAGCGCCGTTCGTGGAGTTGGATGATCTTGTCGGTCTCACGGCGGTTCGGCGTCTCGGCAATCGTCAGCGCCGGCGGTTCTTCATTCGCGGGAGCGGGTTCCGCTGCTGCCTCGGCCCCTGCTTCGCGAGCGGTTTCCTCTCCTTCGGTGACATGTTCCTCCGCGGCGGTCTGTAGCGCTTCTTCGGCAATTGCAGGAGCTGTCTCATCCGTTTCGGCTGCCGCCGCGGGAGCTTCCGCAGTGCCCGGTGCCGAAGCGGTCTGATCTTCCTCAGCACCCAGCGTCAACCCGAGCTTCATCGGATCTTCGATGGCGTCGGAAAGGCGGACGACGCCGAAGCCCCTGAAGCCGTCGAAGTCACGGCTGCGCGTATAGGTCGGCAAGGCGGCGAGATCGACCGGCACCATCAGGCCGGTGTTTTCCACCGGCCAGTAGATCGTCCGGCCCGACCACGTGTCGCGCCGTGCCAGAAGCTCGGCGATCTTGCCGTCCGGATCGAGATTGAAATGCGCGGCGACATCGGCGAAGGCAGCGCCCGTCACTTTGGCGGCATTCGGGCCGACGGCTTCGGCGAATTCGCGCGAAACCTCGCTGAAGCGGCCCTCGGCGTCGATCTTCCAGACGAAGCGGGTGGCGCGGCCGCTGCGCTTGAAGGCGAATTCTCCCGGCTGGCCGTCCGCAGCCACATTGTCTTCGGGAGCAGCCGGCCCGGCGTTCACGTCCTCATGCTCCGCCGGGCTTTCGGTGTCTGTCGGGGTAACCACGTCGCCGGCTTCGTCGGTCAATTCGTCGGCATGCGCGGCCGCTTCGATCTGTTCCTGTGTTGCGCCGTCCATCGCCACCAGCGAATCGAGATCCTTGCCCGCGGCATCGGATTGTTCGGGCATCGCCTCATGGGCGCCGTTTTCCGGCGCGTCTTCGACTTCCTCGATATCCGCCACGGCGTCGAGAATGTCTGCAGAGGGAAAAGCGGCTTTCGTGACTGGGGCATCGGGAGCGGATGTCGGCTCGACCGCCGTGGCCGCTAGCTCCTTGGGCGTCTCTTCCGCCTCCGGCTCGACCTCGGCGATTGCCGCCGGAGCGGCGGACGTGTCGGGGCTTTCCGTCGGATCGAGATGGCCGAGCACGGTTTCGACGACGAAGAGCAGATGCAGGGCTGGAATTTCCGACAGCTTGCCGACGGCGGCGGGCAGATAGCCACGGCCGGTCGGGATCGGCCGCTTGATCAACCGTTCCGGCAGTGCCCCGGCCATGGTCGTCAACATTCTCGCGGTCTGTGCCGTGACACCCAATGCAGTGAAGCCGGTGGAAGCGGCGATGACGTCGCCGTCGCGGCCGATCACGGCCATATGCGTATCGGGATCGTCGAAGCCGTCGATCATCCGCCTGGCGCTCTCGGTCGCGGCCAGCGGCTTGGTCGAAACCGGCGAGGAAAACAGGATCGCCTCCTCGTCCGCCTGGACACGAATGATTTCGACGGCGGCGTTGACGACGGCGCGCTGAAAACCGGAGGCCATGCGGATCAGGAAGGTGCGCTGATCGCCGACAGCGCCAAGCCCGCGTGCTGTCGCCTCAATCTGGCGGAAGGAGACGTCGCCGGCTTTCGGCCCCTGGTCGAGGAAATCGTAAATGATATCGTAGCCGAAGAGATTGGCCTCG
>DASWOH010000142.1:0-3018 GCA_036398815.1 Rhizobium sp. | reverse complement strand
AGGTTGAAGCCGTCGATATCGGTTTCCTCGACCCATTCCTGCAGCAGATCGGCAATCGTCGAGGGCGAGCCGACGAACAACGGACCCAGACCGCCAATGCCGCCCCATTTGGCGAGTTCCTCGATGGTCCAGACCTTGTTGCCTTCGGCAAGATGCTCGACAGTGGAAATGATCGCGTTGGTCTGCACCTTCTTCACGGTATCGGTGGGCTTGTAGTGTCCAAAATCGATGCCGGTCCAGCCGGACATCAGCACAAGGGCTCCGTCATAGGAGGCGTATTTGGAATATTCCTCATACTTGGCGCGCGCCTTTTCGTCAGTCTCATCAACGATGATCGTTGCCATCGCATAGACCAGCACCTTCTTCGGGTCTCGTCCTTGGGCTGCGGCCCGCTGGCGTATTTCCGAGACGTAGGCGCGGGTGGCATCCTTGAGCGGCGTCGAAATGAACACGCATTCGGCATGCCCGGCGGCGAACTGCTTGCCCGCCCCGGAAGCACCAGCCTGGAACAGGACCGGCGTACGTTGCGGCGACGGTTCGCAAAGGTGGTAGCCGGGAACCTCGAAGAATTTGCCTTTATGGGCGATCTCATGAATTTTGCTGGGATCGGCGAATATGCCGCGTTCCTTGTCCCGCAGCACCGCACCTTCTTCCCAGCTGCCCTCAAACAGCTTGTACAGGACTTCCACATACTCCGCTGCCACGTCGTAACGGTTATCATGGGAACGCAGGCCACCCTGGCCGATGTTCTTGGCTCCGCTCTCCAGGTATGACGTAACGATGTTCCATCCGACACGGCCTTTGGTATGGTGATCCGCCGTCGAAAGACGCCGCGCGAATGTGTAGGGGTGCTCGAAGGTCGTGGAGGCTGTTATGCCAATGCCAAGATGCTTGGTCGCCTGGGCGATGGGATTGGCAAGCTGGAGCGGATCGTTGACGGGAATCTGCACGCCCTGCAGCAACGCGTTGTCCAGGTTGCCCTTATAGACGTCATAGTAGCCGATGACGTCGGCAATGAAGATCGATTCAAAGAAACCCGTTTCGAGCAGTTTTGCCAGGTCCGTCCAATATTCGAGATCCTTGTACTGCCACGAACGATCACGAGGATGTCGCCATAGGCCCGGTGACTGGTGACCGATGCAATTCATCTCAAAGGCGTTGAAGCGGATTTGTTTCGTCATGTCGGCCCCGGCTGGATCTGGCGTGCGGCGGAAGTTAACCTGAACGCTCTGGTAACGATAGTTAATATATATTTTATATAGAATTTAAATGAGAACATAATTCGCCCTTTACCCACAAGTTTGGAAAATAGTTCTCGGGGTCCAGCGGAAAAAGAACTGAATAGTCCCGAGTTTCGTAGACACCCTCGGGTTACGTTTTCTGCTGCTTCTCGAACTCGACGGGCGATAGCATCCCGTTCCTGACGTGCTTACGTTTTGGGTTATAGAACATCTCGATGTAGTCAAACACATCCGTGCGGGCTTCATCGCGTGAGCGATAGACCTTCCGGCGTATTCGCTCTCGCTTCAGAAGATTGAAGAAGCTCTCGGCGACCGCGTTGTCATGGCAGTTTTCTCGACGGCTCATCGAGTGTACCAGATTATGGTGCTTCAGGAACGAAGCCCAATCCATGCTGGTGAACTGCGAGCCCTGATCGGAGTGGATCAGTACCTGGCCCTTCGGCTTGCGCCGCCACACCGCCATGAGCAGAGCCTGCAACACGACATCCGTGGTTTGACGGCTCTGCATTGACCAGCCGATCACCCGGCGAGAATAGAGATCAATGACGACTGCGAGATAGGCGAAGCCCTCGGCGGTCCGAATATAGGTGATATCCGTGACCCAGGCTCTGTCCGGAGCCTCGACGTTGAACTGCCGGTCGAGCGTGTTGTCTACCACGATGGAAGGCCTACCGCCGTAGATGCCAGGACGGCGCTTGTAACCGATCTGCGCCTTGATCCCGGCAAGGCGGGTCAGACGTGCAACCCGGTTGGGCAGCATGTCTCGCCTTGGTCGAGAAGGTCGTCGTGAAGCTTCCGATAACCGTAGACCTTGCCGCTCTCTTCCCAGGACCGTCGCAGCAGGTTGGTTTGTTGCATGTCTTCGATGCCTCGTTTGCTCAGCGGAACCCTGAGCCAGGTATAAAAACCACTGGGATGGATGTGCAGGCAGTGGCACATCGTTCGCACCGAGAACTGCCGTCGATGCTCGGCGATGAACGCGTACTTCACTTTGCATCCTTGGCGAAGTACGCGGCCGCTTTTTTAAGATGTCGCGCTCCTCGGTGACAGCCAGCTCCTTCTTCAGCCGCCTGATCTCACCGACCTCGTCGCTGACCTTGGCATTCGTCGTGCCGAACTTCTTCTTCCACTCATAGAGCGAGTGCTGGCTGACACCGAGCCGCTGTGAAACCTCCGCAACCGGATAGCCCCGCTCCGTAATCTGACGCACTGCGTCACGCTTGAAATCGTCGCTGAAATTACCTTTGCCCATGTAGGCCTCCTGCCTCAAATTTAGGAAAGAAGGCGTCTACAAATCTAGGGGCTATTCAAACGCCGCTTACTAGAGACCAGCAGATCGAATTGATTGAACGCGCCAATGAGCGCGACGAGGCTCGTATTGCGCGTTGGAAGAAGGATTCTGTCATTTCGAAGGGCCTCTCTACGCGCGCCGTCGAAACTGGTTCAACGCACGTGACTAATTCTCGCTCGGAGAAAATTGCTGCCTGCGCATGAATGCGCTATCGGGTAGCCCCGGTGAGCGCCTCAAGTCCACCGTGTTCCGGTGGCGGACTGTCAATCGCGATAACAAGCCCAGATAGTTGACACCCCGCCTTCCGAGGCGGGGTTTCCATTTCCAGTTAGTCTTCTCGATTTACATTTCCCGTGAGTCAGCCCTATGTTGCGGCCTGCACCAGGAGGGGAATGCGAGATGGTCAATGTAACAATCAACAAGAACTATGTGCTTTTTGATCAGCTCAGCTTGAACCTTAGCGGCCTTTGGGACGGGGTGGTTCGA
>DASWOH010000141.1:0-1843 GCA_036398815.1 Rhizobium sp. | reverse complement strand
GACATGTTTTCCTCCGATGGACAAACAATGATGACGTTGATCCCCTGGCCGGACCGGATGACCAGTCCGGGCGGGTGCAAACCTCGTTCGAGCGTTTTGCGCAAAATGATCTGGTTTTGCGGGTTTTCGATTTCAAGAGGGCAATAGGAAAAAATTAGCACTCATGTTCCGTGGCTGCTAACATACTGGAAAGGAACAATAAACACGATCATTGCGTTCAGAAATCCGTTGATGGCCGCAAAATTTTGCGGCAATTTTCGACTGTCATGAAACGGAGATGAAGCATGCGATTTTCATCGGATCTGGAGCGCCAACTTAACGGATATGGTCTCACCACCGCGCACATCCTCTACCGCATTCCCGATTTCGAGAGTGTCCTGCAGACCTATGTCTGGCAGGACTACGATCTGGCGCCTGACTTTCCCGAGATGCAGAAGTTCCTGGACTTCTGGCAGACAAGTCTCGACGGGCCGCTGCATTCCGTCCGCTACAGCCATCAGCGTCTGATCGGACCAAACGAATGGCGTCGTGTCGAAGGCGAGTTCAAGCTTAACTAAGGTCTTGAATCCGGATTTTTCTCTTCCTAGCTATTTCGCGATCGAGGCTCCGATGAGCTCGATCAGTATCCCACGTCTATCCGGAGTGAGATCAAGAATGGAAGAGAAGATCAAAATCATCAAAGACCTCAGCATCGAGGAGCGCGAAGAGGTCTTTGCCGATATCGCGCGTGTCCTGGAGGGAACCGCACGCGATGCATATGTCGAAGGCAACCGCCATTTTGCCGCGCTTTCGGCCAACATGGCGCAGGCCACGGCCGTCATGCCCCGCTGATTGCGAAGATAATCGATCAGGATCTTTCCCTGGCGTTTCGACTTGGTGATGGTCGAGACGTAGTGGTCTGGGCTGTCGGATGCCATGGCGTCCGCGATGGATTTGGTGAAGGCTTTGACGGCCGGCCACTCGGCCTGTGGCTTCAAGGGACAGACAATATGCAGCCCCTTGCCGCCGGACGTCTTCACGAACGGATTCAAGCCAGCCTGTTTTAGCCGCTCACGCGTGTCCTCGGCGGCAGCGATTACCCGGCTCCAGGCAACGCCCGGACCTGGATCGAGATCCATGGTGATCGTATCGGGCTTTTCCCAATTGCCGATCATCGATCCCCACGGATGGATTTCCAGCACGGCTGCCTGCACCAGCCCGAGCAGCCCGTCGAGATCATTGACGGCGACGAACGGCTCTTCGTCGGTGGGGTCGCGGGCCAGCGCGATGTTTCGGTTCATTCCCTTCCAGGCATGCTTCTGAAAGAAGTGCTGACCGCTGATACCGTTCGGGCAGCGCACGAGGGCGAGGGGACGTCCGACGATGAACGGGCCGATATAGCGCCAGACCTCGGTGTAGTAGTCTGCGAGCCCTTCTTTGGTGACGCCCTCGTCCGGCCAATAGAGCCGGTCGCCATGGGTCAGCGCCACGGTTCGTTGGCTGGGTCGGGCCGGCTTTGTGGCGGCGGTCCACTTCGGCGTCTCGCGCACGATCTCCTTAGGATCCTTGTCCTCCCGCAGGCCACGGAATGAGGCATGACGCAGCAAACCATCGGCGGTCCAGGCGCGGAATTCGACTTCCGCCACCAGTTCAGGCCGCACGAACCTGACCCCGCGACGCTCCTCTGGCCCAAGCACCGTCGAAAACGGGCACTCGTCCGCCTTGAGCCGACCCATCCGTTTGAACAGCTGCTCGGCCACCGTATGGGTAAAACCGGTGCCGACGCGCCCGACATGTTGAAGATCGCCGTCGTCGTAAACTCCGAGCACGAGCGAGCCGATCGCCTTGCGTAACGTGGTGGAGG
>DASWOH010000140.1:0-21924 GCA_036398815.1 Rhizobium sp. | reverse complement strand
GATACCGTGAAGAGGAGAGGAGATTTGTTGTGACTGACTTGACGCAGACTTTCCCATGTGAGGTGGCATGAAAGAGGCCGCGCCCACCGAGAGAACGGATATCTGAGATGGCCATGCTCTTTGGACAGTCACCCCTTGCAGCGTTTGGCTACCTTACCTGGGTTTTCGCGAACTCAATGAAGGAGAGCAAAGCGTGACTGCCCCTTATGATTATCACATCGGCGTGGATTACCACAAAAGCTACAGCCACCTTGTCGTGCAGGACTCTGCCGGGAAGACACTGCGATCCGGTCGTGTGAAGAACGACCGCCAGTCTCTCGGATCGTTCCTGGAACGGTATCGGGAAAACAGCCATGCAGTGATGGAAGCGACCCGCAACTGGATGGTGATGTATGATTGGCTGGACGACATCTGCGACGATGTCGTTCTGGCGCATCCGTTGAAGGTGAAGGCGATCGCCGACGCCAAAATCAAGACGGACAAGATCGACGCGACGGTGCTGGCGCACTTGTTACGTGCCGATCTGGTGCCGGAAGCCTGGGCACCAACGGAGAAGGCGCGGGACCTTCGCGTCGCGCTTCGTGAGCGGATGTTCTATGTACGGCTGCGCACGATGGTGAAGAACCGGGTTGTGACAGTGTTCGACCGCTACCCAGAGCAGACGGCGCAGTTGAAGAAGCTGGGCGACCTGTTCAACAAGACCGGCCTCCAGCAGCTCGCCACGCTCAACGTATCAGCGATCGACCGCATCCAGATCGATCGTGGGCTTGACTTCATCGGTGACATCGACAGGCGGATCAAGCAGGCCGAAGCCACGATCAAGGCGATGACGAAGACCAACGGCAATGTAAAGCTGTTGAAGACCATCCCTGGCATCGGGGAATTCTTCGCCCGGCTGATCGATGCCGAGATTGACGACATCGATCGCTTCCGGAATCCGAAGAAGCTGGCCGCCTATGCCGGGCTTGTTCCCTCGACCTATTCAAGCGGTGGCAAGACCTTTCATGGGAAGATCATCAAGCAGGGCAATAAGTGGCTGCGCTAGGCCTTCGTTGAGGCCGTTGCATCGGCTGTCGCTTCCGACTTGCAGCTTCGCGCCCAATATGAACATCTGAAGTTGAATGGAACCAACAAGGCGCGCGTCGCGATCGCGCGCAAGCTCTTGACGATCACCTTCCAGATCCTGCGTGACCAGCGCCCTTACGAGCGGCGCGGCGTCAATAGTGATGAGGGTGCGTCGGCAACGATATCCCGGCTGTCCCGATGATTTCTTAGCTAGCCCGGCAGGTCTGGGCTGAGCTCTTATCGGAGAATGGGAAACCGGGAACCGAACGCCACTATGTGACCGAAGCCGGAAAGGAAACGGCATCAGGGGCACGGATTGGAGAATGGTTCAAGACCGAAGGACGGAATACGCTGTCCTTCGGACGGGGAAGATTTTGCCAACCGGCCGAAACGCCGCTCAAAGTAAAACCGAACCCAGGGAAAGACACGAAAACAAAGCGCTTTTTTCCTTGTGTTCTTTCATTGGAGAAATCAGCATAGCGGCGGACGCAGGCCGCGATTTCGGGAATTCTCGACGCGCAAGGAGCGGACCAAGGACAGCCGCAGGAGCTTCAACATCGTGGCCCTAAGGATCGCGGTAGGGACGCTCATTGCTGAGCGCCCCCCGCACAGATCCGTACGTGCGGAATTCCCGCATACGGCTCCTACCTTGGGTGTCTGACGGCGAAGCGGATTGCAGGCCAAGGATGCAGGATTTTTGGTTTCGGAAGCCATTTCGCTGCGAGCTTTTCCACTCGGGATGTCGACGTCGTGTCCATCTGGCCACGGCGCCGCAGAGCCAACTTCCAGAGGAAGATGACATGCTCCCGGAATGCCTGAAGTGATCGCAGGTTGGCGGGCACCGCATGATACTGATAGTATCCGCGAATAACCTGCCGAAGCCATTTCGCTTGTTCGCGAATTGGCTGGTTTCTCAGCCACCGCAGCCGGTCCTTGATCTCCCTAAGCTTCGCCCTCATGCGGTCGCGGCGGGACTTTCGCAGAAGCATGAAGTCTCCCCGCAGTGATTTGCCGCAGATATGGGTAAAGCCCAGAAAGTCGAAGGTTTCCGGTTTTCCGAGTCCACGCTCCCGACGACGACTGGCCGCGTAGCGGCCAAACATAATCAGGCGCGTTTTCTCGGGGTGCAGTGACAGAGAGAACTTCTCCAACCGTTCTCGCATCTCGATCTGGAAACGGTGTGCATCAGCTTCTCGTTCGAAGCCGACCACGATATCGTCCGCATAGCGCACGATAATCATGTTCCCCGTGGCTGATCGCTGTCGCCAGCGATTGGCCCAAAGGTCGAAGACATAGTGCAGGTAGAGGTTCGCGAGCAGCGGCGAAGCCACCGATCCTTGACCCGTTCCCTGCTCGCTTGTCGTGACGATCCCTTCTTCCAGAACGCCCGCCTTCAGCCATTTCTGGATGAGGCGGATAATGCGCTGGTCGCCGATCCGGTATTCAAGAACCTGACCAGCCATTCCTGACTGATCCGGTCGAAGGAAACGTCGTCAGACTACCCATCACCATGATCTGCCGACATCGATAGTCGTCAAACGTACAGGGCATGCGTTCGAAGTGCGCGTTCTGTTGGTGCTCCGGCGAATGGTGAGCCGCGGCGTACCGTTGTTACTGGTCGAATTGCCCGATGGCAGTCGCAGCAACATTCCCGAGGCGTGGACGAATATCAGCGACACCACGGAAACTCCTTCCTGCGGCGTCCCGGCGAGCCAGGCAGGCATTTGCCGGATCGTGGATCTTCAGCATCTTCGCTTTGTGACCGACGCTCTTCTTGAGCGGCGAGATGAGTCGCCGCCCGCTGACAAGGAGAGGCGATATGCAATTGAAGCTGACATTTGTGGAGGAAAACAACAATCGGTCTCCCGAGCTGCCCGCCTGGGAGAAGCTGGACGCCGAAGCGCGTGCAAAAGCGTTGCGCCGGCTGTCCCTGATGATCGCTCACATGCTGACAGCCAGGGGGGCCAATCATGATTGAACACAGCAAGGTCACCGCCACCCACCTGGCACGGCAAGCCATCGTCTACTTGCGCCAGTCGAGCGCGTCGCAGGTAGAGAACAACCGCGAATCGACCGAGCGGCAATACGCTCTTTCCGGCCGGGCGCGTGAACTGGGCTGGCCTGCTGAGCGCATCCTGGTCATCGATGAGGATCTCGGCCTATCCGGCTCCGGCAGTGTCATGCGTTCCGGTTTCGCCCGATTGACGAGCGAGGTCGCACTGGCACGGGTCGGCATCGTGCTCGGCCTCGAAGTCTCCCGGCTGGCGCGCAACAATGCGGACTGGCATCGGCTGATCGAACTGGCGGGCTTAACCGACACGTTGATCGGCGACGCCGACGGGATTTATCACCCAGCTATGTTCAACGATAGGCTTTTGCTCGGTTTGAAGGGCGCCATGAGCGAAGCGGAATTGCATGTCCTGCGCGCCCGACTGGACGGTGGCATCCGCAACAAGGCGGCGCGTGGCGAATTACGCCGTGGCCTGCCTGTCGGCTTCGTCTGGGGCGAAGACGACGGGGAGATCCTGATCCACCCTGACGAAGCGGTCGCCCATGTCATCCGCGTAATCTTTGCCCGCTTCGTCGAACTGGGTTCGGCGCGTCGCGTCTGGCTGTGGCTGCGCGCGCAAGATATCAAATTCCCGCTACGCCTCGGCGAACATCAGGACCTGCGCTGGAGCGAGGCCAGTTACCATGGTGTTCACGCTGTTCTCGCCAATCCGGTCTATGCGGGCACGTATGTTTATGGCAAGAATCGTCATGAGACAGTGCTCGACGAAACCGGCGCACGACGCAAACGGGTGCGCAAATTGCCAAGGGACGAGTGGCAGGTGCTGATCAAAAATCACCATCCGGGTTATATCGACTGGCCGACCTTTGAGGCCAACCAGCAGCGCATGGGGGATAATACCCGGCCTCGCTCACATAGTGACGCCTGCGGACGCTCTTCCGGTGCAGTTCGTGAAGGGGGCGCGCTGCTCCAGGGTATTGCCTGCTGTGGCCATTGCGGACGGCGGTTACGCACCCACTATCGCGGCCGCAACGCGGCGCCCGGCTATCATTGTGCTGGCAAGATCATCGTCGAAGGCCGGGGCGTCTATTGCCTTAATGTCGGCGGCGTGCAGATCGATGAAGCCGTGGTCTCGGCATTCCTGGAGGCGCTTGAGCCGGCGCGACTCGCCGCCACGATCGAAGCCGCCGAGCGCCTGGAAAGCGACCGGGAAGCGGCTCTCAAGCAATGGCGGCTTGACGTGGAGCGGGCGCAGTTCGCCGTCAACCGCGCCGAGCGCCGCTATCGCGCCGTCGATCCCGACAATCGCCTGGTCGCCCGCGCACTGGAGCGGGAGTGGGAGGAGGCCTTGCGTGCGTTGGAGACGGCCAAGGCGGAGCTGGTACGGCGAGAGGCGACGCGCCCGCGCCTGCTCTCGCACAGGGAGCGAGAGAACCTGCTCACCCTTGACGTCGATCTGAGGAGCGTCTGGCATGCGCCTTCAACCACAGCACGCGATCACAAGGAACTGCTGCGCACGCTGATCGAGGAAGTCTCCCTCCATGTCGATCGCGACAAAGCATGCGCGCGTCTGACGCTTCGCTGGAGAGGTGGGGCAACCAGTCATCTCGACGTCGCGTTGCCACGTTCGCGTCCGGCAACGATCCGTACCGATGAAGATACCCTGACACTGTTACGGCGACTGGCACCCCATTATCCGGACGCCATTATAGCCGGCATTCTCAACCGTCAGGGCCGCCAGACAGCGCGCGGGCACCGGTTCGACGCCAATCGCGTCGGCAATTTGCGGCGCCATTGGAATATTCCCATCTGCAAGGCCCAATCACCAACCACAGACGGCGACATTCTGACCATCCATCAGGCCGCCAGCGTCCTTGGCGTGGCACCGTCAACACTTCACCGCCACCTGAACGATGGCCTCATCCGCGGCGAACAGATCACGCCTGGCGCGCCATGGCGCATCCGACTGACGAACGAGCTCAAGGCCCGCTTCCTCACCACGCCCGACGATGGCTTCGAACCCATCCGCGATGCAATGGATACACTCGGCCTTTCGCGCCAAAGTCTGTTGCAGCGAGTGAAACGCGGCGAGCTGGAATCCGTCCATGTCATTCGCGGACAGAGAAAAGGCCTATGGATCAAGACCATAGATCAAAATCTCACCCTCTTCGAACACACGCCATGAACCTGGGGGCATTATGAGAGTCGATCCAAGAACTGCTGGATATCGGCGTCCAGTATGAAGTTCACCTTTCGCTTTTCGATCCCGACCGCGAGCGCGTCCAGCGCATCGTGCTGGCTGCGTCCGGGCCTGAAACCGTACGAGAACCCGAGGAAGTCTTCCTCGTAGATCGCGTTCAGCACCGCGACCGTCGCCCGTTGAACAATCTTGTCCTCCAATGCGGCGATTGCGAGTGGGCGCTGGCGTCCGTCCGGCTTTGGTATGTACTGCCGCCGTGCGGGGCTCGCCCGGTATGCCCCTCTATGAAGCCTGTCATGCAGATTCCCGATCAGGTGATCGAGGTCCGCTTCATAGGCCCGCCACGTCAGCCCATCCACTCCGGGGGCAGCATCGCGCCGTAAGGCGTAGAATGCGGTCCTCAACGTTTCGAGACTGAGATGGTGAAAGAGGCTGGTGAACCTTTCCTGTTTCCGAAGCCTTACGGCTCGCCGTATGCGGTCCAGCGCATGTGACACGCTTTCCCGGTCCTGTGCCCGGCGCGTGTTTTGCTGATCCGCATTTCCCTTGGTCGCCGCCCTTGGCTCCACCGACTCCGCAGCCGGCTTCCCGGCCTTGTTCGCCAGCTTCATAGCTACTATGGCGGCGTCTGACTTCTCATGATCGTTCATCATCGACTTATGCTTTCGCTTTCCCGATGCGGACCACGAGGCGGACACCCTCTTGGTCGATCGTGAGATCTCCCGGTTCCCGAACAAGGAATTTCCACACATGCCAGTTTCTACGACCACGCCGAGTTAGTTGGGCACTCGCAATAACGCGCCCGACCATGTTGCCTTCCGGAGCTTCCACGCCGTCGGCACTCGAGATTAGGTCCCTTACGCGGCTCAATGGCTGGCCTGTGCTTTCTCCTACCGACGCTTCACCAACGGCCTCGCGGACGCCGGCGCACGGCTCGGAGCCAATGTGGCTTGCTACTCCTTCACTGAAATGGACTTTCACCATTCTATTCCTTGCCGGTTTCTCCGGCGCTCGGAAGCGGGACCGGCTGCCCCCGCGCCTTTCGCTCCGTTTTCATGGGCGGGAGGGGAGTTTCGAGGGGTGGGGCGCCAAGGGGCACCCCTCGTAGCGGCCTGTGTACCGCTCGATGCGGTCAAAGGCCGGAGGCGGCAATTCTCTCGCCGGAATATTTCAATCCCGGTTGCTGCGGGCGGCAGCTTCACTCGGTACGGCTTACTCTGGCGTTGGAGCTTGTCAGAAAGGGCTTGAAGGCTGCGGCGATCTTGGCAAGAAAGCCCTTGCTGAACGATCCCAGCACCTCCGCATTTGGATCGTAGTAGAACGACGCTTCCGCCAGGTCGTGATTGAATTCCGACACGGTGATCCACGCATCTTTCCACTCACGAATGCCGGCGCGGCGGCATTCCAGTTGGGGAATTTGCAAAGCTGTCTGGTCGGAACGGGGTGGCGTTCCCGAAATGGCCAGCAGGATAAGGTTGGTCTGGTTGCCCTTGGGAATCGCAAGAACCATGCAAACGGGTCGGCCTTTTCGTCCTTCCGTTTCCCCTTTGTCGCGTTGCCACGCCCATAGATACGGGTAACGGATTACGGAACCGTTGGCCGGGACCTCAGCCATTGGCGTCGCGCCCTTCCTCTATCAACCGGTCAAGTTCGGGAAGGATCATCGCCGCGAGTTCTGCGGGAGCTTCGTTCGGACCATAGACTCGGCGCGGATCACCCCGGCTTTTCAGGGCCTCGAATTCGTCGTAGGTCATGAGAACGTATCTTGGTTTGCGATGCTGCGTTATCGCAACGGGCTGGCGATCCGCCGCCATCGTCACGGTCTTGATGTCGCGCAGCAATTCGACGGTCGAGAATTTTTCCATCTGATGCTTCCTTCGCTTCACACGAAATATACAAATTATTTGACTATTTTGCAAGTTCAGGAAGATCCTCCTACGCGAAATCAAGCCGTTCCTCTGAAAGCCCGCTAGAAGAGCCTGAACTGCCCGGTCTTTTCGACACCAAAGGACGGTTCGCTAGGCTCGGGCGCGCGTGGTTCAGCAGCTGGCACGGCGTCATTTCCGGGTGCTGCGGGCGCGGGCGTCGGCGCAGCCCCCTTCCCTTCCCGCTCGGCTCTGCGAAGCTTCGCATTCCAGCCGCCCATGACATGGGCCAGCGTGTGCCACTCCTCATGAAACCGCATCGCGAGGCTGTCGCCCACCAGAACGGTTGCGGGAATATGCAGAAGCGAGAACTGGATATAGGCCATGTGAACGGCGCGGCGATCGATGTCCACGGCGGTGACATGCAGTATCTGCTGATAATTGAAACCGGCGTCCCGTATGGCCTCGGCCAGGGCGACGATCATTGCACCGCTGCCAACGGCGGGTTCCTGCGCGATCATAAAGCCGCGCTTCGCTATAGTCTTCGCGATCTCCTCCTTGCTGCCGGCAAGCATCAGCGCCATCGTCCGGCAAATAGAATAGGGCGTGAAAAACTGCCCCCGCGCCTTGTTGTGCAATTCAAGCGCATGGAACGTCGCCCCGAGGATATCCTGCGGCGCGTCCTCCATCGCCATCGTGACTTCCCCCAAGATGTGCGCGAAAGTTTCAATGATCGGGCGGTCATATTTGCTGACGATTTCGAGATATCGCGCCTCGCGCTTCTCGAAATGCACGAGATCGATGGGATTGCTCAAAGAGATCGCCGCGCATTCGCACCAGTCGGAAAAGACCGAATAGAGGTCATGGCTGTAGCGGCAGGTCTCGAAAAGCTTGACGATGGTCTTGAGGCGGGGATTGTTCATGGGATGACCTGAAAGCTGGATTGATCCGCGAAGCGGCTTTCTGGTCCTGCGAAGGCAGGGCACCGCTCCTGCCTTGCGGGGCCGCGTGAGTGGTGGGTTGGAAGGGGAAAACAGGCTTCGCGGAACCGCCTGCACGGAGCGACGGCGTTGCGCAGGAAGGTGGGCGGAAGGCTGTTTGGGGGAGAGAAGGGCGAAGCTCTCGGCCCCCTGCCCTTCAAGAATGGGACGGAACAGTCCGTCAGGGTCCGCCGGGGCTCGATGCCACGGCGGACCTCGTGAGCTTTATCGGTCTCGCTCTGC
The DNA here is from genome assembly GCA_036398815.1 of Rhizobium sp. Taxonomy (GTDB): domain Bacteria; phylum Pseudomonadota; class Alphaproteobacteria; order Rhizobiales; family Rhizobiaceae; genus Rhizobium. The sequence continues at coordinate 13,560 of DASWOH010000140.1, read as the reverse complement.
CATATCCTCGATGGTGGTTTCCGGGAGATCGAAAGCCTTGAGGACGGCATTCAGGGCGTCTTGCACATCGCTCCACTCAACGGGCTCATGACCGGCAAGGTAGGCGCTGATGAGCTTGCAGCACGCTTCGGCGGCCATGGTCGGGTCGGGGGTTTGATCGAACATCGGATTTCTCTTTTGAAGGGAAGGAACCGGCCGCGCAGGAGAAGCGCGACCGGCTGGCTGCGGCGGAACTATTCCGCTGCCATCGGGAAGGACTGATCGTCTTCGCTCGCCTCGGCTTGCGCCTTCGGATCGGCTGCGATCCGGACAGGAGCCGGAAGCCAGCCCGAACCCTTGATCCTGCGTTCCGCGATCAGGACGGCCTCGGCCTTCTTGGCTGCGGACGAAACCGCAAGGGCGGCTTCCGGTCCCTTCGCTTCAAGAACCGCCTGCTCGATCCCCCGACGATTGACGTGGTCGAAATAGCTGTCGGCGGTCGTTTCGAACCAGTTGGTCATATCGACCTTGAGGGCGCGGCCAAGCTGGTTTGCCTGTTCGATACCGTCGCGGCGGTCGGAAAATTTCGTCTCCACCGCGTTGACTGCATGTGCAGCGGCGTAAGCCAGCAGCGCCAGAAGTTCCTCGTGGCTCTGCTCAAGGCACCAATCGAACAGGTCTGCGGGATTGCCGGGGATTTTATGCCCATAGTTCTCCTGCACGCTCTCGAAAGCCGCCGACGCCGCGCAATCGTCCTGCTTGATCCATTTGCCCATGCGTTCGTGGGTCAACGACACCTGCAGGGCGCTTTTCTCGGTCCCGTAGCTGCCGTAGCAGACGCGCAACAGCATGGCGTGCACCACGGCGGCCAAGGCCACATCGGGATTGTTCGCCAGTTCCACGCGCAAGGCCATGGTCTTCTTCGCTGTCAAAAGCTCGATCAGGGCTTGCGACGGGGAGAATGTCGGGACTGGTTTCTCAGCCTCAACAATTCCGGCGCTGTCTTTGCCGCCGTCCGTCTCTGCGTCATCCGTCTCGCCGTCATCCGTCACCTCGCCGTTCTCGTCGTCCGGGTCCTCGGCTTCATCTTCCTCCTTGAGGACGCCGACTGCGGTTTCCGCATCGCCGAAGCGGTTGATGAACACGACCACGCCGCTGCGCGCCATGTCGTCAGGCAGGTAGACTTCCGTTTTCCCGTCGAGTTCTGCCAGCCGTGCATTGATTTCACCGATACGCTGACCGGCATTCTCGTCGGCTGCGTCACAATTGATGAGTTCGGCCAGTTCCTCGTATTCGCTGACGAGCGCGTCATGCTCGACCTGATCCTCGTCGGAAAGCTCCACCTCCACGGGGTAGATGCGCGGAATGTCGAAAATCCAGTCCGGGCGCTCGAATGCCGTTTCCACCCATTTCCAGCCTTTGTCACGAAAAGGCGCGGCGACGTTTTCCAGCTTTTCCGCAACAAGCGTGTCGAGCAAGGCAACGTCCAGCGCATAGCCGCCGCCGTCTTCATCGAAGAGATCGCGACGCACGGCTCCGCCTGCCTGTTCGTAGGCGTCCAGTCCGCCGATCAGGACGACGCGCCTGTCGGTGCTGGCAACCTCTTCGGTCATCAGCGCGGACTTGATCAGGCGAGGCTTGCGATCCCACTGCGGCAAGCTCTCCCAGACCTGCTCCTGCCGTTCAGGGTCGTCGGAAACCGTGAAGGCGGAAAGCTGCTCGAAGGTCATTGCTCCTTCACGATGAAGCTCAAGAAGCTTGGGCGACACCTTCGCCAGCGCCAGACGGCGGCGCACGATGATTTCGGTGACGCTGAAATGAGCGGCGATGTCGGCAATCGACTTGCCCTCCGCCGTCATGATCGAGAAAGCCTCGTATTGGTCGACTGGGTGCATGTCCTCGCGGAAGACGTTTTCCGACAGGCTGATTTCCGTGGCGTTCGAACCGTCGCGGACCTTGCATTCGACCGGATGGTTCTTTGCGATCTTGCCCTGCTCGACCAGCAGCAACAGCGCCCGCCTGCGGCGCTCGCCAGCCGTCACGAAATAGCGACCGCGCTTGTCGCCGGCCCGCACGACGAGGTTTTGCAGGACCCCTTCCGCGTCGATATTCACGGCAAGTTCGGCAAGTTTCGCAGCGTCGTATGTCTTGCGGACATTCTTAGGGTCGGCGTCCAGCTTGTTCAGTTCAATGATTACAGTCGTCGTCATGGCTTCAATCTCCTGATTTCCCGTTGAACGGGTCTTCAAAACCCGCTGTGGGCGAAGCCTTCTTCCTTTGGTCCGAAGGACGTGCCCGCACGTCCTCGGAACGAAGGGAGGGGGCGTAAGCCCGCTCCCGGTAGGGCGCAGATCCGGTCATGGGTCGGACGGGGGAAAAATCGGAAGGTTCGGCGCGAAGCGGTGAAAGCCTATTTTTTCAGCGGCCGACAGCGCCCCTGGGCGCGCTTGCCCATTGGCCTGATCTTCGCCCTATCGTAAGAGCGGCGATGTCATGGAAGAAAAGCGCATCCGCCCGAAGCGGATGCTCCCTGCAGATGCGAGCGCGCCGGCGCGCTCCCGGTCTCTCGTCCGGGCCTGGCCGGGCGAGCTGCGCAATGTGATCGTCACCGGACGGCCGAAACCCGATCTTCGGGGTTCGGTGGAGCCGCATATGGTCAGAGCAAAGCGGCGACAAGGTGCGGTGGAATAGAGCACGCTCCCGTGGGGATGCGCTCAATTCTCGCATAAGTCCGCTGCCTACGGCATTTCCGGCAGCCCGATGCTCCCTGCATGGCTGCACTGCACAATTATTGCTTGCCGCTTGCCTAAACTGTTACCATATAGCTTACAGTTGATGCATTCGGTGGCTCCTCCCAGGTCCATCGCATCGACTGTTCCCCTCTGGAGGTTTTTGACCTTCACACTTAAAAGGGCCGCGGTTTTCCGCTGGCCCTCTTTTTTTGCGTGTGGCAGGCGCCGCATCGCCAATCGCTACTGGAGCTCGACGGCGTAACCTGCGTTGGCCCGCTACCAGGCATCCTTGTCGATCTCACGGCTGTGTTTCAGCCGCAGTTCCCACCCTCCGATGGTCTGGTCGGTGTCTGTCCGGGTAATCCGCAGTCGGGAAAATCCAGGCACGGCCGTCTCGGCGACGTCGAAGCCGACTGGAATTGAATAGGCCAGCGGAGCGTACCGTATCTGATAGCGCGCCTCGGCCTGCTCTACGAAGGTCGGACCAATGTCCCAGACCTCGGACAGGACACCCAATATTATGGCGATGACGACAATCGCGATTATGATTGGAGCCAGCCAATGCCCGGCGGCAAGGAAGGGATAGAATGTCAGCGGGATAAGCCATACGGCTGTAAACATACGCCACCCAGTAGAATCTCGGGGACCGTGGAAGTTTTCTGGTCGTCATGACGGAAGCGCTTTCGCTATGTCTCATAATCAATCCAATCGTCGCTCCGATCGAGCCTAAAACATATCGTACGATGTGCAACCTGCGCAGATGTGGAATGTCGCCATCTGCGTAGACTACAGCCCAGGCGATACTGATTCCGTCAAGCGAGAACGTCCTCCGGGCTTCGATCCAGATCGTGATCTCACCCTACTTTCTCCCGGCTGCCTGACCGTTCGACCATTGGCATCCGGGATATCTTCATGCCTTCACCGGAAGTCCCGCGTCTTCACCCTGATTTCGTCGATATGGCCATATTGGTCCACGACGTTCCGGGCTTTCGGAATACCCCGCGGATCAGGAACAGGTGAACCGTAATGGAATTCGTCGCCGCGGCCGTGCGGCAGTGGGAAGCCCGTGTCGCGAGCTCCGATACTGGCAAGCTCGGCGGAAAGATCGGTGAACTGATGCGCGACGAGATGCACGACCTCACCTTCCCGCTGAATGCGGCCGCGCACGGCGATCATGCCGGCGCCGAGCACGATGCGCCGATATTTTTCGAAGATCTTTTGCCACACGACCAGGTTCGCAACGGAGGTCTCATCTTCCAGTGTGATGAACATGACACCCTTGGCCGAGCCCGGGCGCTGGCGCACGAGGACAAGACCGGCAATCTCGGCCCAGCTTTTGTCGCGCAAGGCGACGGCCTCTGCGCAGGTCTTGATCTGACGGCGCGACAGGTCGGCGCGGAGGAAGGAGACGGGATGCTGGCGCAGCGTCAGGCCGACATGACCGTAGTCCTCGACGACCTCGCCGCCGGCCGTCATTGGACGCAGGGAAACAGCCGGTTCATCCTGTTCGGCAACCAATGTGGTCTCCCTGGCCGCCGCGGCTGCAAACAGCGGCAGAGGCTCGTCGTGCAATGCCTTGATCGCCCAGAGCGCCTCGCGGCGGGCAAGACCGAGGGAGGGCGCAAATGCGTCCGCCTCAGCCAGCTCGACCAACGCGGCGGACGGGACGGCAGCACGACGCCAGAGGTCGTCGACCGACTGGAAAACCTGATCGGCACGGCAGGAGACAAGGCGCGCAGCCTCGGCATTGCCCAGCCCCTTGACCATCCTTAAACCGAGCCGGACGGCAAGCCGGCCGTGATCGGCGTCTCGCGGCTCAAGCGTACAGTCCCAGCGTGAACTGTTGACACAGACGGGCAGGACCTCGACGCCGTGCTTGCGCGCATCGGCGACGATCTGCGCCGGGGCGTAAAAACCCATCGGCTGGGCGTTCAAGAGCGCGGCGCAGAAGATGTCCGGATGCCAGCATTTCAGCCAGGAGCTGGCATAGGCGACCAAAGCAAAGCTGGCGGCATGGGACTCCGGAAATCCATAAGAGCCGAAGCCTTCGAGTTGCTTGAAGATTTTCTCGGCGAATTCCGGAGCGTAGCCGTTTGCGACCATGCCATCGATCAGCTTCTTGCCGAAGTTGGAAATCGTGCCGGTGTGCTTGAAGGTCGCCATGGCGCGGCGCAGCTGGTCTGCCTCCCCGGCGGTGAAGCCGCCACAGATAATCGCAACCCTCATCGCCTGCTCTTGAAACAGCGGCACGCCCAGGGTTTTCTGGAGGATCGCCTCCAGCTCCGGCTTTGGATACTCCACCCGCTCCTTACCTTCTCGCCGGCGGAGATAGGGATGGACCATGTCGCCCTGGATCGGACCGGGACGGACGATGGCGACCTCGATGACAAGATCATAGAACGTGCGGGGCTTGATGCGCGGCAGCATGGCCATCTGCGCCCTGCTTTCAATCTGAAACGTTCCGAGGGTGTCGGCTCGCCGGATCATCGCATAGGTGCGTGGATCCTCCGGCGGGACAGTCGCCAGATCGAGATTGATCCCCTTGTGCTCGCTCAGGAGATCGAAGCCGCGCCGCATGCAGGACAGCATGCCGAGCGCCAGCACATCGACCTTCATCATTTTGAGGCAGTCGATATCGTCCTTGTCCCATTCCACCACCTGACGGTCGACCATCGCCGCCGGCTCGATCGGCACGAGCTCGTCGAGTCGATCGCGGGTGAGCACGAAGCCGCCAGGGTGCTGGGACAGATGGCGCGGCGTTCCGACAAGCTGATGGGCGAGTTCCAGCGCCAGCCTGAGCCGTCGATCGCCGAGATTGAGGTTGAGCTCCTCGGCATGCTTCTGCTCGACACCTTCCGACCAGCCCCAGACCTGTGAGGAGAGGGTTTTGGTCAAATCCTCGGGCAGGCCGAGCGCCTTGCCGACATCCCGCAGAGCGCCCTTGGCTCGATATCGGATGACGGTCGAGCAGAGCGCAGCGCGATCTCGGCCATAGGTCTCGTAGACCCATTGGATGACCTCCTCCCTCCGTTCGTGCTCGAAATCGACATCGATGTCGGGAGGTTCGCGGCGCTCTTCACTGACGAATCTTTCAAACAGCAGATCGTTGCGGTCCGGATCGATGCTGGTGACGCCGAGCACATAGCAGACGGCGGAATTAGCCGCCGACCCCCTGCCCTGCCAGAGAATACCCTTCGATCGCGCAAATCGAACGATGGAATTGACCGTCAGGAAGTAGGGAGCGTATTGCAGGCGTTCGATCAGCGCGAGCTCGTACTCGAGATTGCGGCGGACCTTCTCCGGCAAGCCTTCAGGGTAGCGATCAGCAGCACCTTCCCACGTCAGCTTCTCAAGCGCCTGCTGCGGCGTGAGCTCGGGAAACAGCTTCTCTTCCGGATACTGATAGGCAAGTTCATCGAGATTGAACCGACAGCGCTCCATGATCTCGATCGTGCGGGCCAGCGCCTCCGGATAGCGTGGGAAAAGCCGGTACATTTCAGCCGGGGCCGTGAGATAGCGGTCGGCATGCCGCTCCCGCCTGAAGCCGAGCTCGTCTATGGTGACGTTGTGGCGAACCGCCGTAACCACGTCCTGCAGGATGCGCCGGCCCGGCTCATGGAAGAGCACGTCATTGGTGACGACGGTCGGCACGCGCGCGGTGGCCGCCATGTTGGAGAGCTCCCAGAGACGAAGCTGGTCGTTCGGCCGCCGGCGCAAGGTCAGGACCAGATAGGCGCGATCGCCGAAAACCTCCCGCAGCCGGCGAAGCCTGAGTGCGCAAGTCTCATCCGCCTGGTCGGGGATCAGCACAACGATGAGACCCTCGCCATAGGCGACGAGATCGGCCCATTCGAGATGACATTTGGCCTTTCCCGCCCGCTTCTTGCCGAGCGAAAGCAGGCGGCAAAGCCGGGCATAGGCGTTGCGATCGGTCGGATAGGCGAGCATCGACATGCCATCGGCGAGATCGAGACGGCACCCCACGACCAACCGGATGCCGGTGTCCTTGGCGGCCTGGTGCGCCCGCACCACGCCGCCAAGGCTGTTGCGGTCGACAATGCCGAGCGCCTCGATCCCAAGTGCTTTCGCCTGCGCGAACAGCTCCTCTGCGGAGGAAGCGCCTCTGAGGAAGCTGTAATGCGATGTTACCTGCAGCTCTGCATATCGGGTGCTCATCCGAAAATCCCATGCAGGAACCATTTGTGCGATCCGGTCGCGGGATCCTCGCCGTCGCCCGCACGGAAAATCCAGAAGCGTTCGCCGGCGTCGTCCTCGACCCGGAAATAATCCCGCACCGCGACCAGCTCCGCGTCACGGAGCCACCATTCGCCGAAGACACGTTCCGGCCCGTCGGCTCTACGGACACGACGGCGAACGCCTCGCCACGCAAACCAGACCGGCGGGTGATCGGGTAGCAGCGCCATGGGTTCGATCAGCTCCGGATGCGGCAACAGTCTGGGCGGCCGCGGCCATTCGCCATTCCAGCTGGCTCCGTCCGCTGGGGCAAGCGGCGGGACGCGCGCGACCGAGCGTTCCGGAACATCGCTTGCGACCGGTGCAAAACGATAGAGCCGCCTTTCGCCGACGCGGTTGGCAAGGACATCGACCAGATCGGAAACGTCGGGCTCTGGTTCTTCGACCAGCGAGGAAATCGTCTGCCTGTCGAGCAGAGGCTCGGCCAGGGTAGCGGTCAGCACCATCACCTCAATCCCGAAACCGGGGTCGACCTTGCCGATCTGGTCGCAGAGCAATCGGGTCAGGCGTTTCAGATCTCGCACCGGCTGGGCGGTGCCGACACGGATCGCCTGAAGGGAATTGTCGACGCGATGGAACAGAAGATCGAGCCGGCGCGCGCCGAGCGCCTTGCGTTCCAGCTCCACACATAAGGCGGCGACGAGTTTTTCAGTATAGCGGGCTATGGTTTCAGCCGCGGCGATGGGTTCGCCGAACACGCGGCGGACTTCAACGAGATCGGGCGAGCGCACCGGATCGACCGGCTCGGCGATGATCCCCATGGCCTGGTCGAGGCGACGGCCGATCTGCGGCCCGAAGCGCAGCGTCAGCGGTGCCCGCGGCTGGTCGATCAGATCGCCGATGGTGGCGAAACCGAGGATTCGGAGGCCATCGACGATCCCGCCGTCGAGCCGCAATGCGGCGATCGGCAGATGGCGCAGGACAGGTTCGCTTGCGTCGGGCGGAATGACTAAGGTCGATCGTCCGGCAAAACGGGCGCAGGCATGGGCCGCACCCCATGTGTCGGCGATGGTGGCCCGCGCCTCGATGCCGGAGGCCGCAAAGCGCTGTACCATTGCTGTCAGCATGGTGGCCTCGCCACCATGCAGATGATCGGCTCCGGTCGTGTCGATCACCAACCCGTCGGGCGGATCGGCCGCGACGATCGGCGAGAAGCGTTGCAGCGCCCAGAGCGCCAGGCGATCGAGGCCTTCGGCATCAGCCCTGACATCGGCATCCTGCACGATAAGGCCGGGAACAAGCGCCTGCGCCTTGGTCACGGCCATACCCACACGCCCGGCGCGCTCGGCGGCGAGATCCGCAGCCAGCACAACACGCCGCCTTCCGTCGCGGCCGATAAGGACGACCGGCGTCTCAGGCGGACGCGCGGCGTCGCCCGATTTCCGTCTGAAGCGGTCTGTCGGCCACCTCGGAAGGAAGAGCGATACGACCCTGGGCATCACAAGCCTCCACTTCAAAATCCGCACTCTCGCCGGCGCGACACCGGATCAGTTCAAGCAGCCAGCGGGCGCGGCCGACGCCGGGAACCGGCAAAGGCTCCGACGGCAGCACCGATACCCGCCATCGCGTGACGCTCGCCGTTGGCTGGCCGAAATCCGCCGCTTCGGTCTGGCGCCGCCAGCGCCGGACCGCGATGCCGATCGTGCCGGAACTTTCGGCGGCGAGCTGCAGGCGGCGCGAGGCACTCATCGACAGACGGGCGACTTCGCCGACGACGGCGCCAAGCCCTCCGTGCCGCAAACCTTCCTCGAAACAGGCAAGCAGCGCCTTCTCGTCGCCAGCTTCGACAAAGATCACCCGGTCGGGGGCAAGCCCAGCCTGGGCAAGTGCTGGGGCAAACAGGTCCGGCCGCGTCACACACCACAGTACCTTACCTTTGGTGCGAGCAGCGACGCCGGCCGCAAAGAGCGCCGCGGCCGCGCCGTCGACAGCGCCATTGCCGCCGCCGGCCACCTCATGCAGACACCCCAGCGCCAGCCCTCCCCCCGGAAGTCGCTGGTCGACCTGCGCCAGGCCGAACGGCAGGACCTTCCGGGCACGGGCCGTCCCGCCTTCGAGGCGCTGGATGCGCTCGCGAAGTTCGGCGATGACGGGACTAACGACAGGATCCAACATGTCGAAAAAGTCTGCTCCTTGGGCTTTGCAATGGCGTTTTCCGCTGATATGTTCTTTATTTGTTCTCAATTGCCGACTGAGTCAATCGGCTTGCGAAAGAGTCTTTGATGCGGAGGCCAAAGATGAGTGCGAGCAACCTTCGTGTATTCGCGGATGCTTATTGATTCTCAAATGGATATGAGTTCGATGATGATGGTCGCTGCGCATCCGAAAAAATGACTCTTGGCTGGCGAAGCGCCATCAGTCGTAATGGCGAACTTGCCGGCGGAAAAATCCGCATGTGCCGAAGGTGACGACAGGAGGATCGGCTCGATGTGCAATCTGTATAATCTCACGACGACACGCGACGCCGTGCTGCAGTTCACCAGGGCGTTTAGCGACAAAGCCGGTTGGAACGAGCCATCCGTCGACGTCTATCCGAATACGCTGGCTCCCATCGTGCGGGTCGGCGAAGACGGGCAGCGCGAAATCGTCCGGGCGACATGGGGCATGCCGACGCCGCCGGCCTATATCAAGGGCAATTATGATCCCGGCGTCACCAATATCCGGAACGTCAACTCTCCGCATTGGCGGCGCTGGCTCGGGCCGACGAGCCGCTGTGTCGTGCCATTCACGTCGTTTGCCGAACCCGATCCGGCGAGCAAATTGCCCGGCGGCCGAACGCCGAACGCCTGGTTCGCGCGCAGCGAGGACCGGCCGCTGATGTTTTTCGCAGGGTTTTGGACGCCGTGGAAGGGTGTGCGGCGTGTACGGGACGGCGAGCAGGAATTCGAATTATACGGTTTCCTCACGACATCGCCGAACGAGATCGTCAAGCCGATCCATCTGAAGGCCATGCCGGCAATCCTGACGACACCGGAAGAGGTCGATCTTTGGCTTACCGCACCCTGGGGCGACGTCAAGCATCTGCAGCGTCCCCTGCCCGGCAATATGCTGGTGGTCGTCGATCCGCCGGCGAAGCCAAAGGAAGAAACGCTGCTGTGACGCCGGCATCCAACATGGCGAATATGTCGAGGGCGAGCCGGTGCCGGTGACGTCCCATGCCGATGTGGATGGATCCGCACCTGGCCTGACCGACGCCGCCGACATGGCGCCGGAAGGCGCACCCAGGCCGCAGCGCAAGATAATTCACGTCGACATGGATGCCTTTTACGCTTCCGTCGAACAGCGTGACAATCCGGAGCTTCGCGGCAAACCGGTCGCCGTCGGCGGATCGGCGGCGCGTGGCGTGGTTGCCGCCGCAAGTTACGAGGCGCGCGCCTTCGGCGTGCGATCCGCCCTCCCATCCATCACCGCGAAGCGGCGCTGCCCGGAACTGATCTTCGTGTCGCCCCGCTTTGACGTCTATCGCGCCGTTTCCGCGCAGATCCGCGAGATTTTCGCCGAGCACACCGACCTGATCGAGCCGCTGTCGCTCGATGAAGCCTATCTCGATGTGACTGAAAACAAACGCGGTATCCCGATAGCAACGGAGATTGCGACGCGGATCCGCGCCCGGATCAAGCAAGTCACCGGCCTCAATGCTTCGGCAGGCATTTCCTACAACAAGTTTTTGGCCAAGATGGCGAGCGACCTGAACAAGCCGAACGGGCAGGCTGTCATCACGCCACGCATGGGTGCGATGTTCGTCGAGTCGCTCGCCGTGAAGAAGTTTCATGGGGTTGGGCCTGCGACCGCCGCGAAGATGGAGCGGCTTGGAATTCTGACCGGCGCGGATCTGAAGGCAAAGTCCCTTCCCTTCCTGCAGCAGCACTTTGGGAAGTCTGGCCTATGGTATTATCGAATTGCCCGCGGGATCGATGAACGGCCCGTCCAGCCGGATCGGCCCCGCAAATCGGTCGGCGCCGAGGATACGTTCGTGACCGATATTTTCGAGTTTGAGGCTGCGCATGCCGAGCTCGCGCCCTTGATCGCAAAGGTGTGGCGCCACTGCGAGGCGAACGGCACGCGCGGCCGGACCGTAACGCTGAAAGTGAAATATGCCGACTTCCAGCAGATCACCCGCAGCCGGACCGTCGGCGCCGCGATTTCGGCGCGTGAGGAAATTGAAGCGCTGGCCCGCTCATTGCTTGAGCCGCTGTTTCCGACCGCAAAGGGCATTCGCCTGATCGGCGTCACGGTCTCATCACTCGATGAAGCCCGCGCAGAATCCGTCGACCCCGCGCAGCTCACATTCCTGTAAGACGACGTGCGAATTTTCCCTACGCGTAGTCAGGCCATGATCTGGAAAACGCTGCACACTGCCGGTCATCCATTCGGCAAAGCCAGCCAAAGCGGGCTTCGCCAAGGCGCATCAGGCCTGGAGGTTATCGCCCGACATCTTGCCGGACTTGCGGTCCTTCACCAGTTCGTAGGTGATCTTCTGGCCGTCATTCAGGCCACGCATGCCGGCGCGCTCCACCGCCGAGACATGAACAAATACATCTGCGCTGCCGTCATCCGGCTGGATGAAACCGAAGCCCTTCGTTGAATTGAACCATTTTACAGTACCAGTCGCCATTGTCGGCCTTCTCCAGTGCCCACGCTGGCGGAACGGTGTCGTAATATAGGAGACGAGGCAAAAACAGCCACCGCGAGAAGAACCCGCTGCAAGGTTCCATCTGCCGGTCGAGAGAAAGCCCGCGCAGAAAAAGACACACAGGGATATCCCATGACGGTTCATCGGATATTTCTGTCGGAGCCACCACCCCTGCCCGCGGTTCACAAAGGTGCTCACGTCATCCCGAAAACGAAAAAGCCTGCCGAGAACGATGCGCGGCAGGCTTTCGAAGATCGAAATCCGCAGCATGAATCCGGCGGAGTGACCGTCCGGAGTTGCTAACGCTGGAGCGCCTTCGGCTTGTTTCCGGCGATGACGTCGATCCGGGCAAGTACGTCAGCGTTACTGGTTTCCGGCGACGACACAGCCGCCAAGGCGAGGATCATCCGGATTTTCGACGAGCTTGGGTTTGACGGTGTCGACGCAGGCGGGCTCGATGAATCCTGGCGCCAGCAGCCCGACACGCCGGTCTACGGCACCAATCTCAATGCGGAAGGCGTGCGCCGGGCACTTGCGGAGGCGCGCCCGGAGCGGAAGCCGGAATGGCATGCCTTACCGGGCAGCACGATTGGGAAACCGGCATGAGGGGTCGAACTTTGTCCATTCAGACAGGTCGCACCGACCAATAGATTCCCCCCGAATATTCCTCCGCGAAGGCGAGACTTGGAACAAATCACGCTTTCGATACTTCTGTTTGCGAGGTCGCGTTCCGTGTCAACCGGACGTGACAGGGATGACGAACGCGACGGTTTTTCCGGTTTCCCGTCGCGGCCAACGAAACGGCAGTCGAGCGTCTCACCTGTCCGGCCCGCGCCTCAGCCCCCGTCATTCGACGTGGGTGGCGGATGTGTACCGGGGACTGCCATGGCCAGCGACAAGCTCTCAACCTATAAGCAGAAGCGTGATTTTAAGAAGACGCAAGAGCCGAGCGGCCAGGCGACGTTGAAAGCGTCGAACCGACGCCGCTTCGTCATCCAGAAGCACGATGCGACGCGACTGCATTACGATCTTCGCCTCGAACTCGACGGCGTGTTCAAATCCTGGGCCGTGACGAAAGGTCCTTCGCTCGATCCGCACGACAAGCGGTTGGCAGTCGAAGTCGAGGACCATCCGCTCGACTACGGTGATTTCGAAGGCACGATCCCGAAGGGCCAATATGGCGGCGGCACGGTCATGCTCTGGGACCGCGGCTACTGGGAGCCGGAAGGCAGCAAGAGCCCTGAGCAGGCTCTGGCCAAGGGCGACTTCAAGTTCACGCTGGAGGGCGAGCGGCTGCATGGAAGCTTCGTGCTGGTGCGGATGCGCAATGACCGCGACGGTGGCAAACGAACTAACTGGTTGCTGATCAAGCATCACGATGATTTCTCCGTCGAAGTGAATGGCGCCGCTGTCCTTGAGGACAACGCGACCTCCGTCGCGTCGGGCCGGACGATGGAAGCGATCGCCGCCGGCAAGGGCAAGAAGCCGAAACCGTTTATGATTGAGAGTGGCGAAGTCCAGGCGAATGCCGTCTGGGACAGCAACCAGGGTCTCGCCGCGGAAGAACGGAAGACCGGAACGAAAACCAAAAAGAAGCCGGCGCCGGCAAAGGCTGCCAAGTCCGCAATGCCGGACTTCATCGCGCCGCAACTCTGCGAAACGCGCGAGCGCCCACCCTCGGCAGAGGGTTGGATCCATGAGATCAAGTTCGACGGTTACCGCATCCAAATGCGCATCGAGAATGGCGAAGTGACGTTGAAGACCCGCAAGGGCCTCGACTGGACAGCCAAATATCCTGCCATCGCGGCTTCGGCCGCAAAGCTGCCCGATGCGATCATCGACGGCGAGATTTGCGCGCTCGACGAAAACGGTGCGCCGGACTTCGCCGCGCTGCAGGCGGCGTTGTCGGAGGGCAAGACGGATACGCTGGTGTATTTCGCCTTCGACCTGCTGTTCGAGGGT
>DASWOH010000139.1:0-56294 GCA_036398815.1 Rhizobium sp. | reverse complement strand
GGGCCGGATGGCGGCCTGACTTTCCCGTTGAACGGCGTCTCGTTGCATTGGTTTGCCAACCTATTCGAGAAGCAGGCGGTTGGCGATTTCGGTGCCTCGTTCCAGCGGTCCTTCATCCTTGGTCTGATGGTCATGGTCGTCACGGTCGTCGTCTCGCTGCTGGCGGGCCTGGCCTTCCGCCGCCGTTTCCGCGGATCGTCGCTGCTGTTCTACGCGACCGTCGCCAGTCTCGTGGTGCCGTCCATCATCATCTCCCTCGGCATCGGCGTCGTCTTCCAGCAGGGCGGTCTTCCTCCGGCCTGGTATTCCTCGGCCTTCGGCGCGCATCTGACCTGGACGCTGCCCTTCGGCGTGCTGATCATGTTCGCTGTCTTCAATCGTTTCTCGCCCGCCTATGAGGAAGCCGCGCGCGATCTTGGAGCGAGTTCATGGCAGACCTTTCGCCATGTCGTGCTGCCGATGATCGCGCCGAGCCTGATCGGCGTCGGCCTGTTTGGTTTCACGCTGTCCTATGACGAGTTCGCGCGCACCTTGATGACGTCGGGCACCTACAACACGCTCCCCTTGGAGATCTACGGCATGACCACCAACGTCACCACGCCCGTGCTCTATGCGTTGGGAACGGTGACGACACTCTTCTCATTCACCATCATTCTCGTGGCGCTCGGTATCATGACCATGCTCGGTCGCCGGCAGGCCAAGAAAAGCTGAGAACATGCGCTTATTGCTGATCAATCCAAACACCACCGCGTCGATGACGGAAAAGGCGGCGGTTGCCGCACGCACCGTCGCGGCAACCGGTACGGACATCATTGCCGCCACATCGCGGATGGGACCGCCTTCCATCGAGGGGTATTATGACGGTGCCCTTGCCGTCCCTGGCTTGCTGAGCGAACTCAAGGAGCAGCGCACGGCGGGTTACGATGCGGCGATCATCGCCTGTTTCGACGATACGGGTCTCGAGGCGGCGAGGGCCTTCTCGGATGTCCCTATCCTCGGACTTTGCGAATCCGCTGTTGTGACGGCCGGCTTTCTCGCCCAGCGTTTCACGGTCGTGACGACGCTGGAGCGCTCTCGCGTCCTGATCGATAATCTTGTCCAACGCTACGGCATGGGCGGGAGGGTGAAAGTGCGGGCTTCCGATATCGCCGTGCTGGAGCTTGAGGATGCCGCATCGGGCGCGATCGGCAAGCTGCGGGCGGAAATCGAACGGGCGCTGGACGAAGACGGAGCGGAGGCGATCGTACTCGGCTGCGCCGGCATGACCGACCTGGCGCGCGAACTGCAGCGGATCTACGGCGTGCCGGTGATCGACGGCGTTGCGGCCGCTGTCAAACAAGCCGAGGCTCTGGTCTCGCTGGGCCTTGGCACCAGCAAGCGCGGCTCCTACGCCGCGCCGTTAGCCAAGTCCTTTATCGGCGCGATGAGCGATTTTTCGCCGGCTTGAGCCCCCGACCGAACTCTATCCCATAATCTCGGGTCATCGGATGGACTGTGTCACCGACGCACAACGCCGACTTTTGCAAGCACCTCGTTGGGGATACCATAACGCTGGATGACATCGCGACCGTTTTTCAGGCCGCAGATTTCACGCTGGATGAAGAAGGCCCAGACGGCATCGGAAGCCTTGTCCACGAGGCTTTCCCGCGCCGTCGCGCTGTGATGTTCCGGGTTCCAGGCTTGCAATTCCGCGAGAGCGGTTTCCACCTTCAGCCCATGACGACCGAGAGAATTGGCGCGCTCGGCCGCGAGTTCGTATTCGAGTACGTTAAAACCGTTGTCGGTTGAATGAAACTGCCTGAGGGATTGCGGCGGACGAACGCTCATCGGGGATATCCTCCTGGTCAGCGCCGATGTTAGCCGATCATTCCGATGAGATCGATAGGTCGAGTGGAGTCATTCGACGCTCAAGTCAACTTCTCACACCGGTGATGATCTTTCTCATATCTACCTCCTTCGGGACGTGCGCCGGCGGGCTCTCTCCGGCATAGACCTTAGCGCGCCGGCGAACCGACGATCTGAAAATATCCCCAGGCGGCGGCGAACACCGCAAGCACGACGATGACGACAAGCAATTTGCGTAGCCCGGGACGTGGTGCCTTGGGCGGCTTCGGCTTTCGAAACTTGATGACGTTGTCGTTCATGTGTCCTCGACTATCGAATATCGTCCGGATGTCTAGTTCACCCGAATCCCTCCGAGGATCAATAGAGTTTCCCCGCATTCCTGAACAGGAAATTGCGCAGCCGAAGGACGCCCTCTTGGGCGACTCTCGATCCGGAAGTTCACGCCTGGCGTGCATGCGTGCTTCGCAACTTATTTCCTCACTTGGGCGCGCGAAGAGAAAGTCGTTTCTTATAATATATGCAGTCTACGTATTTTATAGACTATTGAAGCGGTGCCGCGGCACCGACGCGATAATCGGATGACCCCACATGTCCTATCTCTTGAGCCTTCTCGACAAAAGCCCCATCGAAGCGGGAAAGAATGCGACGGATGCGCTGCGGGCGACCGCCAAGCTGGCAGTCAGGGCGGAGGAGCTTGGCTATCACCGTTTCTGGGTGGCCGAGCACCATAATATGGCGAACCTGGCGAGTTCCGCGCCCGAGGCGCTGATTGCCTATCTGCTCGCCAAGACATCGACGATCCGCATAGGCTCCGGCGGTGTGATGCTTCAGCACTATAGCGCCTACAAGGTGGCGGAGACCTTCAATCTGCTGTCTTCGCTGGCGCCCGGCCGCGTCGATCTCGGCGTCGGCAAGGCACCGGGCGGCTTTCCCCTGTCGACGCGGGCATTGCAGGCAGCCGTCGATCCCGCACGCAAGCCGAGCTTTTCCGACCAGCTTGCCGACATCAACACCTATCTGTCGGCAGAACCCCAGGCGGATGCGGCCGCCGCCACGCCGCTTCCCTCGATCCCACCCGAACGCTTTCTGCTTGGCGCTTCCGTCGAGAGCGCCGAACTGGCGGCGGCGAAGGGTTGGGAACTGGTCTTCGCCGGTCATCTGAACGGCGACCCTGAAAATCTGCGCAAGACCTTCGATGCCTATGAGAAGGCAAGCGGCGGCAAGAGCCCGATCCTGGCGCTGGCGGCCTTTGCCGCCGAGAGCGAGGAGCAGGCTCGCGGGCGCGTCGGCGATCTCCGCATCGTCAAGGTTTTCCTTCCGAACGGCCAGACCGTCAATGTCGGCAGCGAGGAGCAGGCAGCCGAATTCGCCCGCCAGGCCGGCGTCAGTGATTACCGGACCGAAGAGAAGGTGCCGAGCGTGCTGCACGGAACGGCGCAACAGATCCGCAAGGAGCTCGACGAGCTGCATCGTCGCTACGGCGTCAAGGAATTCATTCTCGACACGCCGGCGCTACCGGCCGCCGAGCGCCTCGCCTCCATCGAACTGCTCGCCAAGGAGCGGCTTTCGCTCGTCGCCTGAAATTTGCCTCAAGAGGACTGATCCCATGGCACAGAAACACGTTACGTTCGGCATCATGCTGCAAGGCCCCGGCGGCCACATGAATGCCTGGAAACATCCGAGCGGGCCGGCCGACGCCAGTGTCAATTTCGGCTTTTTCGTCGATACGGCGCGCAAGGCGGAAGAGGCAGGCATCGCTTTCGCCTTCGTCGCCGACGGGCTCTATATCAACGAGCAGTCGATCCCGCATTTCCTCAATCGCTTCGAACCGATCACGATCCTGTCGGCGCTTGCCGCGTCGACCTCGAAGATCGGTCTGGTTGGTACGCTCTCGACCTCCTACAGCGATCCTTTCACCGTCGCCCGGCAATTCGCCTCGATCGATCTGATCAGCGGCGGCAGGGCGGGCTGGAATGCGGTGACATCACCGCTCGAAGGGTCCGGCCGCAATTACAGCCGCGAACATCCAGAACATGAGCTGCGCTACGAGATCGCGGAGGAATATATCGACGCGATCAAGGGGCTCTGGGACTCCTGGGATGACGACGCCTTCGTCCGCGATCGTGAGAGCGGCGTCTACGCCGACAAGACCAAAATGCATCGCCTCAACCATAAGGGTCGTTTCTTCCGCATCGAGGGGCCGCTGAATATCGGCCGCTCCAAGCAGGGCCAGCCGGTCGTCTTCCAGGCGGGGGCTTCGGATTCGGGCATCCGGCTTGCCGGCAAGCATGCCGACGCCGTCTTCACCAATGGCGGGCAGATCGAGGATGCGCAGACTTTCTACCGCCAGCTCAAGGACAGCGTGATCGCGCATGGTCGCAGCGCCGCGGAGGTCGGCATCTATCCTGGCATCGGCCCCATCGTCGGCGCAACGACGGAAGAAGCGGAAGCGAAGTATCAGGCGATCCGCAATCTCGTCACCATCGAGGAGGCGCTGCTCTATCTCGGCCGCTTCTTCGATCACCACGATTTCAGCGTCTATCCGCTGGACGCACCTTTTCCCGATCTCGGCGATATCGGCCGCAACAATTTCCGCGCCACAACGGACCGCATCAAGAAAACCGCGCGGGAGAAGGGGCTGACGCTACGCCAGGTCGCGCTCGATTCCGCAACGCCGCGCACGGCCTTCATCGGCACGGCGGAGCATATCGCCGACGAGATCATCCGTTGGGTGGATCAGGATGCCGCCGATGGCTTCATCCTCGGCTTCCCGGTGATCGCCGAAGGCTTCGACGACTTCGCCAGATACGTCCTGCCGATCCTTACCGAGCGCGGCTATTTCGACCCGGTGCTGAAGGGTTCGACGCTGCGCGATCATCTGGGGCTGCCCTATCGCGAAAGCCGCCATGCGGATGCGAAGGACGAAGCCGAACGGGGAAGGGCGCTCCGCGCCTGATGCGCGGGCGAGTAAGCCATGAATGTCATTACCCAGCATCATCGACCGGCGGACGACATCGAAAAAGGGATCGCCTCCTTTATCGATGAAATCATCGAGCTTCGCCATGATCTGCACCGCTATCCGGAGCTTGCTTTCCAGGAACGGCGAACCAGCAAGATCGTCGCCTCTCTCCTTTCCTCCTGGGGCTACGAGGTGACGACCGGTGTCGGCGGCACCGGCGTCGTCGCTACCCTTCGGGGCGGCGGCGGCGAGAAGCGCATCGGCATCCGGGCTGATATGGACGCCTTGCCCATCGAGGAGGCTACCGACCTTCCCTATGCCAGCGACAATCCTGGCGTCATGCATGCCTGCGGCCATGACGGGCATACCTCGATCCTGCTGGCGGCGGCGCGCTATCTGGCCGAAACCCGCCGGTTTTCCGGGGTTCTGACGTTGATCTTCCAGCCAGCCGAAGAGATCGGGGCAGGGGCTCGCAAGATGATTTCGGACGGGCTTTTCGAGCGCTTTCCGGTCGATGCGGTTTTCGGCCTGCACAATTGGCCGGGCGTTCCGACAGGGCAGTTCGGTTTCGTCGCCGATGCGGCCATGGCCTCGGTCGATCAAGCGGTGATCCGCATCGTCGGCAAGGGCGGCCACGGGGCTGAGCCACATAAGTCCGTCGACCCGATTCTGGCGTCCGCCGCCTTCATCACGGCACTGCAGAGCGTCGTATCGCGCAATGTCGATCCCCAGGATATGGCGGTCGTCACCGTCGGTTCGATCCATGCAGGCTCCGCCTCGAACGTGATCCCGGAAAGCGTCGAGCTGAAGCTGACCATGCGCGCCTTCAGCGAGACGGTTCGCCAGCAGCTACAGCAGCGTATTCCCGCACTTGCCCGCGCCCAGGCCGAAAGCTTCGGCGCACAGGCGGATGTGAACTATCGCCTCGGTTTTCCGGCCCTCATCAACCATCGCGAGGAGACGGCTTTTGCCCGCGCGGTCGCGCTGGCGACCTTCGACGAGGCGCAGGTCGCCAAGGATTTCCGGCCGCGTACGGCAAGCGAGGATTTTGCCTTCATGCTGCTGGAGCAACCGGGCAGTTACCTCTTCGTCGGTAACGGCGACAGCGCCCCTCTCCACAGCGCCCACTACAATTTCGACGACACGATCATCGCGCCCGCCGCGCGTTACTGGGTGCGGCTGGTCGAGACCTTCCTTTCATGATGACGACAACAGGACGGCTGATGAGATGAGTGACAGCTTTCTCTATACGACCCCTCTCGACCCACGCGCCAAGCCGCTGATCGATGAGCTGATCCATGAATATGACAGCCGCTACGGCACCTATTTCAGCGCCGAGGGCGCGGCGGCCGAACTCAACCGCTATCCGCCGGAGGCTTTTGCGCCGCCAAATGGCAATTTCGTGCTTCTGATCCGCGGCGGCGAAACCATCGGCGGTGGCGCCTTCAAGCGCTACGACGAGCGCACGGCTGAGTTCAAACGCATCTGGACCCGTCATGACCTGCGCCGGCAGGGACTGGCCCGCAAGGTTCTGGTCGAGCTGGAATCGCAGGCGGCCCGTCAGGGTTATTCCCGTATCTACCTGACCACCGGATTCCGCCAGCCCGAAGCGGTCGGTCTCTATCTCGGCTACGGCTATACCGCGCTGTTCGACCAAAGCGTCGATCCGGAAATCCATAAGACGCTGCCCTTCGAAAAGGATGTCAGCCATCTGGCCGAACCGGAATTGCGCATCGCCGGCGGCAACAGGTGAAAACGGCGACTGGCCGATAATCCATAAAAGGGAAATATCATGGCACTGACGACTGATTTCGCGGGCAACGATGCCGGCAGCAGGATCGCCGATCAAAAGCAGGATTATTCTCGCTACCGGATCGTCCCAGCGCGCCATCCCGCTCGGCTGGCGGGCACCATCTTCGCCGCTGTCGTCATTCTCGCCGTGCTCTATTCCACCTTCACCAATCCGCGCTGGGGTTGGGGTGTCTTTGCCGAATGGTTCTTCGCCGAGCCCGTTCTCGTCGGTCTGGGCAGGACGTTGCTTCTGACCGTCCTGGCCGCGATTTCCGGTTCGATCCTCGGCACGGCGCTGGCACTTGCCCGCGTTTCCAAGTCGCCGCTGCTGTCCGGCCTGTCCTGGGGTTATATCTGGCTGCTGCGCTCTATCCCGATGATCGTGCTGCTGCTGGTGCTGAACAATCTCGGCTATCTCTACGAGACCATCAAGATCGGCATCCCCTTCACCGATACGGTCTTCATCGATTACCCGACAGTGCAGCTGTTGACGCCTTTCGCCGCCGCATTCCTCGGCTTGACGCTCAACCAATCGGCCTTCTTCGCCGAGATCGTGCGCGGCGGTATCCTCTCCGTCGATCAAGGGCAATTGGAGGCGGCTTCCGCGCTTGGCCTGTCGCGGCGGCGCCAGGCTTTTCGCATCGTCTTGCCGCAGGCGATGCGCTCGATCCTCCCGACCGGCTTCAATGAGATCATTGGATTGGCGAAGAGCACCTCGATGGTTTACGTGCTCGCCCTGCCGGAACTCTTCTACACGGTCCAGGTCATCTATCGGCGCAATCTCGAAGTCATTCCGTTGCTGATGGTCGCGACTGTCTGGTATCTGATCATCATGACCGTGCTGTCGATCGCTCAGCACTATATCGAGCGCTATTTCTCCAAGGGCGCCGTGCGCAATCCGACGCCGCTTCCGTTCCAGGCCTTCTTTGCCGGTTTTCGGCGCCCACTCCCGGCGCTTGAGGCGACGACGGATGTTGCGCGCAGAACCGGGTTCAGCGATGCCGCGAGCTTCAGGGCCGCCGGCGGTGCCGTGCGCATTCACGGTATTTCCAAGAGCTTCGGCGCGCTGAAGGTGCTCGACAATATCGAGCTCAACCTTCCGCCCGGCAGCGTGACCGCCATCCTCGGCCCCTCTGGCTCCGGCAAGTCGACGCTGTTGCGCGCCATCAATCATCTGGAGCGCGTCGATAGCGGCTTCATCTCCATCGACGGCAGTCTTATCGGCTACAGCCAGAAGGGTGATACGCTGTATGAGCTCAAGGAGAAGGACATTCTCAAGAGCCGCGCCGATATCGGCATGGTCTTCCAGAGCTTCAACCTCTTTCCGCATCTGACCGTGCTGGAAAACCTCATCGAGGCGCCGATCCAGGTTCGCGGCATCAGCCGCGAAGAGGCGGTTCGGCTGGCGCAGGAACTGCTCGCCCGCGTCGGCCTCGCCGACAAGATCAACGCCTATCCGCGCCAATTGTCCGGCGGCCAGCAGCAGCGCGTTGCCATCGCCCGCGCATTGGCGCTCCGCCCCAAGGTGCTGCTCTTCGACGAGCCGACCTCGGCGCTCGATCCGGAACTGGTCGGCGAAGTGCTCGACGTCATCAAGGAACTTGCCCGCACCGGCACGACGCTTGTCATCGTCACCCACGAGGTGGGCTTTGCCCGAGAGGTTGCCGACACGGTGGTCTTCATGGAAGGCGGCCACATTCTCGAAGTCGGCCCGCCATCCAGAATCTTCAATGATGCCGAACATCCGCGCACGCGCGCGTTCCTGGCAAAAGTTCTCTAGCGAAAACCGGCCCCACTTCGCGAAAGGAAGAAAGCATGCGCAATCACAACCCTAGAGTGAGAAGAAGGTAAGCTACATGACTGTCTTCAAGAAAACGACATCCCTGGTGGCCGGCGCGATTGCCGTGGCCGTTCTTGGGCTCGGCTCTGCCTATGCGGCGGAAAAGTTCAATCTCAGCCCCGATACGTCAAATTGGCTCCACACCGAAAAGGACGAAGCCGCGATCAAGGCGATCGCGCCTGGCTTCAAATTCGTCAATCCCGGCAAGTTCACGGTGGCCATCAGCCCCTGGGATCCGCCAGTCTCGACCTATGCTACCGACGCCAAGACCGTGGTCGGCACCGATCCCGAAATCGCGCAGCTGGTCGCGGATTCGCTTGGCTTGCAGCTGGACCTCGTGCCGGTTGCCTGGGAGGATTGGCCGCTCGGCGTCTCCTCCGGCAAATATGATGCCGTCATCAGCAATGTGACCGTCACCGAGGAGCGCAAGCAGAAATTCGACTTCTCCACCTATCGCAAGGACGTGCTCGGCTTCTACGTCAAGTCCGACAGCAAGATCACCGCGATCAAGGAGCCGAAGGACGTTGCCGGCCTGAAGGTCATCACCGGCGCCGGCACCAACCAGGAGAAGATCATCCTGGAATGGGACCGGAAGAATGTCGCCGCCGGTCTGAAGCCGGTCGAGGTGCAATATTACGACGATCGCGCCGCCGCCGATCTGGCGATCCAGTCCGGCCGCGCCGATGTCGAGTTCAACCCGAACGCCACGCTCGCCTACAGCGCCTCCATCAAGGGCTCTACCAAGCTGGTTGGCACGGTCAGCGGCGGCTGGCCGCTGACGGCGGAGATTGCGGTGACGACACGCAAGGGCGCTGGTCTCGCCGATGCGGTCACCATCGCGCTCAACAACCTGATCAAGGACGGCAAATATGGCGAGGTGCTGAACCGCTGGAGCCTCACCTCTGAGGCCATCGACAAGTCGCAGACCAATCCGCCCGGTCTGCCGAAGAGCGGTTCCTGATCGGTTCTGAAGCGACAGGCGGCCGGCTCAGCGAAAGCGTGAGCCGGCTAATTATAAAGTCAGACTATGGAGACTATGATGACAGGCATACCGGCCATCCGGGCATGTTCATTCGTTTTGATGATGACGGCTCTGACGTCTCTCGGCGTGGCCCATGCCGAAGATCTGAGTTTCGATCTGAGCCCGGAGCAGCCGGGCCGTATTCATGCCGGGCGGGATGAAAAAGCGGTCGCCGCCATCCCGAAGGATTTCAAGTTCGTGACGCCGGGCACGCTCACAGTTGCGGTTGCCCCCGGCGGGCCGCCGCTCGCCACCTATGCAACAGACGCCAGGACCGTGGTCGGCGCCGATCCCGATATCGCGACTGTCATCGCCGACAGCCTCGGGCTGAAGCTGGAACTGGTGCCGGTCGCCTGGATTGATTGGCCGTTGGGCCTTACCTCGGGCAAATATGATGCCGTTATCTCCAATGTCGGCGTCACCGAGCAGCGCAAGGAGAAGTTTGATTTCTCCACCTACCGCCAGGGCCTGCATGGCATCTACGTGAAGTCGGATAGCAAGATCGGTCCGATTAAGGAGCCGAAGGACGCGGCGGGTCTGAGGTTCATCGTCGGTGCCGGCACCAACCAGGAGCGCATCCTGCTCGAATGGAGCAAGGAGAATGTCGCCGCCGGGCTGAAGCCGCTGGAGCTGCAATATTATGACGATGATGCTGCGAGCCTGCTGGCACTGGCGTCGGGCCGCGCCGATGTAATCGTCCAGCCGCATGCGCAGCTCGTTTACATCGCTGCCCGCGACAAGAACATCAGGAGTGTCGGAACGCTGAGCGCCGGCTGGCCGGATCGCTCCGATGTCGCGGTAACGACGCGCAAGGGGAGTGGCTTGGCCGATGCCCTGACCGTCGCCACCAACGATCTGATCGCTAGCGGCACCTACGGCAAGATCCTCGACCGCTGGCATCTGGCGGAGGAAGCTTTGCCGAAGTCGGAAACCAATCCGCCCGGCCTGCCGAAATATTGATCGCCTGAAGGCGAAAATGGGAGTGATGACATGAGCCGCCGCAAAATCTCGATCAGCCATATCGGCTTTCTGACCCCCGGCAACTATCCGGACGACGATCCGCTATCTGGGCTGGAGCAGACGCTACAGCAACTGCGATATGGGGAGGAACTGGGTTTCGACAGCGCCTGGGTCCGCCAGCGGCATCTGGAGCCCGGAATTTCGTCGGGCAGCGCCTTCCTGGCGGCGGCAACCCAGCGCACGAGCCGGATTCAGTTAGGCACGGCGGTCATTCCCATCGGCTATGAGAGCCCTTACCGATTGGCCGAGGATCTTGCCACCGTCGACGTTCTGTCGCGCGGGCGGCTGAATATCGGCGTCAGCGCCGGTCGGCCGCTGCATGCCGACCTCATCGCGCCTTTGGTCTTCGACGGCGATTGGGAGAGCAATGATTTTTCCCATGATCGCGTCCTGCGCTTTGCCGACAATCTGCGCGGCACTCCTCTCGGCGACGAGCAAACCTTCATCAAGACACCTTTCGGCCCGATCCGGCCGCGCCTTCAGCCCTATGCCAGGGGGCTGATCGACCGGATCTGGTATGGTGGCGGATCGCAGCGCTCTGCGGAATGGGCAGGTCGTAACGGCTTCAACCTATTGACCGGCAATGTGATAACAGGCGAGGGAACCGACGATTTCCTCGTTGCCCAATCGCGGTTGATCGAGACCTATCGTGCCGCCGCCGGAAACCGGGGTCGCGTCGCACTCGGGCGCGTCATCGTGCCGTTCGACAGCGCCGATGCCGCCACGCGCCGTCGATATCAGGACTATGCCGCCGGACGCCATGAGCGGACGCTGTCGCCGCAAGGCGAGCGGCGGACCCTGTTTGCCCGCGACATCGTCGGCACTTCGGACGAAATCTTGGAGCGGCTTTTCGCCGATCCGATATTGCCCAAGGTCAGCGAACTGCGGCTGGAACTGCCTTACGAGTTCGAGCACGAGCAATACCGCCAGATCCTCCACGATTTCGTCACGCGCATTGCGCCTGAACTCGGATGGTCGGGTGCGGGCTCGATTGCATCCGGCAAAGAAGAAAAACGCTACGCTTGAGCAAGGAGGCCTCGGGTTTCCTGCTCCCTGCATGGTCACGACGGGTCCCGGTCAAGTCGGCCTGACCCCAGTTTTTTTCCGCCTGGCCTCCCGCAGATGCTTGTAGACGGTCGCCCGCGAGATTCCGAGCAGCCGCGCCAGATAGGGCACGAGATTGCGGATGGCGAAATAGCCCTCCTGTTCCAGCGCCTCCACCAGACCTGCGTGATCCTCCTTCGCAAGGGCGGACGCCGCCAGTCCATGCTCGGCGAGGAAATCGGCGATTGCGGCGTTGATCGTTTCCTGCCAGTCCGATTGAAAGAGCGCTGCCGGCTGTGTACCGCCGCCCTGAAATGCCGTCAGCAGGCTTAGCGCCTCGCGTGCCGATTCCATCGGGTCGATGTCGAAATTGATGCAGAGCAACCCCAAGGGCGACCCGTCTTGCCCTCGCAGGACCGAGGTCACGGACTTGAGCCGCCGTCCGTCGAAATTGGTCTTCCGGTAGGGGCCGATCACATCGGCGTCGAGCGCGCCGATGTCATTAAGATCGGTCAGCGACGATCCGCCGACCTGACGCCGGGAAATATTATTGGCGATATAGGCGATGGTTTCCGTCCTCAAATCATGGATGACGACTTCCGCATGCGGCTTGAGCAGTATCGCGATCGCCTCCGCGACCGGCGCGAAACGCAACAAATCCCCCGTAGACGTCTGCGCCGCAATCGCAGGCTTCTTTGCCATGGTTCCACGTTCCCATCATCAACAAGAGTGACAAAATCTCTGGATTTGACAAAATGTCAACGGACTTCTAGCCTGATCTTCCCGATCGTGGCACACGCGTCATCCCGCCATGGTCCAAGCTGGAGAACCCCGTCATGCCGGTCCTGCCCGATTTCAAGCTCGAGACCTATTTCTCGAAATGGGAGTTCACGGCGCGCTATCACATGACGGCGTCCGATGCCCAAAGCATGACGATGGCCGAGCTTTTGGCTATGGGCTCCGAGGAACAACAAACTGCCTTCAAGAACCAATGGCTCGGCTACACCGAGACCTTCGGCGATCCGGCGCTGCGCGAGATCATTGCCGGCCTGTACCGGGAGATGGACGGTGCGGATATTCTCTGTTTTGCCGGCGCCGGCGAGGGCATCTACATCGCCATGCATGTGTTGCTCGAAAAGGGCGACCATGCGATCGTCGTAACGCCGAACTATCAGTCGGCCGAAACGGTCCCGCTCAGCATCTGCGATGTCTGCGGGGTGGCGCTCGATCCCGCCGATGGCTGGTCGCTGGACATCGACGCGGTGCGGGCGGCGATCCGGCCGAATACCAAGCTGATTTCCGTCAATTTCCCGCATAATCCGACCGGCAAGATCCTCGAAAGAGACCGGTTCGACGCCTTGGTGGATCTGTGCCGCCAGCACGGCATCTGGCTCTTCAGCGACGAGGTCTATCGCGGCCTCAGCGTTGACGGCAAACCGCAATTGCCGGCGGTGGCCGATGTCTACGAGCGCGGCCTTTCGCTCGCGGTGATGTCCAAGGCTTATGGACTTCCCGGCTTGCGCGTCGGCTGGATCGCCTGCCGGGATCGTGCCGTTCTCTCGCGGATGGAGCGGATGAAGCACTATATTTCGATCTGCAACGCGGCTCCCAGCGAAAGCCTGGCGAAGATCGCTCTGCTCAATGCCCATGGGATACTCGAGCGCAACAACCGTCTGATCGCCGCCAATATCGGCAAACTGAAGGCGCTTTTTGCCGAATTCGGGGACCTGTTCGAGTGGTACACGCCCGACGGCGGATGCGTCGGTTATCCGCGCTACAAAGGCGCCGAGGGGGTGGAGAATTTCGCGCGCAATCTGGTGGAAGAGGCCGGCGTGCTTCTGCTGCCCGCCAGCATCTATCGTTCTGAACTCAACCCGACGCCCGACAGCCGGTTTCGCATCGGCTTCGGCCGCGCCAATATCGAAGAGGGGATCGCGGCGATGCGGTCCCATCTGCTGAGAAACCGTCCCTGAGGCATTCGGGCAAATACAACGCGGCCGACGCTCAAACATGGCATTTTGAAGCCACGGCCATTCAAAAGCCACAAAACTGCCGAGGCTTGCAACAGTACAGGCAAGTTCAGACTTCGTCTTCGCCACCCGTTGGGCAGCATATCTGTGACAGCAGCTTCTCCAGATTGAAGGGCTGCGCTTCCCGAAACGGGTTTCCCCAGGACCTGAATGAGAAGGTTCGCCGCGACCAAAGCAGAATTGCGAGGTTCAATGCGATGCACTCCATCCCAGACCGTGCTCCAGTTTCCATCATCATCTCGAACTACAATTACGCACGTTACCTCCGCCGCGCTGTCGGCAGCGCGTTGGAGCAGGATTACGACAATGTCGAAGTCATCGTCGTCGACGATGCGTCCACCGATGAGTCAGCCGATGTCATTGCCTCCTACGGACCACGCATCAAGGCGTGCCTAAAAGAAGTCAATGGCGGGCACGGAGCGGCGTTCAATACCGGTTTTGCCGCAAGCAGCGGTGAGGTCGTTCTCTTTCTCGATGCCGACGATTATCTTTACCCGAATGCGGTGTCCGAAATCATCAATGTATGGGAAGACGACACTGCCCAGGCGCAATTCCGACTGCACCTCGTCGATGAGGATCAACAAGTAAGGGATGTCTTTCCGCCCTCGGAACTGCCGTTCGATTCCGGTGACGTCACCTCCATGCTGCTGCAAAAGGGGCGCTATCAGACCACCGTTACCAGTGGCCTCGCCTTCAGGCGCACGGTTTTGGAAGCGGTCATGCCGGTTCCGGAAACGGATTTCCGGCAGGGTGCCGATGGTTATCTCGTCACCGTGGTGCCTCTCCATGGAGAAGTGACGTCGATCGAAACCTGTCTCGGCGCCTATCGCATCCATGGCGCCAATCATTCCGTCTTCGCGGAAAAGCTCGGCCAACGCGCGCGCTGGCGCATGGAGCATGATTTTCACCGAATGGATGCCTTGTCGGATCAGGCCGCCGAGGTTGGCCTGACCGTAGCACAGGATGTCAATCTCCATGACCCTGTCCATCTGGAAGAACGTCTGGCATCGCTCTGCATGGATAGCTCGAAGCATCCCATGACCAGTGATTCCAGATTTACCCTCGGCACTGCCGGCGCCGTGGCAAGTCTGGAAATGAATGCATCCCTGCGGCGGCGCGCGGTGCTGGCGGCATGGTTTCTATCCGTCGGCGTCCTTCCCCGGCGCATGGCGAAAGCCATCCTGTCGTGGAAGCTCGTCGCCTCGTCAAGACCCGCCTTCCTGCTGCGCATTTCGAAAACCATCCGCCACGCGGTTGGGTAGGCCACGGATAGCGGCGCGGTTGCGCCGCTATCCCGCCACGGCCCTTGCGATCCGTTCCTCGTTCAAGTTCCGATAGCTGGCGCCCGGATGCGGCGCTTGCAGTCTTGGCCCCTTGCCGCCGAGCTTTTCCCGCAGCGTTCCCTGGCGATAGTCTGTCTTGTAAACGCCACGCTTCTGCAACTCCGGCACCAGCAGGTCGACGGCATCCTCGAAACTCTCGGGCGTCACGGCATAGGCGAGGTTGAAGCCGTCCACATCCGTATCCTCGATCCATTCCTGCAAGAGGTCGGCGACAGTTTGCGGCGAGCCGACGAAGACCGGGCCGAAGCCGCCGATGCCGACCCAGTCCGCCATCTCGCGCACGGTCCAGACCTTGTCGGGATCGATGGTGGTGAAGGTTTCGACGGCCGATTGCACGGCATTGGTATAGCGGTGCCTGAGCGGTTCGTCGGGCGCGAACTGGCCGAAATCGATGCCTGTCCAGCCCGAAATCAGCGTCTGTGCGCCTTCATAGGAGACATATTTGCGGTATTCGTCGAACTTCTTTTTCGCCTCCGCATCGGTCTCGCCGAGGATGACGGTCTGAAGGTTGAAGGCGAGGATCTCGCGCGGATTGCGGCCGGCCTTAGCCGCTGCCTCGCGGACATTGGCGACGTAACGCTTCAGCACCGGCTTCGATGGTGCGGCGACGAAGATGCATTCGGCATGTGCGCCGGCGAAATCCTTGCCGCGGCTCGATGCGCCGGCCTGGTAGAGCACCGGCGTGCGCTGCGGCGACGGCTCGCTGAGATGAATGCCCGGCACGGTAAATTGCTTACCGGAGTGACGGATCGGATGAACCTTTTCCGGGTGGGTGAAGACGCCGGCCTCGCGGTCGCGCACCACGGCATCGTCCTCCCAGCTTCCTTCCCAAAGCTTGTAGCAGACCTCGAGATATTCCTCGGCGAGATCGTAGCGGTCGTCATGCTTCGTCTGTGCCGCCTGGCCGACATTCAGCGCGCCGCTGTTCAGATAGGAGGTGACGATGTTCCAGCCGACACGGCCCTTGGTCAGATGGTCGAGCGTCGAGATGCGGCGCGCGAAGGTATAGGGATGCTCGAAGGAGAGCGACGCCGTCAGCCCGAAGCCCAGATGTTCGGTGACGTAGGCCATGGTCGGAATGAGCTGCAGGGGATCGTTGACCGGCACCTGCGCCGAATGGCGAAGGGCTGCATCGACATTGCCGTTCAGCACGTCGTAGACCCCGAGCACGTCGGCGATGAAGAGCCCATCGAACTTCCCACGCTCCAGCGTCTTGGCGAGATGCACCCAGTAATCGAGATCCTTGTACTTCCACGACTGATCGCGCGGATGCCGCCAGAGGCCGGGCGACTGGTGTCCGACGCAGTTCATGTCAAAGGCGTTCAGCCTGATTTCGCGGCTCATTTTCAGCTCCTTGTGGGATCGGAGGTAGGCAGGATGTCAGGAATTGGCTCGGCCGAGGCCGTAGGTCAGGGCGAGCGCCCCGACGAGCACGGCGCCCTTGACGAAATCCTGGGTGTAATAGGGAGCGTTCAGCATGGTCAGCCCGTTGAGCAGCACACCGACGAAGACTGCGCCGACGAGTGTGCCAAGCACGTTCGGGCGGCGCAGGCCAAGCACGGCAAAACCGATTAGCGAGGCTGCGACCGCATCCATCAGCAGCGAACCGCCGGACGAGACGTCGCCACGGCCGACGCGCGCGGCAATGACGATGCCGCCGAGCGAGGCGAGCGTGCCGGAGATGACATAGGCGAGCGTCTTAAGCCGCGTTGTGGAGGCGCCCGCCAGCCGCGTCGCCACCTCGTTGCCGCCGGTGGCAAAGAGCAGGCGGCCGATACGGGTCCGCTCGGTCAGCACGAAGAGCACCAACGCGACCAGGATCATCAGCACGACGGAAACCGGTACAACGCCGAACAGGCTATAGCGGCCAATCAGGAGGAACTGCGGATCGTAGCTGCCAGCCGCCTTGGAACCGTTGGGCAGGATCAGCCCGGAGGAGATCGAGCGCCCGGCGGTCGGAATCAACTGCAGGCCGGAGAGCAGAAACATCATCGACAGCGTCGCCAGCAGGTCCGGCACTCTCAGCCGGACAATGATAAAGGCGTTGATCAGGCCGATCGCGGCACCGAAGGCGAGCACCAACGGTACGGTGGCATAGACATCGAGCTGCCAGACGATCATCGCGTAGCTTGCCGCCATGACGCTTGAGGCTGCGACCGCGCCGATCGAGAGATCGAACCCGCCGACGGCAAGGGTCACCGTGACACCGGCGCCGAGGATGGCGACGACGGAGACCGCCTGCAGGATGCTCATGAGGTTGTTGATGTTGATGAAAGCCGGCTGGGCGGCGGTAAAGCCGATGATAAGTGCCGCGAGCAGGATAAAGACCGCGCCGGAGCGAAGGATGGCGCTGACGCTGGCAAGCCAACTGATTACCGGATTGGCGGCTGCTGCCGTCTCGGTTCGTTC
The DNA here is from genome assembly GCA_036398815.1 of Rhizobium sp. Taxonomy (GTDB): domain Bacteria; phylum Pseudomonadota; class Alphaproteobacteria; order Rhizobiales; family Rhizobiaceae; genus Rhizobium. The sequence continues at coordinate 38,992 of DASWOH010000139.1, read as the reverse complement.
CACCGGCTGTGGGAAGCTATCATTGTCAACGGATGTCATGCGGGGATGTCCTCAAGGGCGTCTGCGGTCGTCGCGCTGGCGACGGGGCTCAGGCTATGCCGGTCGATCACGAGAATACGGTCGGCCACTTCGTAGGCTTCCTCCGGGTCGGAGGTGGCAATCAGCGTGGCGCGATCGCTGCGGCTGCGTATGGCCTGGATGATGTCGTGCCGGGCGCCGACATCGACGCCCTGAAAGGGTTCGTCGAGCAGCAGCAGCCGGCTCTGCTCCGCTTCCCAGCGCGCCAGCACCACTTTCTGCTGGTTGCCGCCCGAGAGCGTCCAGACAGAAGCGAGGGGACCCGGGGCCTTGATCCGCAAACGCTCAATCGCCTTTTCCGCCTCCTGCCGTTCGCGGCTGCCGAACAGGAATCCGTTCGGATACCAGCGGCTGAGGTGGGGCAGGCTTATGGTGGCGGCGAGCGAGTTACCCGGCCAAGCGGCAGGCATCAGCGAAGAGCGGTGCCGGTCCTCCGCGGCCATGGCAACGCCGGCGGCGATCGCCTGCGCTGGCGTTCTTGGCCGATAGGCTTTGCCGTCGAGGTGCATGTCGCCTTCGACAAGCTGGTTGAGACCGAAGATCGCCGAGAGCAGCCGGCTCTTGCCCGCGCCGAGCACGCCGGTAATAGCGACCACCTCACCCTCACGAAGCGAGAGATCAAATGGGGTGGCGTTCGGCACCAGCCGTGCGTTGCGCATGTCGAAGACCGGCTTGCCACCGATATCGCGCGCACCCGGTCGCGCCGATTGCAGCTTGCGTCCGATCATAGTCTCGATGGCGGCCGGGAAATCGATCGGGCGCGTGAAGGAGCCGACAACGCGCCCGCCGCGCATGACCAGCGCGCGATCCGCGATTGCATCCAGATCCGCCGTGCGATGAGAGATATAGAGGATCGCCAGTCCCTGGCTCTTCAGCCGCAGGAGAATATCGAACAGCCGGCGGCTTTCCTGTCCCGAAAGGCTTGCCGTGGGTTCATCGAGGATCAGCAGGTCGGCCTGATCGGCCAAGGCGCGTGCAACCGCCACCAATTGCCGATCCGCCGCCGGCAGGTCGCCGAAGTCCCGATCAAGTGGCAGGGAAAAGCCCGCGACGTCCAATATGGCTTTCGCCCCGGCGCGGATGCCGGCGCGCGAAACGAAGAACGGCATCCGGCGATCCGCGTAGCGCGGCAACAGCAGCGCGTCCGCTACCGTCAAACCGGGAGCGCCAACAAGGTCGGTCGACTGATGGACGGTGACAACACCCGCCTTGGTGGCCTCGGCCGGGGTCGTCGGTGCGAAGCCATGTCCCTTGAACGTTATATTGCCACTATCAGCGGCCAGCGAGCCGGCCAATATCTTCACCAGCGTCGATTTGCCGGCGCCGTTCGCGCCCATCAAGGCGACAATCTCACCGCGCTCGATGGTCAGCGTCGCATCGGCAAGCGCACGCGTCGAACCAAAGTTGCGCGTCAGGTTTTCGACTTGGAGCAGGGGCATGCAGTCTTTTCCGGTTTCACCCGATAATGCCCCGGCGCGTCGCCGAACTTCCAGGCACGTCATTTCCGGGACAGAGCCGAAGCTGGAACAAAGAATCTCCGGAAGCGGCAAAATTCAGATCATTTACTCTACTAAAAACATAGAGATTATTTCTAATAGATTGACGCGTCGCCGGGAACCCGTTGCCCGTCAGACGACGCTCTCGATTGACTATAAGGAACACGACGATGAAATCTCTCGCACGGCTCGCTCTGTCTGCTGCCGTCATTCCATTCGTCTTCTTGCAGCCGGCCCATGCCGATGGCATCGCGGGCGCACCGGCGCCCTTCGACAAGGGCGGCGTCAAGCTGGCGCTGATCAGCTACATCTCCGCCGGCGATTTCTTCCAGGCCTATCAGGCAGGGGCGGAAGCACAGGCCAAGGCGCTCGGCATCGATCTTCGCGTGTTCCCCGGCCGCCAGGATGCAGCGGAACAGCGCGAGCAGATCCTCCAGGCCGTCAATCTCGGCGTCAGCGGCATCGTCATCGATCACGGCCTGCCGGAATCGCTGAGTGACGTCGTGCAGCAGGCGCTCGACAAGGGCATCAAGGTCGTCGCCTTTGACGTCAACCTCAACAATCCGAAGATCCCCCAGGTCGAGCAGAGCGACCATGAACTGGCGCAACAGGCGCTCGACCAGGTGGTGAAAGACAACGGCAAGAGCTTTGCCGCCGGTTACGTCTATGTCGCGGGCTTCGCCCCGCTCGATCGCCGCAACGAAGTCTGGGACAAGTTCAAGGCCGCCAATCCCGGCGTCGTCGAAAAGGCGCGCTTCGGCAATGTCAGCGACACCACAGCCACCAGCACCGCCGATCAGGCCAAGGCGGTGTTGACCGCCAATCCGGATATCAAGGTGGTTTTTGCGCCCTATGATGAGTTTGCCCGCGGCGTGAAGCTTGCAGCCGGCGACCTTGGTATCTCCGACAAGATCAAAATCTATTCCGCCGACGTCTCGACCGCCGATATTCAGGAAATCACCGAGCCCGGAAGCCCTTGGGTTGCGACGGTCGCCACCAATCCAGCCGTGGTCGGCGCCGTCTCCGTGCGCGCGGCTGCTCTGCAGATCGCCGGCCAGGAGACCCCGCATCAGATCACCATCAAGCCGACGCTTTTGACCCAGGAGAGCCTGCGTGCTGCCGGCGTGAAGACCATCGAGGATCTGGCGGGCAAGATCCCGGCTTTCAGCACCAGCGACGCGGCAACGGCAAGCTGGATTCCGGACAAGCTGTTCTGAGTACGGCAACGGGATTTATGCGGCGGGTCGTTTTCTGCCCCGCCGCATCATCATTTCAAGCGATCGATGGATCAGGAGTTCGGACATGAGCAAATCCAATGTCGTCTTCGCCGCCAGCCATGGCACCGGACGGGACGCATTACTATCAACCGCGACGGAGATTTCAGCCGATTTTGCGAAGCGTGCGGCCGAACTCGATCGCGAAGGTCTGCCGCCGCTGAAGGAAATCGTCCGGCTCAAGAACTCCGGCCTCCTCAACGCGCTGCATGCGCCGCAGATCGGCGGCGGCGGGCTCAATTGGGTCGATGCGTTGAAGCTGGTACGCATCATCTCGCGCGGCGAGAGCTCGCTCGGCCAGCTTCTCGGCTATCACTTCGTCAATAGCCAATATATCTATTGGGCGATTGAGGATGCGGCTCGCGCCCATGCGCTCGGCGCCGAGACCGTGGCGAAGAATTACTACTGGGGTGCCGCCGTCAATCCGCGCGATCCTGGCCTGGAGCTTACGCGGCGCGGCAATACCTATGTGCTCAATGGCCGGAAATCCTTCTCAACGGCCGCTCATATCTCTGATTACATCAACGCCAACGCCGCGCTTGACGGCAAGGTCGCCAGTTTCGCCGTGCCGACCAACCGGCAGGGCTATGTCGCCAATAACGATTGGGACAATATCGGCCAGCGTCTCTCCGACAGCGGCACCGTCGAGTTCCGCGATTTTCCCGTCTACGAAGAAGATTTCATTGCACCGCCCTCCGAACCGGACGCACCTCCGCCGGTGCTTTCGACCTTCAACACCCCGCTGATCCAACTCGTCTTCGTCAATTTCTACCTCGGCACCGCCGAAGGCGCGCTCGAAGCCGCGCTCGACTATGTGCGCGCGACGACGCGGCCCTGGATTACGTCCGGCGTGGAGAAAGCTTCCGATGATCCCTATATCCTCGAACGGGTCGGAGAGTTCACCGCCGCGCTGAAAGCCTCGGCGGCTCTTGCCGATAGCGCCGCCGAAGCCGTGCAGGCAGCCCTTTCGCGCGGCAGGGATGTCACGGCCCGGGAGCGTGGCGAAGCGGCGGCGGAAGCCTATGCGGCAAAGGTGCACGCCACCAATGTTTCGCTCGACATCACCTCGCGGGTCTTCGAACTGACCGGCGCCCGCTCCACTGCGTCGAGCTACCGGTTCGACCGCTTCTGGCGGAACGTCCGCACGCATACGCTGCACGATCCGGTGTTCTACAAGGCCAAGGAAGTCGGCGAGTTCGTCTTGAACGGCAAGATTCCGGCAGTCAGCCTCTATAGCTGATCAGCATCCTCCCAAGATGCATGAAGAAAGGCCCGTTCCGGCTTCCGGAACGGGCTTTTTTCGTTGAGAGTTTAGAGCGCCCCGTTCTTCGGCGGCGTCACGCCGTTCAGGTGATAATTGCCGACGACATGATATTTCCAGCGCACGGGGTCGTGCAGCGTATGGGTACGGGCATTGCGCCAATGGCGGTCGAGATTGAGACCGACGCGGACGGATGACGTGCCGGCGAGCTCGAACAGCGTGTTCGACGCCTCCAGTGCAATCTCCGTCGTCAAGACCTTGGCGGCCGCAACGGCAAGCGTCGCCACCACCACATTCGCTTCGCTCGGATCGATCTGGGCGATATCGACCTTTTGGCCGGCGCGTTCGACAACAGCCGTGGCCGCCTCGAGACGAATGGCGATCTGCCCGACCTTTGCGATGGTCAAGGGATCGTCGGAAGCGCGCTCGACGCCGCTGTCCATCCAGGGGCGGGCGCTGGTCTTCACGAATTCGACCGTCTCGGCGAAAGCGGCGCGGGCGATGCCGAGATCGACGCCGGCATGGATGATCTGCCCGACGGAACCGATCGTCGTGGGACGTTCGAAACCCTTTTGATGGGAGACGACCGCGTCCGCCCGCACGTAGACATTGTTGAGGATCGTGGTTCCACTGCCGGTCGTCCGCTGGCCGAACCCGTCCCAATCGTCGGCGATCTCGATGCCTTCGGTGCCGCGCGGCACGAAGGACATGGTCAGCCGCTCTTCCTCGTCCAGCGCGAATACCGTGATCCAGTCGGCAAAGATGACGCCGGTCGAATAATATTTGCGGCCATTGATCCGGTAGCCAAGCCCCTCGCGGACAATGCGGGTATTGTAGTGGCCGACGGTCTTGGTGCCCTTTTCGGACAGGGCATTGCCGAACCGGTCGCCCGCCAGCGCACGCCCAAAGAAGAACCGCTTCTGCTCCTCACTCCCGTCGGTGCGCAGGGCTTCGAGAATGTAGAAATGGTTTTGCGGTATCTGCCCGATCGAGCCATCGGCCTCGGCGAGAATGGCAGTGACCTCGGCCAGGACCGCATTGGAGACATCGAGCCCGCCATATTCGGAGGGAACGGTGATCGAAAGCAGACCCGATTGCGATAGCGCGTCGAGTTCAGCATGCGGGAGCAGCCGGTCGATATCGCGGCCGGAGGCGGATTCGGCGAAGTGTTTTGCCAGCGTCCGCGCTGTCGCGATTGCCTCTTCCTCGCTCGTCAGCCGGGCTGCCACCGGGCGGATTCGATCCGTCTGTTGCACGGCTAGATCCATTTGCACTCTCCTAATTCCAGCGGCCTATGGGTGCAGCATGTCGGTGCTGAAGATAAGAGCGTAAATTCTATAGATATACTGCATTATGAAAAGTTTTTCGGCCGCCGGCGTCGGGAGTCACTTGGTCACACTGACGGCGGTGCTTTGCCGATAAAATCGCCGCATCCCGAGATCGAGGGAGAAGAGCAGGGCCGGCGCATCGCACGCCATGCCCCAGCCTTGGCAACTAGCTGGAGAGCAAACGATGCTTGCTCTCCAGTCCACGATTTAAGGCAGCCGATAGGCGATCACATAGTCGCCGGGCTTGGTGCCGACCGAACCATGACCGCCGGCCACCATCAGGACATATTGCTTGTCGCCGGCCGTATAGGTCATCGGCGTCGACTGGCCGCCAGCAGGAAGGCGAGCCTCCCAGAGCTGCCGCCCGGTCGTGACGTCATAGGCGCGCAGATAGTTGTCGACCGCGGCCCCTAAGAAGGCGACACCGCCCTTGGTCACGATCGGCCCGCCGATACCGGGCACGCCGACCTTGAAGGGCAGGGGCAGCGGCGTCATGTCGTGCACCGTGCCGTTCTTGTGCTTATACGCAATCTTGCCGGTCTTAAGATCGGCGCCGGCGACATAGCCCCATGGCGGCGCCTGGCAGGGGATGCCGAGCGGTCCGAGGAACGGTCCCATATAGACCCCGTATGGAGCACCTTCGTTGCGGTTCAGCCCTTGCTCGCTACCTTTTTCGCCCTGACCTTTCGGCGCGATCTCCGAGCGGGAGACGAGCCTTGAGGTGAAGGCGAGGTAGGTCGGCATGCCGAACATGATCTGACGCTCGGGGTCGACGGCGACGCTGCCCCAGTTGAAGGTGCCGAAATTGCCGGGATAAATGATCGAGCCGACAAGCGACGGCGGCGTGTAGCGACCCTCATATTTGTGGCGGTGGAAGGAAATGCGGCAGGCAAGCTGATCGAACAGCGAGACGCCCCACATGTCCTTTTCCTGCAGCGGAGGCGGTGAGAAGGTAAGGTCCGAGATCGGCTGTGTCGGTGATGCGTGATCCTCGGGGATAGTGCCGCCCGGAGCCGGTATCTCCTTGAACGGAATGAGCGGTTCGCCGGTTCGCCGGTCGAGCACATAGATGTCGCCCTGCTTGGTCGAGGCGACAAGCGCGGGCGCCACCGAACCATCCGACTTCGTCATGTCGAAGAGCACGGGTTGCGCCGGCACATCCATGTCCCAGAGATCGTGATGCACGAATTGCTGCACCCATTTGAGCTGGCCGGTGTTGATGTCCAGCGCCACCACGGAGGAGGAGAAGCGCTCGACATTCGCACTGCGGCCTATCCCCAACTGATCGGGAACCTGGTTGCCGAGCGGGATATAGATCATGCCCAGCGCCTCATCGACGCTGGATACGGACCAGCTATTGGGCGAATTGGTGGTGTAGGTCTGCCCGGCCGGCAGGGGCGTGGTCTGATCCGGATTGCCGGAGTCCCAATTCCAGAGAAGCGCGCCGGTCTTGATATCGAAGGCGCGGATAACGCCGGATTGTTCCTGGGTGGAATAATTGTCGTTGACCGCCCCGCCGACGATGATCTTGCCCGCCACGGCGACGGGCGGCGAGGTCGAATAGTAATAGCCGGCCGGATTATATTTCATCCCGGTTTCGAGATGGAGCACGCCTTGATCGGCGAAGCTCGTGCAGACCTTGCCGTCGGCCGCATCGAGCGCGATCAGCCGCGCATCCGAGGTCGGCAGATAGACGCGGTCGGCGCAGGGCGCTCCGGCTGCGGCTGCCTGATCGTGATAGTAGGTGACCCCTCGGCATGTCTGATGCTGACGGTCCGGGTTCATTCCGGAATTGGAGTCGAACCTCCATTTCTCCTTGCCGCTGACCGCATCGAGCGCGATCGCCAGATTATGCGGCGTGCACAGATAAAGCGTGTCACCCACCTTGAGCGGTGTCACCTGATAGGTCGTCTCGCCAATATCGTCCGGGCGCTTCACGTCACCGGTCTGATATCGCCAGACCTCCTGCAGGTTGCCGACATTCTGGACATTGATCTGGTCGAGCGGCGAATAGCGCTGGCCGTAAGGCGTCCGGCCATATTGATGCCATTCTCCGTTCGGCACATCGCCGCCCATCGGCGCGTTGGCCGCGACGGTGCTCGGCAGATCGCCGGAAAGATCGTGCGGATCGGTGGTCATCGAGTAGACGGCGACGATGATCGCTGCGATCAGCGGCATGGCAAGCGGCCAGGGACTGGAGGCATATTGCACGCCGTCGAGGCTGCGGAAGCCGAGCGGACGTCGTATCCATGGCGTCAGCAGCCAAAGGCCGATCAGGATGATCAGACCGCCGCGCGGCCCGAGCTGCCACCAGTCGAAACCGACCTCCCAGATCGCCCAGCCAAGCGCCGCCAGCACGAAGATCGCATAGAGCCAAAGAGCGGCCGCCTTGCGTAGAAACAGCAATATCGCGGTCGCGAGAAATGCCAGGCCAGCAAGGACATAAAAGAAACTGCCGCCGAGCAGGACGAGCCATAGCCCGCCGCCGCCGAGCGCCAACCCGATAATCGCCAGAACGAACGATGTGATTCCAATGGCCATGATCTACTCCAGTCTATCCGCCGAATTGACAGTGATTGATCGAGGATAAGCGGCAACGATTTTCCGCGATCCCTATCGGGATCAGATGTCCGGCGCAGCCGAAGGTCAAAAAAGCAATGACGGTGACGATCCGAGCGTGTCGAGCCTCAGCGATTTCGAATCGATTCATCGAGTTCCCCAAAACGGAGTTTGAACGCCACGATTGCAGAAATTTCCCATTTCGGAGGGCAATTCAAGCGCGATGAGGCACGCTCGAATCTATTAACGGACGTAGTTAATTTTTTAACAATTTTCACGAATACTAATGGAAGCGCAGGCGGGATCAAGGGGTTCTGCATCGCCGCTGGAGGAAACGCGATGAATTTCAAGATCGTCACCGCTCAGTCGGAAGTGGAAACCGATGATACCGGAACCTATCCGGACGGTTTGGTGGAACATAATCGAATCGACCTGTCCTTGAGCCGTGAGAGACAGCACCGGAGGTCCCACGAGCGCGATTATGGCGCCGGCAAACGAATCGCGCCGCTTCCGGCCGGCTTGGTATAAGAGGCCATACGAGAGAAACCCGCGCATTGGCGCGGGCAGGGCGTTATATGTACAGCGTCGCCATCCTGCGCCATGCGCCCGCACGGTGGGCGCGCCCACCCCAGACATGCAGCTGATGATCGATCCTCTTATCGGTAAGAAGCCGGCTGAGAAGGCGATTGTTGTCGAGGAAGGGATCGGCGTCGCCGATGACAAGCACGATATCGATCTGGCGCAGCTTTTGCAGCCGCCAATCGCAGGCAAGCCCCGGCAGGAAGTGCGTCGGAGTGTGGAAATAGACTGTGTCGTCGTAATAGCCGTCGAACAGGTCTCCAAAGGATTCGACCTTCATCGTCAGATCGTAGCGGCCGGAAAAGGCGACGAGCTTGCGAAAGAGGTGAGGGTGGCGGAAGACCAGGCTGGCCGCCTGGAATGCGCCGAGGCTGCAGCCATGGACGATGATACAGTCATGCGGATTTTTCTGCGCCATCAGCGGCAGGACTTCGTTCAGAATATAATCCTCGAAAACGGCATGCCGGCGAATGCGCTCGGAAGGGTGGCATTGAGACCCGTAAAAGCTCTCGGCCGCGAGGCCCTCGATACAGTAGAGCTGCAGATGGCCGGCCTCCAATTTGTCGGCCAGGCTGGCGACGATGCCCAGCTGTTCATATTCCCAGAACCGTCCGTCCCGCGTCGGAAACATCAACACCTTGGCGCCGGCGTGGCCGAACACCAGTAGCTCCATCTCTCGGTGCAGTCGCTGGCTGTACCAGCGCAGATATTCGCGGTTCATATTGCCTTGAAAAATTGCTCCACCTTTTCGCGGAGAAGCAGGCTTTGCTCCCCGCTACCAGGATAGTCGAAATGGCCGGCATCGAGGATGAAGATTTCATTAAATTTCGGCGATGCGTTTGCCACGGCGAACTGGCACGGCGGCGCCACCGCCGGATCGAAGAGGGCGGGGGCGACGAGCATCGGTATCTTGATGCGGGCAGCCGCGCTTGCCGCATCGAACAGACGCAAAGCCTCGAGCATGCTTCCGTGTTCTTTTTGATAAGCCTGCACGGAATTGGCGCTTCCGATCGTCGGCAGACTTAGCCATAACGGCCGGTGGCCGAAGGTCGGCACGACCAGGTGCCCGCGGTCGATCCGGTCATCGAATGGGATCGCCAGCGCCCCGAGGCCGCCGCCGAAGCTGATGCCGCTGTAGCCGATACGCCCATCGAGCCAGGGATAAAGATCGACAAGCGTCGAGACGGCGATCCACAGATCGTCGACGCAGCCGCCGATGATGTAGCGATCGGGCTTGCCGATATCGTACAGAACATGCCCGGCCGGGTCCGGCGGGATCGGCGGACGGGCGCTGAGGGACAGGCCGCGAAAGCAGGGAAACAATATAGCCGTCTCTTCCACCGGCAGATCGAACTCGGGCAGATCCCTCCCGCCATAGCCATGTCCGACAACGAGACCGCGCCGCACCTGTCCCTTGCGAGGAAGAAGCAGCCAACCGCCGATCTGAAACGAGCCGGTCGACGAATAGGTGATGTCGAAGACATGCCAAGCGGGATGATGGCTTTTGCTGCGGCGAAGCTTCGGCTGCGGGTCCACGGCGGTCGCGCGGCGAAACCGCTCCTTCCAGAAATCGTCGAAGCCCGGCGGTGCTTCCGGCGGCTTGATGGCGAGAAGCTCTTCAAGCTGCATGCCGTAGGTGGGATCGAAGTCAAAAGGGTGGGTTGTTGGAACGCTCATGTGACGGTTGTCTCGTGAAAGGGCAGGCGACGCAAGACCAGAGCTTTGCCTCTCCGGCTTCTACGCAGCCGACGTCTTGGCCAGTGCCTCGGCATCTCCCGTCGTACCGCCTGACGTCTCGAAGTCGAAGAACTTCTGCGTGACCAGGGCGGCCGCTCCCCGCGCCCAGGAGTTGTCTTCCCAATCCGGAAGCAGAGGCGGCGATGCGCGAAAGGTGTGGGCGGCCAAGGTCGATCTTAGTGGCTCGAAAAAAGTGTCGCCGAAAGAGACGGCTTCGCCACCGACAACGATAACCTCGGGATCGGTGACATTGACGAGGTTTGCCAAGGCCTTTCCGATCCCGACGCCCGCCTCCCTAAGAATTCCGCCAACGGCTGCCTCACCCTCTTCAACTGCCTTAAGCATTTCCGGTAAGCCATAGCTATTATTGCGATTTGTCGTCTCGCGCCATGTCTTCAACATCGAGGTCTGTGAGTGATAGGCCATGAGGCAACCGCGCTTCCCGCATTCGCAAAGGCGGCCGTTTTCTTCATGCAGCGTATGCCCGAATTTGCCGGCGGCGCCGTTGGCGCCGCGATAGAGCTTGCCCTCGATGATCAGCGCGCAGCTGATGCCGACGCCGATCGCGAGCACCGCCATATTGCGATGCTGCCGCCCCACGCCGAAAAGCTGCTGGGCAATGGCATAGGCATTCGTATCGTCCTCAAGCCAGACGGGCACATTGACTTTCTGCGCCAGCATGGAGGCGAGAGGAACGTTATCCCAATTGAAACGGTGGCTGCGCACGCAGGTGGCCTGGTCGTTGCCGATGACGCCGGGCATGGAAATTCCGATGCCGGCAAGCTGCGCATTCGGCCGGGCAGCGTATTGGACGAGCAAAGGAACGGCCGCGGCAAGCGTTTTAGCGACGTTTTCCGGATCGTGATCCGCAAGCGTCAGCCGCATCGAAGCGAGCGGGCTGGTGGCAAGGTCGGTGACGACGCATTCCACCGAACCGACCATTAGTTTAAAGCCGATCGCCAACCCATTGGTATAATTGATTTCTACGGGGATAGGGCGACGGCCCGAGGGGCCAGGCACGGCTTTGCCCTCGGTGACATGCCCTTCTTCGATCAGGTCGGCGATGACGAAGGTGACGGCTGCCGGGCTGAGGCCGGTAATCGACGCGATCTCCGCACGGCTCTTCGGTCCCTCCTGTCTCAAAAGGTTGAGAATGAGCCGCCGGTTCATGGCGCGCGAAGTGCTCTGGTCGCCTTTCAGCTTCACGAATTCTCTTTCTTAATTTTGTAAATTAATTATTGCGTCCGTTTCGGACTTATGCATAACTTCTCCTGCCGATCAACATCCGGCTCGTGTGAAAGCACGAAGAAGTCAGCAAACAGGAACACATGGTTTCTCGAACTCGACGATCCGAGCAGTGCATAGGCGCTGCGGGGCGGGTTTGTTGCAGCAATGCTTCCGGAGGCGAATGGCGACGCTTGGAGGGCGTCTTTGTTCGGCTCGCTGACCAATGGATGGAGGCGGGCGTCACAAAGGGAGGGAATTCACATGACTTTCAATTTGTTTGGAAGGACATCGAGCCGGCGTACCTTTTTGAAGGGAGCAGGAGCGATTTCCGCCGCCACTTTGGCGGGTTTTCCGATGCCGGCGATCGCGCAGGCGCAGGACGTTACGATCATTTCCGACGAGAGCAACGCCGATGCGCTGGCGATCCTGCGCAAGATTGCCGATGATTTCGGCAAGCAGGCCGGTGTCAAGGTCGTGGTTAACAATATGGACCATGAGGCCCACAAGACCGCGATCCGCAACTATCTGGTCGCCGGCGCGCCGGATATCTGCTTCTGGTTTTCCGGAAACCGCATGCGCGCCTTCGTCAAGCGCGGCCTCTTCGACGATATCTCCGATCTCTTCGAAAAAGAGAAATACAAGGATGTCCTCGGTGCTACGGCAGGCTCCGTTACCGTCGATGGCAAGCAATACGGGCTGCCGACCGGGGGGACGCTCTGGGGCATGTTCTATCGTAAGGATGTCTTTGCCCAACTCGGCGCATCCGTGCCGGCGAGCTGGGATGACTTCATGGCTTTCGGCGCCAAGTGCAAGGGCGCGAATCTGACGCCCATCGCCATGGGCACCAAGGAATTGTGGCCGGCAGCCGGATGGTTCGACCAGATGAATCTCCGCATCAACGGCCTCGACAAGCATATGGCGCTGATGAACGGCGAGATGAGCTATCTCGATCCGTCATTGAAGCCGGTCTTCGATCAGTGGGAAACGCTGATCAAGCAGGGTTTTTTCACGCCTGACAATACCTCCTTCGGCTGGCAGGAGGCGGGTGCGCTTCTGGCGCAGAAGAAGGCGGGCATGATGAATCTCGGCGCCTTCGTCCGCTACGTCTTCCCGAAAGAGGAACTCGACCAACTCGCTTTCGCGCCATTCCCGACAATCGACCCGAAGGTCGGGCGCTTCGAGGAGTTTTCGCTGAATTCGGTCCATATTCCGGCAAACGCGAAGAACAAACAGGGCGCCCGCGAGTTCTTGGCCTATTTCTACCGCCCGGAAAATCTCGGCCCCTATCTGGAACCCGGCGGCAACATCCCGCCGCGCAACGACCTGCCGCCGAGCAAGGACCCTCTGGTCAATGCCGCCGTCGAAGTATTGAAGACGGTGCAGGGCACATCTCAATATTACGACCGCGACAGCGATCCCGATATGGCGCAGGCCGGCCTCGTCGGCTTCCAGGAATTCATGGCGAAGCCCGAACGGCGCGATGTGATCCTGAAGCGGCTCGAGAGCACGCGCAAGCGCATCTACAAACTCTAAGTCTCCTCCCAGCGACCGAGAGGCGGAGCAGCCGCTCCGCCTCTCCAAACCGAAAGAGGATATGAAATGATGTCACTTTGGCGCCGCCATCGCTGGTGGCTCACTCCAACTTTGCTGATTTTACCGGCCGCCATCCTCTTTTCCGTCGTGATCCTCTGGTCGGCGGTCGAAAGTCTCTGGATCAGCCTGCACGATTGGGACGGCTTCAGTCCGATGGTCTGGATCGGCTTCGGCAACTACGTCGAGCTTTTCAACGATCCGCAATTCTACGTCTCGCTGAAGAACAACGTCATCTGGCTTGTCATGTTCATGGCAGCACCACCCTTGGGGCTGGCGATCGCCTTGCTGGTCAACCAGAAGATCCGTGGCATGCGGCTGATGAAGTCGTTGTTCTTCATCCCCTTGGTGCTGGCCTCCGTCGCCGTCGGTGTTGTTTTCACCTGGGTTTACACGCCGCAACTGGGGCTGCTCGCCCTGATCTTCGGTTTCTTCGGCGCGACGGCTCCAGCGCTGCTCTCCAACGAGCATCTCGTGACCTTTGCCATCGTCATCGCCGCCCTCTGGCCGCAGGTCGCCTTCTGCATGGTTCTCTACCTCGCCGGCCTCAACAACCTCAGCGAGGAGCTGATCGGCGCGGGCAGGGTGGACGGAGCCAGGGGCTGGAACATGCTGCGCCATATCGTACTGCCGCAGCTGACGCAGGTCACCTTCATCGCCATCGCCGTCACCGTCGTCGGTGCGCTCCGGTCGTTCGACATGGTGTCGGTCATGACCCAGGGTGGGCCGTTCGGCTCCTCCGAGGTGCTTGCTTACCAGATGTTCGAACAGTCGATCTTCTCCTATCGCTTCGGCTATGGCGCGGCGATCGCCTCGGTTCTGTTCGTGATCATGGCGGTGTTCATCGTCTGGTACCTCACGCGGATCATCCGCATCGAAGAAAGAGAGGCCTGATGTATCCGCGCCCGATCCCCGAAGATGCCATCTGGCAGCGCCGTTTCTATTTCACCGCCGTTCTCGCCATCCTGATCCTGTGGCTGTGCCCGCTATTTGCCGTCATCCTCACCTCGTTCCGGTCTACGCAGGATGTGATGGGCGGCAATCTCTGGGGCTGGCCGACACAGTTCGGCCTGATCGACAACTACACCTCTGTCTTCACCCAGACGCCGATGGCGCGCTATTTCCTCAACAGCCTGATGATCACCATACCCTCCGTCATTGGCGTACTGATCATGAGTACGCTCGCCGGTTTCGTGCTGGCGCGCTACCGCTTTCGTGGCAACATGCTGGTCTTCGCGCTCTTCGTCGGCGGCAATTTCCTGCCCTATCAGATCATGATGATACCGGTGCGCGACCTGATGGTGCGGATCGGCCTCTACGATACCCCGGCAGCGCTGATCATCTTCCATATCGCCTTCCAGACCGGTTTTGCGACGCTGTTCATGCGCAACTTCATCGCCGCCCTGCCGGATGAATTGTTCCAGGCGGCAAGGGCCGAGGGGGCGTCTCCCTTCCAGACGCTGGTGCATGTGGTGATCCCGCTGGTTCGCCCGGCGCTGGCCGCGCTTGCGATCCTGATCTTCACCTTCGTCTGGAACGACTATTTCTGGGCCGTGGTGCTGACGGTGAGCGATACGGTCAAGCCAGTGACTGCCGGGCTTGCCAATCTGCGCGGCGAATGGGTGTCCGCCTGGAACCTGATCTCGGCCGGCACGATCATCGTCGCCGTGCCGCCCGTCGTCATGTTCTTCCTGATGCAGCGGCACTTCATCGCCGGGCTCACCATGGGGGCAGTGAAAGGATGATGACCTTATCCACCGTGATCACCCATCCTGCCCTTTGTGCCAATCCTTCCTTTGCGAGCCGAAAAGCATGACCAGTCTCGAACTTCGACACGTCAACAAGAATTACGGCGCCTATCATGCGTTGCGCGGTATCGATCTTTCCGTAGAGCAGGGCGAGTTCATCGTCATGGTCGGGCCGTCCGGCTGCGGCAAGTCCACGCTGCTGAAGTCAATCGCCGGTCTTGAAACCATCTCCTCGGGCCAGATCATGATCAACGGCCGCGATGTCAGCACGGCGGAGCCGGGGGATCGCGGCATCGCCATGGTGTTCCAGTCCTACGCGCTCTATCCGCATATGACTGTCGCCGAAAACATGGGTTTCGGCCTGCGCATGGCCAAACGGCCAAAGGCGGAGATCGATGCGGCGGTGGCGCGTGCCGCCAAGATTCTCAGGATCACCGATCAGCTCGACAAGCGCCCGAAGCAGCTTTCCGGCGGCCAGCGCCAGCGCGTCGCCATCGGCCGCGCGATTACCCGATCGCCGGAGGTTTTCTTGTTCGATGAACCGTTGTCGAACCTCGATGCCGCACTACGCACCCAGATGCGCGTCGAGCTGAGCGGCCTGCATGCCGAACTCGGCGCGACGATGGTCTATGTGACGCACGACCAGATCGAAGCCATGACGATGGCGAGCCGGATCGTGGTGCTCAATCGCGGCGTCATCGAACAGGTGGGCTCGCCGCTGGAGCTCTACCGCAACCCGGACAATCTCTTCGTGGCCGGCTTTCTCGGCGCGCCGCGAATGAACTTCTTTCCTGTGACCGTCGATCAGGTTTCCGGAAGCAGCGTCACCGTTTCCGCCCCGGGCCTTGCTCCGATCACGGTGGAACTGGCAGCCGGCGCCTCGGTTCAGAAGGGAGCGACCCTTACCCTCGGCATCCGGCCGGAAAACATCGCCGTTTCCGGCGTTACATCCGCAGGTGCCGCGATCACCGGCCACGTCCGTCTCGTCGAGCATCTCGGACGGGAGGCCATCCTCTATGTCGATGCCGGAGAGCTGCAATGCGTCAGCTCCGAGAGCGGCACCGGCAATATCACTGTACAGGTCGGCCATGTCGCCGGCGTTGGCGCCGACGCGCCGATCAGCCTCCGCATCGATCCGCGCGAGGTCTACCTGTTTTCCGCCAATGACGAGCGGACCGTCACGATCCGCAAGCCAATTCTCGACAAATGATCTTTCAGGAGCCCGATACCGTGTCAGTCAACAGCAGTACCCAAGACCTTTCCGTATGGCGCACCATCAAGACCGACAGGTTTCTCGTCGGCGCGCCGCATTATCCGGAACATGTCGATGAAAGCTATTGGGAGCGCGACGCCAAGCGCATGGCGGATGCCGGCTTCAATGTCGTCCGTCTCGGCGAGTTCGCCTGGCATATCTTCGAGCCGAAGCTCGGTACATTCGATTTCGATCTCTTCGATCGCGCCATCGCGGTTCTTGGCCGCCACGGCATCAGCACCATCATGTGCACGCCGACCGCGACACCCCCGCGCTGGCTGACGGCAGCCCATCCGGAAGTCCTCCGCGTAGATGGCAATGGCCGGACGATGAGCCACGGTTCGCGCCAGCATGCCGATACGGCAAGCCCTGTCTTCCGCGAGCACAGCAAGCGCATCACCAAGGCGATGGCCGAGCACTATCGCGACAACCCCGATGTCATCGGCTGGCAGACGGACAACGAACTCAACACCAGCATGCCGGAATCCTTTTCTGCCGCCACGCTGAAGGAATTCCAAGCCTATCTCGCGGACAAATACGGCACCATCGACAAGCTTAATTTCGCCTGGGGCGGCGATTTCTGGGCAACGGCCTATGATGATTTCAGCCAGGTCGTTCTGCCCCTGGACTTCGCGCCGACCTTCCCAAGTCCGGGGCATGTGCAGGACTATCACCGCTTCCTGGCCTTCTCGACGGCGCGGTTCCAGCACGATCAGGTGGAGATCCTGCGCGCGACCAAGGCCGACTGGTTCATCTTCCACAATCTCGGTGGCCTGCGCGATATCGACTTTCGCGGCCAGTTCTCCACCGATCTCGATTTCGTCGGCTACGATATCTATCCGATGCTCTACGACGAGTTCCAGCGCATCGGCAACCACGCCAAGGTGCAGGCGCTGCATCTCGATATCTGCCGAGGCTTCTCGGGCAATTACATCATCCCGGAACAGCAGTCCGGCTTCGGCAGCCAGCCCGGCTTCTGCACGCTGACACCGGAGCCAGGCGAGATGCGGCGCATGGCGATGTCCTCGGTCGCGCGCGGCGCCGATGGCCTGATGTTCTTCCGCTGGCGGCCGGCACATTTCGGCGCGGAAATCTACTGGATGGGCATCATCGATCACGACGACGTGCCGCGTCACCGCTATGAAGAGGCCAAGCGCTTCGCCACCGAGATGACGGCGCTGAAGGACAAGATCCTCGGTACCCATGTCCGCATGGATGTCGGCATTGCCGGTTCCGATTTCGACAATCAGGAGGCACACAAGACCTATTCGATCGGCCTGCCGAGCCCGCAGGACGATGCCGTGCTGCTGCACCAATATTGCTACGATCGCGGCATCGCCTGCGGCTTCATCCATCCCGAAGACGATCTTTCGCGGCTAAAGCTGCTCTATGTCCCGCATTGGGTGATGTGGAAGGATGGCTGGACCGAGCGGCTGGAGGCATTTGCCCGCGGCGGCGGCACGGTGATCATCGGTGCGCGCACCGGCACGCGCGATGAAAACAACCACGTCATCCGCGAGGCGGCTCCGGGCTCGTCGCTAACGCGCCTGACCGGCGTCGCGGTCGAGGATTTCGGCCGGCTGGCGGCGCCGGGCGCCAATGGTCTTTTCGATGTCATGTCACGCTCCGGCGGATTGGTGATGCCACCCAATCGCCCGGCCGAATCCCATCGCCGCGTTCGCCGTTTCACCATCGGCAACCGCGAGCTGGACGCAGCCCACTTCTACGAGAACCTGACGGTAGCCGACGATGTCGAAGTGGTGGCAACCTGGTCGAACCGTTATGCCGAAGGCGTGCCGATAGCAACGTCGCGCAAGGTCGGCAAGGGCAGGGTGCTCTATCTCGGCACGTATTTGACTGCCGATCTGACGGCAGCGCTGGCCGACCGCACCTTCGCGGACGCAGGCGTCGAACCGTTGATCGCCGATCTGCCGGATGGCGTCGAAGTGACGATGCGCCAGAACGATGAAAGGCGTCTGCTGTTCATCCAGAATTACACAGACCAGCATGCCGAGTTGACCAGTGTCCCGCGCGGCGTCAATCTCCTCGACGGCGGCAAAGCGGTGTCCGGTGCGCTGTCGCTCGAAGCCTATGGCTGCGCGATCATCGAGTTGATCTGACCCGGCGATCAATCGGGACGGAGTGATCGGCTGGTTTGCGGCGTGTGCCTGAAACGGCGCGTTCAGTCCGTGGAGCCTGCCGCTCGCTTCGCGGCAGCACACGCCATTTAGCTATCGGCAAACGCCTTCAGCGTGTCGCCAGCCAGCCGGTAGCGCACCCATTCGTCCTGAGGCTCGGCGCCGATGGCGCGATAGACGCGGATTGCGGGCTCGTTCCAGTCGAGCACGCTCCATTCGAACCGGCCGCAACCCTTCTCGACGGCGAGCTTCGCCAGATATTTCAGCAGCGCCTTGCCCGCGCCCGACCCGCGCTTTTGCGGGGTGACGTAAAGATCTTCGAGATACAGGCCATTGCGGGCGAGCCAGGTGGAATAGGTGTAGAACCAGACCGCGAAGCCCACCGGCTCGCCATCGATCTCGCAAATGACCGCATGGGTCACGGATTGAGGACCGAACAAGGACTCTTCGATGGAAGCCGTCGTCGCCTCGACCTCGTCAGCCGCCTTTTCGTATTCCGCCAGTTCGCGAATAAAGCGCAGGATGAGTTCTGAATCGGATAGCTGCGCCGGACGTATCGTTATCGCCATTTTCGTTCATCTATCAGTTCGTGAATATAGCGGATTGCGTCTAAGTCTTCCGGCTAGTGAAAGCAAGCCGCTGAGGCTGGGGACGGAGAGGGCCGTCCGACTGTGGCGATCGATCAAATATGGCGAGGTCACCACCGTGCGCCAAACGCATTATCTTGTGGAGGGCGGCCGGCACATGCCGCAATGCTGACGCGTTACTCACTAGGATCGCTATGCTCGCGCGATTCGCTCCAATGTCCGTTCCCACGAACGGCAGGTGATTGCGACTGAAATTGATCCAATGGAGACCTTCATGACCGATATCCGCACGCCACTTTCCGGAGTGATACCGAGGATTTCCGTCGTCGGTGTCGGAGGCGGCGGCGGCAATGCGATCAACAATATGATCGCGGAAGAGCTTCAGGGCGTCGAATTCATTGCGGCGAACACGGACGCACAGGCGCTCGCGACGTCGAAGGCGGCCAGGCGCATTCAACTCGGCGCTCAGGTGACGGAAGGTCTCGGCGCGGGCTCCTTGCCGGAAATCGGACGGGCCGCCGCCGAGGAATCTATCGATGAAATCATGGACCACCTGCGGGGCACGCACATGTGCTTCATCACAGCAGGAATGGGTGGTGGCACCGGCACGGGAGCTGCTCCGATCATCGCGCAGGCGGCGCGGGAGGCGGGGATCCTCACGGTGGGTGTCGTCACCAAGCCCTTTACGTTCGAAGGCAATCGGCGCATGCGCACTGCCGACGAGGGCATCGAGCGGCTCCGCGAAAGTGCGGACACTGTCATCGTCATTCCAAATCAGAACCTGTTCCGCATTGCGGATGCCACGACCACCTTCGCGAATGCTTTCGTGACTGCGGACCGCGTCCTATTTGCCGGCGTCAGTTGCATCACGGATCTGATCGTCAAGGAAGGCCTCATCAACCTCGACTTCGCCGACGTCAAATCCGTCATGCGTGGAATGGGTCGAGCCATGATGGGAACAGGGGAGGCGACAGGGCCGGGCCGCGCGCTGAAGGCTGCAGAAGCCGCCGTTGCCAACCCGCTTCTTGACGACATGAGCATGAAGGGCGCGCGTGGCGTGCTGATCTCCATTTCCGGCGGGATGGACATGACGCTGTTCGAGGTCGATGAGGCCGCCAGCCGCATACGCGACGAAGTCTTCGATGATGCCGATATCGTTGTCGGAGCGATCTTTGACAGAAGCCTCGATGGCGTGTTCAGGGTATCGGTCGTTGCAACCGGTCTGGATGGGCTTCCAGGAGCCGGGAGCATCAACACTCAAGCCGCTCAATAAAGATTATTTCGGTATTCCGGTGACTTAACCGGAATACCGAACGGCTGTAGGTGTTTTGGGCTTGCGGCTATAACGGCGAGCGTGTTGTCGTAGATTGGTCGGATTCCAGTCTTTTCGAAGGCGTCGAGGATGACGTTAGTGCGCGTCTCGTATGTAGCCGCCGCCTCCGACACCGGAATGTATGCAGCGAGGAAAGCATCCAGCGAGGCGGCTGTCACAACGGTCTGGCGACGGTGAACTATCGGATTGCAAATTTCGACCGTTTGCAGGAAGCCCAAGTTTAACAGGTGGGGGATCGTCGCCTGTTCTTCTCCGAGAGAACGCCATACTAGGTCGCTATGGTGGGTTCTGAATGATCAGATTCCGACAACGCTTCACGCGATCATGTATCCGCCGTCGACCGGCATCGAGATGCCATTCACCATGGCCGCCTCGTCCGACAGCAGGAACAGGATCACTTCCGCGATATCGACCGGCTCCGCGAAACGACCGACAGGTATCCGCCCCAACATGCCCGCGGCCTTGTCCGGATCGCTCCATGCTTTGACAGCCATGGGCGTAAGGGTGACCGTGGGATGGATTCCGTTCACCCGGATGCCGTGCGGAGCCAACTCCTTGGCCATCACCCGGGTAAGGCCATCCAGACCGCCCTTCGAGGCGCAGTAGGCGGCATGGTCGGGTATCCCGACGAACGACGCCACCGATGATACATTCACGATCGCCCCCTTGCGTCCCTGCCCGATAAGCGACCGGGCATATTCCTGGGCGACGATCATCGGAGCACGTGTGTTGACCGCGACCAGACGGTCGAAGGCCTCAACGGTCGTCTCAAGAAATGGCTGCAACTCGGTCGTGCCAGCGCAATTGATCAGCAGATCGGCCGGCAGGGAGGCAATGGCAGCCGCCCTTGTCGCCTCGGCGTCCGACAGGTCGACCTGCCGCGCCCGGCAGCCCAGTCCCTGTAGTTCTTCCACATCCGTAGCGCTCCGGGTGAGCGCGACGACTTTCGCTCCACGTGCGATCAGCAGATTCACGGTGGCGCGGCCGATACCCTTGCCCGCGCCCGTGACGATGACAGTCTTGTTTTGAAAGTCCATAATTGCCTCTACAATCTCTTGCCTGTTTCTCGGTCGAAGATGTGAGCCCGGCGGGGATCGATGCGAAAATGCATCGTCTTTCCGGGAACCGCCTCGATCCGTTCGCGGATCAGGGCGTCGATCGGAACGCCACCTGCGCGCCCGAAGATCAGTGTCTCGGATCCTGTCGGCTCGAACACCGAAACCTCCACAGGGATGCCGTCGTCGCCGATGATGATGTGCTCCGGCCGGATTCCGTAAGTCACCGCCCGGCCGTCTTCGGCGGTCACGTTTTCGACAGGAAGAACGACGTCACCGTCGGTAAGGACGACTTTCCTCCCGTCCTTCGATGCGATACGGCCCTGAAGGAAGTTCATGGAAGGGCTGCCGATGAAGCCTGCCACGAAGATATTTGTCGGGAAGTCGTAAAGGTCCAGCGGTCTGCCGATCTGCTCGACGCGCCCGTCGCGCATGACGACGATCTTGTTGGCCATCGTCATCGCCTCGATCTGGTCGTGGGTGACGTAGACCGTCGTCGTCTTCAGCCGCTGGTGCAGTTCCTTGATCTCGACGCGCATCGTGACGCGAAGCTTGGCGTCGAGGTTCGACAACGGTTCGTCGAACAGGAAGACCTGTGGGTCGCGGACGATCGCCCGGCCCATGGCCACGCGCTGTCTCTGGCCGCCGGAGAGCTGCTTCGGATAGCGGTCGAGATACTTCGTCAGGTCGAGGATCTCCGCCGCCCTGCGGACTTTCTCGTCGATTTCCGTCTTGGGGCGTTTCGCCATCTTCAGGGGGAAGCCCATGTTTTCGGCGACGGTCTTGTGCGGGTAGAGAGCGTAGCTCTGGAAGACCATCGCGATGTCGCGCTCCTTCGGCGGCGCGTGGGTGACGACTCGCCCTCCGATCCGGATGTCGCCGCCGCTGACGGTCTCCAATCCGGCGATCATGCGGAGCAGGGTGGACTTCCCACATCCGGAGGGGCCGACCAGGACGACGAACTCGCCGTCCTCGATGTCGACGCTGATGCCGTGCATGACTTGAAGAGCGCCATACTTCTTGGTGACGTCGCTTACCTGTACGTTTGCCAATGTCGTGCCTCCCCTAGTCCAGAACGGCTTGCGTATTGTCGCACTTGCTCGAGTTCATCGGTTCATCCTTTCCGGATGATGTAGGCGCCGAGGGCGACTGAAATCGCTACTGCAATCCATATCGACAGCCCAATCGGCTCAAGGAAGCGCATCCATAGAAGTGATATAGCCACCCAGATGACCACCGAGATGAACAGCCGGTCGAACCAGTTGGTCTCGATCGGAAGGAAGCCCGGCTGCTTGTCGTCGTTTTGAGGATTAGAAGCCATCTCGCTATCCTTTCACCGCGCCGAAGGTCAGGCCGGCCACGATGTGACGCTGGACGACCGAGAAGACGATGAGCGCCGGGATCAGCGTGAGCATCGAGATCGCCGCCATGATGCCCCAGGCGGTTCCAGTGGTCGTAACATATTCGGACAGACCCGTCGTCAGGGTTCGAGCGTTGAAGTTGGTGAGCGTCGCGGCGAGCAGATACTCGTTCCAGGCGAAGACCCAGGTGAGGATCAGCGTCACTGCGAGTCCTGGCCGGGCGAGAGGAAAGACGATGTCGTAGAGGACCGTCCAAAGACTCGCGCCGTCGACATAGGCGGCCTCGTCCAGCTCCTTCGGAATGCCTTCTATCGTCGGTCGCAGGGTCCAGATGGCGAATGGCAGGTTGAAGGAGCAATAGACCAGGATCATTCCAATCCGAGTGTCCGCAAGCGAGAAGTCCCCGATCCCGTAGACCTGCGTGAGGAGTAGGAAGAGCGGGAGGAGAAAGACCGCCGGAGGCGCCATTCGATTGGTGATCGTCCAGAAGAAGATGCTTTCCTTGCCTGCCAGGTCGAAGCGCGACAGCGCGTAGCAGGCGAGAAAGCCCAGTGTGGTGACCAACAATGCGTTTCCAGACGAGATGATCAGCGAATTCCACATGTATCGCCGAAGCGTCTCGTTGGTGAGGACGTCCTGATAGTTCTTCCAGAAGAAGCTTTTCAGGACGACGTCGGGCGTCGAGAAGAGGTCGAAGGGCTGCTTCACCGAAATGACGAACAGCCAGTAGATCGGGAAGAGGGTCGCCAGGCTCAGCAGCGTCCACGGGATGATCGAAAGCCAAGGGTTTTGCCTTCTCATCGGCTCAGATCCTCTTTACGCGTGGTGCGATCAGACTGACGTACAGAAGCCAGCAGACCACGATCGTCAGGTAGAGGACGACGACCGAGATCGCGGAGCCGTAGCCGTAGTTCGTCTTTGGGAACACTTCCCTGAAGATGTGGACGCCGATGTAGCGGGTGGACGAACCTGGGCCGCCACCGGTAAGCATCAGGACTTCATCGACGGTGCGCAGCGCGTCCATCAGCCTGATGAACACCGTGGCGATCAGCGCGGGCCGAATGAGCGGCAGCGTGATGTGCCAGAAGATCTGGCTCTTGCCGGCGCCGTCGATCTGCGCCTGCTCGAAAGGGTCCGGCGGCAGCGACACCAATGCGGCAATCAGGGAAAGCGTTACCAGCGGCGTCCAATGCCAGACGTCCATGATGACTGTGACGGTAAATGCCGCCACGGCGCTCTGGCCGATGTTCAGGTCGTAGCCGAACCAGCTCCGGAGCAGATACGGGATGATGCCGATGGACGGCGTCGTCATCAGTTTCCAGACGGAGCCGACGATGATGGGCGCCATGATCAGTGGAAGGGTGTGGATGGTGCGGAAGAACGCCTTCCCCGGAAAGTCCTTCATGAGCGCCTGGGCGAGCACGTATCCGAGAACGAGTTCGGAGACGACCGCGAAGAACACGAAGGTGAGCGTGATGCCGAGTGATGCGAGGAACTGCGGGTCGAAGACCAAGGTGCGGTAGTTCGAGGCCCAGTTGAAGACCATCGTCGGATTGGCGGCGAAAGGGTTCCATTGATGGAAGGAGACCCAGACGACGTAGATGAACGGGAAGATGCCGAATAGCCCAAGGATTATGATCGTTGGGGACAGCAACAGCCATCCGAGCTTTTGTGAATGCATGTCCTCATCCTCCTGGCAGCCCGCGGGCGCCTTTCGAGCCTGAAAAAGGCGGGTCGCCAAGCGAAGACGACCCGCCAAGTTGGGGAAGAGGCTTTATTTGCGGTAGCCGAGCGACGTCAGCTCTTCTTCGGCCTTGGCGGCCATCTGGTCGAGCCCTTCGTCAGGGCCGACCTTGCCGGTCAGGATGTCGTAGAAGATCGGAGCGGTCGCTTCACGTACCTGGGCGTGGAACGGATACGGAGGAGCGCCGGCGAACAGCTTGCCCTGTTCTTTCAGCATCGTGTAGAAGCCGCCGAGCTTGACGTCCATTTCCTTGACCTTCGGATCGTCGAAGGTCGCCGTGTTGGTGATGCGGGGAGCTGCGATCGCCCAGTCTGGCTGGACGTCGTTCTGGCCGATATACTGCAGGAAGAGCAGGGACGCTTCCTTGTTCTTCGACGTGATCGGGAGACCGAAGGCACCGCCGTCGTAGTAGCCGATATAGCCCTTTCCGGACTTCGCATCGTCGAGAACGCCCGGTTCGAGCGGCGGGAGGGCGAAGCCGACCTTGCCGACGACCTTCGACTGCGCCGGATCGCTTGCGATCCATGCGGCGTTCTCACCGTAGATGAGACCCTGCGCGACGCGGCCTGCGGCGAACGTCGTCGCGGTTTCCGTCCAGGTCGACTGCGTCGATTCCGGCGGAGCGATGTCGCGAAGATGCAGCCAGTACTTCAGTGCGGCCTTCGACTTGTCGCTGTTCATCGAGCCGCCATTCTTGATGGTGGCTGCGTAGTTGTTCTTGGCGTCGATACCCCAGTTGTAGACGCCGAAGGTCGGAGCGATGGATTCGAAGAACTCGTACCAGGACGCAGGATGACCGGTGTGGGCCTGGGCGGTCGTCCCCCATAGCTGCTCGCCATTGTCCTTGCCGTACTTGGTAAAGAACTCGGCGATCTGCGTGTATTCCTCGTGAGTGGTCGCCGGCTTCAGGTCGTTGCCTGTTTCCTTCTTGAACGCCTCCTGGATCTTCGGATCCTCGAAGAGGTCCTTGCGATACAAGTACGTCTTCAGGAACGCTTCCATCGGAATGCCGTACAGGTCGCCGTTCGAACCTTTGAAGTAGTCGGCGAAGCTGGTGAAGTTCTTGTCGTCGTAGGTCGGCGCCTTGAGATCCGGCTGGTCCTTCAGCGTCTTCGTGACGTCGACGAGGAAGTCACGGGCGAGATATGAGTAGATGATATCCTGCTCGATATAGACCATGTCATAGATTCCGGTCTTGGCCTCCATGTCCTTGATGGCCTTATCGTACATCTGGTCCCATGAGGTTGTCTCGATTTCGATCTTGATGCCCGTCTTCTTCTCGAAGTCGGGCGCGAGCACGTTCTTGATGTAGTTCGACGGGGGAGTGGATTCGGTCACTCCATGCAGGGTCACGCCCGAGAACTTCGCGCCAGCGTCCGACCAGAAATCGGCCCAGGCCGGCGATGCGGCGGTCGCAAGGCTAAGCGTCAGCGCGAGTGCGCTGGCTTTCAAAACATACTTCATTTCTATCCTCCCAGATATCAGCGAGATCATTTCGCTGAAGAAAGTGTAGACGAAAAGACGCGCCTAAGCAATATTTGTTGTCTAGACATACAAATATGCGAACTATGTGTTTGATTTCGCCTTATACTTATTTCTCTGACTTTAGATGATGCATAGGCGCGCATCCTAAATTGCTGCATTGCAACGTAATTGTGCTGTAATGCCAGATTTTCAGGCAGATCAAATTATTTGTTGCTTTGCCATACTAAATGGCTTATCGATTGCTTAATCGAAAGCATCCAGTGAGGGAAGACGATTATGCGTCGATTGGGTATCCATTCGTTTGTATGGACTGGCGGCCAAACCCAGGAAGGGCTGGAGATGGCCCTCAACAAAACGGCCGAACATGGCTACCGCACCATCGAATTCGCCTATCTGCGTCCGGAGAAGTTCAATCTCGACCGCCTGGCGAAGCTCGCCCAGTCGCTCGACGTCGAAATCGGCGTGACGATGGGTCTCACGTTTGAAAACGACATTTCCAGCGAGGACGAGCCGGCCGTGAAAGCCGGCAAGCGGACGCTTTCCGACGCGGTGCACGCGGTCCGCGACATCGGCGGCAACAAGCTCGGCGGCATCCTTTATTCCGCACACACCAAGTACAACCGTGCTCCCACCAAGAAGGGCTGGGACAACAGCGTCGCCGCGATCGCCGATACGGCGGAAATCGCCAGGGAGGCGAACGTCGACCTCGTGCTCGAGATCGTGAACCGCTTCGAGACCAATCTTCTGAACACCACCGCGCAGGGCCTGAAGTTCATTTCCGAGACCGGTTCCAACCATGTTCGGCTGCACCTCGACACTTTCCACATGAACATCGAGGAAGCCAACCCGGCCGCGGCTATCCGCCTTGCGGGCGACAAGATCGGCTATTTCCACATCGGCGAGAGCAACCGCGGTTATCTGGGCGACGGCACCATCAACTTCGACCTGATCTTCGACGCGCTCCTCGACGTCGACTACCAGCGCGACATCGTGTTCGAAAGCTTCTCGACGGCGGTCGTCGACGAGGGCCTTTCGCTCGCCTGCGCGATCTGGCGCGATACCTGGGCCGACAACGATCCGCTCGCCGCGCACGCGAAGAAGTACATCGATCTGAAGTACGAGGAAGCCAAGCGCCGCCGCGCCACAAACGCGCGCGCCTGATTATCCTTCCGGCAGCCTGCTCCGAACGTGTAAGGGTTGGAGCAGACTGATTTGAAGGGAAGTGACCATGAACGACGCCGCCTCGATCGGAAGTTCACCACGCAGGATCCGGCAGAACAACATCGTCGCCGCACTGCAGACGCTCTATGCCCACGGGTCGATGAGCCGCGCCGATCTGGCGCGCAAGCTCGGCATGAACCGCTCGTCATCGGGCGAGATCGTTGCTGAACTGACTGAAGGCGGATTTGTCCAGGAGTTGGATGGTGGGGCCAGACAACGGCCCGAGCATGGGCGTCTGGGGCGGCCTGGGATCATGCTTGAGCTGGTGTCTGACGCTGCGTTCTTTGTCGGCGTCGAAATCGGCGTCGAGCATATCTCGGCTGCCGTCGTGGACCTCTCGGCGGAGGTGCGGGTCTGTCGCAAGGTCGCGTTCGATACGCCTTCGGCGTCTGTCGAAGAGGCTGTTGCGAAGGGCGTCGAGCTGATCGTCGGCGCAATGTCGAAGGGAATGATCAAACGCTGCAAGGGATTCGGAATCTCGACCCCCGCGCACATCCGTCCCGATGGCATCGTGACGCTTGCACCGATCATCGGCTGGCGCGACGTCCCGCTCAAGGAGATCGGAAGGGCGGCGTTTCCTGCGGAGGTGCCGATCGTCGTCGAGAACGACGCGAATGCCTTCGCCATCGGCGACAGTTATCGTCACGGCACGTCGGGCGTGACGTTGTTCCTGCTGATGGAGACCGGCGTCGGCGGCGGCATCATGATCGACGGCAAGCTCTTCCGCGGCGGTCATGGCCTTGCGGGCGAGATCGGTCACACGCTGGTGCCCGGCAGCGGCGGTCAGAAGTTCGAGCAGCTCATCGGACGCGAGGTGCTCATCAGGCAATACAGAGAGACGACTGGGCGAAGGAACGCGTGCATCCAGGAGCTTCTGGTGGACGTTCGCGATCGGGTTCCGGATGCCGTGAATATCGCGGAGACATGGTCGAAGCATCTGGCCTACGCTCTTTTGCAGGCCTGCCGCCTCATCGATCCCGACAGGATCGTTCTCGGCGGTTCGGTCGCATCGCTCTACCCGATGGTGGTTGCGCGCGTCGCAGCGCACATGTCGGAAGGTCAGAGCATTCCATTTCCGACTCCTGAGATCGTCGTTGATGGCGACGCGGAATTCGGATCAGCATTCGGTGCGGCATGCATGCTGCACCAGCGCTTCCTCTCCCTCGAGAATGAGGAGTTCGGAAGCGAAGACGGCTCGCTGCCGCGGCTGGCGGCGACCTAGAGGACCAACATCGAAAGCAGGATTGCGATGGCTTCAGTACTTGCTCCGGACCAGCTTGGCCCCACCGTCTGCGTAGGCGAGATCCTGGTCGAGATCGTCGCAACCACCGTCGGCGATGGATTTACCGAAGCCCAGCCTCTCGTGGGACCGTACCCGAGTGGTGCGCCCGCAATCTTCATCTCGCAGTGCGGGCGCCTGGGTGGTTCGGCCGCTATGGTAGGTGCCGTCGGCGGCGATGACTTCGGTCGCGTCAATATCGACAGGCTCAAGCGGGACGGCGTGGATGTCTCGACGATATCGGTCGACAGCGAGTATCCGACGGGAAGCGCCTTCGTTCGCTACCGCAAGGATGGCTCGAGAGATTTCGTCTACAACATCGCAACGTCCGCAGCCGCGTGCTTCGGGTGGTCGGACAATGTCAAGAACCTCATCGAGCGCACCGGGCATCTTCATGTCATGGGATCGGCGCTGTCCATGCCGAGCGCGCGCAAGATCATTGACCGGGCCGTGGACATCGTCAAGGCGAGGGGCGGAACCCTCTCGGTTGACCCGAATATCCGCAAGGAGCTGAAACTGGACGAAGCGACCGAGCAACGGTTCGCGAAGCTGATTGCCGCCGCCGACTTGCTGCTTCCGTCCGGCGAGGAGCTTGAAAGAGCCGCAGGTGTGGAAGGGGAGGCGAACGCAATCGGCCGCCTGTTCGAGATCGGCGTGAAGGAAATCGTCCTGAAGCGCGGCGCTGACGGTGCAACCTACTTCGGCAGGAACGGCGACCGCATCGAAGCGCCAGCCTTCGTTGTCGAGGAAGTCGATCCGACGGGAGCTGGTGACTGCTTCGGCGGGGCGTATCTCACATGCCGTCGTCTTGGGATGTCGCCGAAGGAGGCTCTGACCTATGCGTCCGCCGCCGGCGCGCGCAATGTCACCGTCCGTGGGCCGATGGAGGGCGCGGGTAGCCGTCAGGAACTCGACGCGTTCATCGCTTCGACGGAAAGGCGGGTCTGATGCAGGTCGATCTCAAACAGCTTGCCTCGCTGCGCAAGCAAGGACGTCCGATGGGCGTGACCTCCGTTTGCTCTGCGCATCCGATCGTTATTCGTGCTGCGCTTCGTCATGGCAGGCAGCACGAAAGCACGGTGCTTATCGAGGCAACCTGCAATCAGGTAAACCACCTCGGCGGCTATACTGGGATGACACCGAACGACTTCGCAGCGCTCGTCCGCGAGATTGCCGCCGAGGAAGGCTGCCCCGAGAACCTGATCGTTCTTGGCGGCGATCACCTCGGTCCCAATCCTTGGCGGGACCAACCGGCAGAAGAAGCGATGGCACAGGCCGAGAAGATGGTTGCCGCCTACGTCGATGCAGGATTCCGGAAAATACATCTCGACGCTTCGATGGGGTGCAAGGGAGAGCCTGTGGCGCTCGACGACGAGACAACCGCCCATCGTGCGGCGCGTCTTGCCGCAGTCGCCGAGGACCGCGCCGAGAAGGCCGGGGGCGATATGCCCGTATATATCATCGGTACCGAAGTTCCGCCTCCGGGCGGGGCGGACCATGCATTGGATACCATAGAGCCGACGTCGGCCACCGCGGCGTTGAAAACGATCGATATCCATCGGCGTGTCTTTGCGGACAAAGGACTCGACAAAGCCTTCAGACGCGCGATCGGCCTGGTCGTCCAGCCTGGCGTCGAATTCGGCAATCACAATGTCATCTACTACGACCGCACCAAGATCGATGCGCTTAGATCGGTCCTGACGGACGAACCACAGTTCGTCTTCGAGGCCCATTCGACCGACTACCAGGGGACGGGACCGCTCACCGCGCTTGTGGAAGACGGCTTCCCCATTCTCAAGGTCGGACCCGAACTGACCTTCGTCCTGCGCGAGGCGCTTTACGCCCTCGATGCGATCGCTTCCGATCTGCTTCCTCACTACGGTCAGCGTCCCCTCTACGCGGCGATGGAGGCGCTGATGCTCGATCAGCCGGGCAACTGGAGCCGCCACTATCACGGTACCGACGCCGAACAGCGGTGGCTGCGGCACTATTCGCTTTCCGACCGCATCCGCTACTACTGGGCGGCCCCCGAGGCGAAGGTGGCCGTGGATCGTCTTTGCGACGCCCTTCGCGGGCAGTCGGTTCCGCTGCCGTTGCTACGGCAAAATCTGCCTGCAGCGCAGGAATTCGCGAACGCACCGCTCGATCCCGAGGCGGTGCTGATCTGGAGGGTCACGCGCAGCATCGCCGACTATCATGCGGTCTGCGGGGTCGGGAAGGTTTAGAGGAAGAACCGAGGAGGAGAATGGAATGAACGAGCTGAATGGAAAGATCGCCGCGGTCACGGGCGCGGCGTCCGGAATAGGATTGGCATCCACCGAGGCGATGCTGGCGGCAGGCGCGACGGTCGTATTGGTTGACCGTGACGAGAATGCTCTTCGACAGGCGTGCGAGCGCCTTGGCGACCGTGCCATCCCGCTGGCGATCGACCTTCTGAATCCTGAGAAATGCGCGTCGCTTCTTGATGGTGTTCTGTCAAAGGTCGGGCATCTCGACATTTTTCATGCCAATGCAGGAACATATATCGGCGGAGATCTCGTTGATGCCGATCTCGATGGCATCGACCGCATGCTCAATCTCAACGTCAACGTCGTCATCAAGAATGTCCGGACTGTCGCCCCTCACATGATCGAGCGCGGCACGGGGGATATCGTTGTGACGAGTTCCGTCGCCGGCCACGCGGCCGTGCCTTGGGAGCCCGTCTATTCGCCCTCCAAGTGGGCGATGCACTGCTTCGTGCAGACGATGCGACGCCAGCTGCTGAAAAACGGGATCCGTGTCGGCTCGGTATCGCCGGGTCCGGTAATCAGCGCGCTGCTTGCCGACTGGCCGGAGGAGAACCTCCGCAAGGCGAAGGAGGCCGGAGCGCTGATCGAACCGAAGGAGGTCGCCGACGCGATCATCTTCATGCTGACGCGGCCCCGCAACGTGACGATCCGCGACGTCGTCATCCTGCCCAGCGCATTCGATATTTGAAGGAACGTGACATGAGCTACCAGAAGAAATTCCGCCTCGACGGCGAACTTGCGGTGGTGACCGGCGGCGGCCGTGCGATCGGCTTCTGCTGCGCCGAAGCGCTGGCAGAGGCGGGCGCGTCGATTGTCGTCATCGAACGCAGTGAGGCCGACGCCCAGGAGGCTCTTGCGCTCCGGAGCAAGGGCTACGAGATAGAGGTCCGCGTCGGTGACGTCACCGACTCCGCCCGCATGGAGGCGATCGCGAACGAACTTGCGGAAGGCGGACGACCCGCAACCATCCTCGTCAACAATGCCGGGATCGGCCAGAGCGGCATCCCTGCGGAGGACGTAACCGACGCCGACTGGCTGCGGATGATGAACGTCAACGTCAATGGCGTCTTCTGGTGCTCGCGGGCGTTCGGCCGTCATATGATATCGTCGAAGCGCGGCTCTATCGTGAACCTCGGTTCGATGTCCGGGAACATCTGCAACCGACCCCAGCCGCAGACCGCCTACAACGTCTCCAAGGCGGCAGTGCATCACCTCACGCGGTCGCTCGCGGCCGAATGGGCGCACCACGGTGTCCGGGTGAACGCGGTCGCTCCGACCTACATCGAGACGCCGATGGTGGCGGCGGTGGAGGCCAACAAGGAGCGGATTCCGATCTGGCTCGCGGACACTCCGATGGGCCGCATGGGAATGCCGGAGGAGGTGGCCAGTGCCGTCCTCTTCCTCGCATCCGAGGCCGCAAGCCTCATGACTGGATCGATCGTCAACGTCGATGCAGGCTTCACCTGCTGGTAGAAGCGGACGGGTGAGGCGCGGGCCTGCCGCGCCTCATTTCGCTGCGTAAAAAGCAATCAGAGCGAGGCAATGAATGTTGATATATTTGTTGGCTGTAACAACATACAAACTAATTTAGAGGCGCTTGCGGCGGTAATTCCGGCGCGGGAAGGATCAGGAGGAAGGACTGGAGGACGTCCGCCCCATCAGCTTTTACAGACACTTACGCGACGAGAGCGGCTTGAAGCGAGGGGCTTCTCTTCGATGGGAAAGTTCAGCGACATCGACGTAACCCTCCACGAAGGCGAGATCGTTGGTCTCTGCGGCCTGCTGGGTTCCGGCCGGAGCGAGTTCGTGAACGCGCTCTACGGAATGGAGAAGCGCGACTCCGGCGAGATCCTTATCGACGGCAACCCGGCAGATTTCCTTTTAAGTCGAGCTATGTGCGGCCGCCCTGCAGCCTGAAGCGATCGAGTGCGACGGCGACGATGATAACAAGACCTTTGATGATGTATTGCCAGATATCAGATACGCCGACGAGGATGAGACCGTTTGAAAGCACGGCAATGATCAGCGCTCCCACGAGAGTGCCCCAGATCGATCCGACGCCTCCCACGAAGCTGGTCCCGCCCAGGATGACAGCGGCGATCGCGTCAAGCTCGTAGGCTTGACCGAGCTGAAGGCCGTTGGCGGCGTAGAGCCGAGCGGCCGACATCACTCCGCCGAGGCCGGCGAGCAGTCCCGATGTCGCGTAGACGAATATGAGAACACGAGGAACTTTGATGCCGGTCAGGCGTGCCGCCTCCGCGTTTCCGCCGATTGCGTAGATCCATGTTCCCAAGACGGTGCGTTTCAGGACGAACCATGAAATCGAGATCGTCAGCAGGGCAAGGATTGCAAGCCACGGGATGCCAAAAAGATTGCCGTTGCCGATGAAGTCGAACGGAAGATCGGCGTTGAAGACGGTCGTGTCGCCACCCAGGAGACGAGCAAGGCCGCGGATCGCAGTCAGGGAGCCCAGAGTGACGATGAACGGCGGCAGGCGAAGACCAGCGATGATCGCTCCGTTCGCGAGACCGCACAGAAGTCCGACGGCAAGCGCCGCGGGAATGCCAAGCATTCCGATATCGGGGAACAGCGACACGAGAACCCCCACCATCGCAGCCGCGGCGAGAATTGATCCAACCGACAGGTCGATGCCTCCCGTCAGGATCACGAACGTCATCCCGGCCGCCAGCACCGTGTTGATGGAAGCCTGCTGCATGACGATGGACAGGTTGTTGACGGTGATGAACCGTCCGCTCAACAGGTGAAAGCCGATGATCAGCAGTACCAGGACCGGCAGCATTCCCAAGGCCGTCATCGTGGCACGGAAGTTGGCCCGCTTCTGCTGGGCAGGCTCGCTCATTGACATAGACATTGTCTCCTCCTTCTCATTTCTATCCTAGGCAGCCTGTCGGCTGCCCATGGAGAGCGCCATGATCGCCTCTTGGGAGATTTCACCCGTTTGCGAAGGTTCGACTTCGCCTGCTATCCGGCCCTCCCGCATCACGATCACCCGGTCTGTTATACCCACGATCTCAGGCAGGTCGCTTGAGATGATGACCACGGCGATACCGCTCGCGGCGAGTTCGTCGATGATCCGGTAGATCTCGGACTTCGCGCCGACGTCGACGCCCCGCGTCGGCTCGTCGAGAATGACGACCTTGGGTTCGCCAGCCAGGATTCGTGCGATTAGTGCCTTCTGCTGGTTGCCTCCTGAAAGGGAGCCCACGTTCATCGACGTCGACGGCGTGCGTATCGAAAGCTTCGCTACAGCGTCGTCCGATCGCTCCTTCGCCTTGGCGAAGTTCAAGATTCCGCAGCGTCTTGAATCCTGGACTACGACCGCGATGTTTATGTTCTGGTCGATCGACATGTCGAGGAAGAGGCCAAGTCCTTTGCGGTCTTCCGTGAGATACGCGACGCCTGCATCGAGAGCGTTTCGGGGGCTCGTCAAAGACACTGCCGTCCCGTCAAGCTCGACAGTTCCCGAGGTTTTCTGATCCGCGCCGTACACCAGGCGCGCCAGTTCGGTCCGGCCCGATCCGACGAGACCAGCGATTCCAAGGACCTCGCCTGCGTGTGCGTCGAAGGAGCAGTCGAACACCCGCGCACCGTCGCCGATGTTTCGCACGCTCATCACGAGCTTCCCGCGCCGCGATCCGCTATGGACCTTCTTGTAGAAGGACGTCAGGTCACGGCCCACCATCATGGAAATCAACCGCTCTGCTGAGAGTTCCGTTCGCGTTAGCGTTCCCACGTAGTTTCCATCGCGAAGCACCGAGACGCGGTCCGCCAGACGATAGATCTCCTCCATCCGGTGGCTGATATAGATCACCGCGATGCCCTGCTTCTTCAAGGCTGCAATGACCTCGAAGAGCTTCTCCGTTTCGCGGGAAGTGAGGGAGGTGGTCGGCTCGTCCATCACGATGATTCGCGCGTCGACGGCCAGCGCTCGGGCGATCTCGACCATCTGCCTCTCTCCGAGCGACAGCGATGATACGAAGCACGGTGGAGTAAAGCTTGCGCCGAGCCTTTGCAGGATCGGTTGCGATCGGGCGAGGATCGCGCGGCTGTCGATGACGCCGAGGCGGCGTGGCTCGATTCCAAGGAAGATGTTCTGAGCGACCGTCAGGTTGGGTGCAAGCGAGAGTTCCTGATAAATTACGGCGACTCCGCTCGAACGCGACGCGATCGGGTCGCCGGTCGGTATCGGACTGCCAGCGAGCAGGATCTGCCCCCCGGCATCGGGAGCGTAGGCGCCTGACAGAATTTTCATGAGCGTGGACTTCCCGGCGCCGTTCTCTCCCATTAGCGCGTGGGTCTCGCCTGCGGAAACGGCGAAGGATACGCCGGTCAAAGCTCTCGTGGAGCCGAACGTCTTGCTGATACCGCGCATTTCAAGAAGCGGCGTCGTACCGTCCTGCGGATCGATCTGAATGTTCATGGCGTCCTCCTGTACCTCCTCTATTCGGAAGAGGGCGGCGATCGCTCGCCGCCCGACTGATCTCAGCGCTTGGCGTCCCAGCCAACGTAGTCGTTGACGTTGTCCTTGGTGACTAGCTTCGTATCGAGAAGCGTCACTTCTTTTTCCGGCTTCTTTCCATTCAGCAGGTCGACGGCGAGTTGCGCGGCCTTTTTCGCCATGCCATAGGGGTCTTGCGAGGACGAGGAGACAATGCGGGTATTGCCGCTCTTGAGCGACGCAACTATGTCCGGCGAACCGTCGACACCGGCGATGATCATTTCCGAACGGTTCAACTGCTTGGCGGCCAGGTCAGCGCCGATCGCGGTCGGATCGTTTGCGCCGAAGACGGCGTCGATCTTGTCGAAGCGCGTGAGTAGGGCCTGCATCACCGCAAGGCCGCCCTCGCGCGAAGCCTTGCCATCCTGATTATCGGACAGGATCTTGATGTCCGGGTACTTGGCGAATGCCTGCTGGCAACCCTTGACGCGATCCATGATCGACGAGATCGGCGGCCCGTTGATGATGACAACGTCGCCCTTGCCCTTCAGGCGTTCTGCAAGGTCGGTGCAGGCAAGTTCGCCAGCCTGAACGTTGTTCGTCATAACGGTGAGATCGGAACCGGACGCAGAAACGTCCATCGCCGCGACCACCGCTCCTGCTGCTTTCGCCTTTGCCACGAACGGCTTTATGGCGATCGCGTCAACGGCATTGATCATCACAATCTGCGCGCCGCCTGCAATGAAGCTGTCGATCTGTGACGCCTGCTTGTTCAGATCGTAATCGGCGCCGACCACGGTCACCTGCACGCCGGGATTCTGTTCCTTCAACCCGTCTTCTGCGCCTTTGATCAATGGAACGAAAAAAGGATTGCCGAGGGTGCCGACCGTGATGCCGGCATTCGTCAGTTTATCTTGCGCGAAGGACGTCCCGGAAACGGCAACGGCGGCGGCGATGGTTGCGAATAAGGCTAGCTTTCTCATGCACTTCTCCTCCTGTGATGATCAGCGTCCTATCCGATGGTTTTGATCGGATTGTACGGACATAACGGACCGTATGGATGTGCTCGGGCGGTGTCAAGGATGAAGAAGCTGTTTTACGCTTGTGGTCGATCGTTGCGTGCGAATGAGGATGGCCGCGAAGCTACCCGCGGCCATCGGAATATCGCTAGGAAGATTTCGGAACGTGTCAGTCCTGGAACTTCACGTTACGGGTCAGCTTCGCGACTTCTGCGAGAGTTTCCTCGCCGGTCTTGCGGTCGCGTTGCCAGATGTTTCGGCCGACGATGATCCCGCGCGCGCCGGCACGGAGCGTCTGCGCCACGGCATCGATCGTTTCGGACGGCGGGCCGGAAAGTGGTCCGCCGGCGATGACCAGTGGAACCTTCAGTTCTTCGGAAAGGCGCTTGGTGCGCTCCTCGCCGGGGAATGCGATCTTGATGATGTGCGCGCCTAGATCATAAGCGATGCGGGCGACCTGCTCCTCCTGGATGATGACTTCCTCGGTGCGCGGGGCGCCCATGATGACAGGCTCAAGTACAAGGGGAATATCCCAATGATCGCAAGAGGCTACGACCTTTCCTACGCGGGCGCACATCTGCACGCGCTCGTAGCGGGAAATATTCCAGGGGAACAGCATTTTGACGGCGTCGACGCCCATGCGGACCGCCTCTTCCACGGTCGTGATAAGGTCGTGCGAGCCACCGCCGTCGAGTTCACGGTATTCATTGTACGTGTCGATCGTGAGGACACGGGTGAGATGCGGACGAGCTGCGAAGAACTTCTCCGTCTGCTTGACCTGCCCTGGTGTCATCATGAAGCCGGTGACATCGTTGTCTGCCCATGCTGCGAATGGCGCCGACGGCGTTTCCAGTCCTTCGATACGGTCGAAGATCAGACCGTGATCAACAGGCATGATGATGGCCGCGCGGTTGCTCGGCAGGGTACGACGAAGACGATATTCCATCGACATGAGATTTTTCCTATCTTCTCGACGGCACGGCCGTCTTGACTAAGTGCTCCACCCACGTCTTGTACGGACAAGACGGACGTTGCGTATCTACGCTTCCATCTTTTGAGCTGTCAAGGAGAAAAGGAAGTCCTTGGGGCGTGTCTGCAACCCGGCAAAGGGCGCATTAATAGTTCCAGCGCGCCGATCTCGACCGGAGGGTCGATTAGCTGGCGTCAGGTTCCGATTTCGGAAGGTTTGTCGTCCGGAATGCACGGCGGCGATCGGCCGGCCCAGGAGTGTGGGTGAGGGCGAACAACCGGAACAAGGTCGGCTCCAGCTAATTGGCCGCGCGTGGAGAAGCTATTCGGTTTCGGCCGTAGCCTGAGCGGCTTCTGCCGGAGCTTCCGCGTCGACGGAGATGGTCACGACGTCGCTTCGGACGAATGACCGATAGAAGTCGAAAACGCGACCTGACTCGGAGCGGGACGTCGACTGGACATAGAGAACGGGTGCGCCTCTGGCGAGGCCGAGTTGCCGCGCGGTGTCGGCCGGTGCTCCGATCGCAGCGACTTCGCGCCGAGCGGCATAGATTGAGTAGCCTGCCTTCGCGAGGGTCTGGTTCAGAGAGGCGTTGCCTTCCAAAACCGGTTTTCCGAGGAGATGAGCACCGACCTCCGAAGGCAGGTAGTTCGTGGAATGCATGGCTGCCTTGCCGTCGATGTGGCGAATGCGTTCGATCGCGAATCCATTCTCGCCGACGGGAACGCCGAGAGCGGCGGCCGCGAAATCAGGAAGCGGCTCGAATCCGGCGCGGAGCACCGATGTCTCGATATGACGGTCGGGCGAGTGTGCGCCAGTTTCCAGGAATCCTTGTGTGACCTGCAGCTTCCATTGGTTTTCCGCGGGGTCCGAGACGAAGGCGCCCCGTCTCGGCACGATCCGGATCAGGCGCTGCTGCTCAAGAGCGCGCAGGGTTTCACGGACGGTAGATCTGGCGAGATCGAATGAACGACACAGTTCCGTCTCACCTGGTACGCGATCCCCAACACTGTACTTCCCGGCTTTGATTTGATCTTCGATAATTCGAGCAAGTTGAAGATAATAGGGCTCCGCGGAAGCGCGATCGATATTGTTCATGACGACTCTCTGTTTATGTCCGCACGAAACGTACACCAGAAGGGGGCTTGACGTCCATGCTTCTTACATTGGTTGGTCGTCAGATGTAAAACCCTTGCGGCACGGCATTCATGGCGCAACTGCATGTGTAGGTTTCTGACACTTCACCGCCTTATGGTAACCTCCAGAGAATGAATCACGCGATCTCGAATAATTGCATTGACGTGTATTCATTCTTTTTGTACGTACTGGACATACAGCACGGATACTCTGGTGGAGTGGGTACTTTGCTGTCGGTTCGGCGCTCGTCGCCGACATGAGGTCTCCGACAATCATGTCGGATTTTTGGGAGAGGAAGTCTCTATGTCTATGATTATGTGGCGGCCGGCCTTCGCCGGTGCGCGTGTGAGCACGCTTGTGCTTTCGGTCGCACTCGGTGTGTTTATTGCCCAGTCAGGCCATGCTGAAGAAGTGACGCTGACGGTCGCCTTGGCCGCTAATCCGCAGATGGAAACGGCAGCAAAGCTCATCGATAATTTCTATGCCAAGTACCCGGATATCAAGGTCAAGTTCCAGACGCTTCCGGAGAACCAGTTGCGGCCGACCGTCCTGAAGGACGTCGCCACGAAGTCTGGCCAGTTCGACGTCGTCATGATCGGCGCCTACGAGGTCCCGCTCTGGGCCGAGAAAGGCTGGATCACTAATCTCAGCAAGGAATACGTCGCCAAGGACACGGAATGGAAGGTTGACGATCTGCTGACGCCGATCCGCGATCTTGTCTCCTTCAAGGGCGACATGTTCGCGACGCCTTTCTATGGATCCTCGTCCTTCATGTTCTATCGCAAGG
>DASWOH010000138.1:0-42468 GCA_036398815.1 Rhizobium sp. | reverse complement strand
TTCCTTCAGCACCTTGACGGTGCGTTCGGCAACCTGCTCGACCGATGCCTTGCGCAGCTTCTTGCCGTCGATGACCATGCTCGGCTTCAGGATCATGCCCTCGAGGCTGACGCGGGCTTCCGCGAGTTCCTGAAAGACGATCTGCAGCGTCCAGCGGGTGACTTCCTCGCTCCGGTCCAGGTCCTGGGTGCCCGGAACGCCGTCCATCAGCACTTCGGGCTCGACCATCGGCACGATCTTCGCCTGCTGGCAAAGCGCGGCGTAACGGGCCAGCGCATGGGCGTTGGCCTTGATCGCTCCATAGGTCGGCAGCGTGTCGGAAATGGCGATCACGCCGCGCCACTTGGCGAAGCGGGCGCCGGCCTCATAATATTTCGTCAGGCGGTCGGCGAGGCCATCGAGGCCCTCGGTGACGGTTTCGCCGGGGAAGCCGGCCAGCGGCTTGGCGCCGGTATCGACCTTGATGCCGGGAATGCCGCCAGCGGTCTTGATGATGTCGACGAAGGGCGTGCCGTTCGCAGCCTTCTGGAAGAGGGTTTCCTCATAGAGGATGACGCCGGAGATGTATTTCTTCATCGCGTCATCGGAGCGGAAGAGCATTTCGCGGTAGTCG
Source organism: Rhizobium sp. (assembly GCA_036398815.1). GTDB lineage: Bacteria > Pseudomonadota > Alphaproteobacteria > Rhizobiales > Rhizobiaceae > Rhizobium. Next base: position 41,855 of record DASWOH010000138.1, on the reverse strand, counting down.
CGGCGGCTCTCCTCGGTGGAGGCGAGAGAGATCGCGTCGAAGCGCTTCTTGATCGTGGCGGTGGATTCGTCAGCCGCCAGGAGGCCCTTGCCATCGGCAACCATCTTTACGGCAATGTCTTCAAGTCTTTCGCTCATTTTTCGTTCTCCAAGGCGTTTTCTGTCGGCGACGAGATCAATATAGGTCGGCGATAACAGAAGTATATAAGGAGGGAAATGCTCAGCTAAGCTATTGAAACGATTGAATTGATTTCAAACGTTTGAAAGTTTGTATGGCGATGCTAGCACCTTGTGGAAAGCCGCGAAAGTTTTGGCTTTCGCGGCTCTTCCCGTCGTCAAATCCTGCGGCTTATTTTGCGGCCTGAAGAACGGCCACGCCCGGCAGAACCTTGCCTTCCATCCATTCGAGGAAAGCGCCGCCCGCAGTCGAAACATAGGTGAAGTCGTCGGCGACGCCGGCATGGTTCAGTGCGGAGACAGTGTCGCCGCCGCCGGCAACCGAGGTCAGCTTGCCGGCCTTGGTGCGTTCGGCCGCATATTGGGCGGCCGCAACGGTGGCAGCGTCGAAGGGAGTGATTTCGAAGGCGCCGAGCGGGCCGTTCCAGACCAGCGTAGTGGACCCCTCGATGATTTTCTTCACGGCTTCGACCGACTTCGGGCCGACATCGAGCACCATGGCGTCGGCCGGGATGGCATCGATCGCAACCACTTCGTTGTCAGCGCCTGCCTTGAACTCGCGGGCGACAACACCGTCCGTCGGGAGGACGATCTGGCAGTTCGAGGCTTTGGCTTCTGCGATGATCTGCTTGGCGGTCTCGGCGAGATCATGCTCGCAGAGCGACTTGCCGACATCAATGCCATTGGCGGCGAGGAAGGTGTTGGCCATGCCGCCGCCGATCACCAGCGCATCGACCTTATGCACCAGGTTCTTCAGGAGGTCGATCTTGGAAGAGACCTTGGCGCCGCCGACGATGGCGACGACCGGACGGACCGGATTGCCGAGCCCTTTTTCCAGGGCCGTGAGCTCACCCTCCATGGTGCGGCCGGCATAGGCGGGCAGGAGGTGGGCGAGGCCCTCGGTCGAGGCGTGGGCGCGGTGGGCGGCCGAGAAGGCGTCGTTGACGTAGAGATCGCCATTGGCGGCCAGCGCTTTGGTGAAGGCCGCGTCGTTCTTTTCCTCTTCCTTGTGGAAGCGGGTGTTTTCGAGCAGCAGGATATCGCCGTTGCTCATTTTGGCGACGGCCTCGGCTGCCGGTGCGCCGATGCAATCGGAGGCGAAGAGGACGGCGTGATCGAGTACTTCCTCGACCGCCGGAATAATCAGGGACAGCGACAGATCCGGCGACGGGCCATCCTTCGGGCGGCCGAAATGGGCGAGCAGGATGACCTTGGCGCCCTTGCCGGACAATTCGAGGATCGTCGGGGCCACGCGCTCGATACGGGTCGCGTCGGTGACCTTGCCGTCCTTGACCGGCACGTTGAGGTCGACGCGTATAAGCACGCGCTTGCCGGTGATGTCGGTGAGATCGTCGAGGGTTTTAAAGGCTGCCATGGGAGGAATCCAATATTGTTGGTACCGTGAAGTGCGCCGACCATACTACGGATGATGTGAGACGCAAGGCGGTCAGGCGTCGTTTTTGCCTGCCTCCTCGGTGCGCTCCCGGCGCTTGCGCAGGAAGCCGCGAATGCTGTTCAGGATGTCGTGCAGATTGGCGAAAATCGGCAGGGCCGTTGCCGGTTCCAGCGCTTCCAGCGACATGCCGACGGACTGGATATGGTTGTTTTCGTCGAGATCGCGGACGATCAGGATGATCACGCCGAGGCGGACACGGTCGGCGTAATCGGCCTTGCCGCCGAGGCGCTGGCGCATGAGTTCGGCGATCGTCAGACCCTTTTCCGGTTCGCTCAGAAGCCCCGGCCCATAGGCAGCGTCGAGGTCGGCGGCGGGGCGCAGCGGCGAGATCGAGAAGGCGCCGAAGAAGTCGGTATCTTCCGGATCGACCGGCGCGCGGCTGGCAAAGAGACGGTCGAGCAGGCGCGAATAGCCCGGGGTGACAAAGAGATAGACGAGATCGTTTTCGCGCAGGCGGCCGGCATATTGGTAGCGCATCGACTTGCCGTCGCGCACGACGAGCGACGGCATGGCCCAGCGCGGAATGCGCTCTCCGCGCAGAACCGGGCTGTCCTTGACGACGCGGTAGGAGAGCAGTTCATGGTTGGCCGCGCCCGGCAGGTCGACCTCGACCTTGTCGACCGGGCCCATGCGCGGAGGCACGATGAGGCCAAGCCGGCGCGCCATCGGCTTGATGGTCCAGCCCTGGACGAGCAGCGACACCAGCACGACGATGAAGGCGACGTTGAAATAGGTCTGGCCCGCTTCGAGGTTGCCGAGGATCGGCATGATGGCGAGGAGGATGGAGACAGCGCCGCGCAGGCCGACCCAGGCGACGAAGCCGGTCTCCCGCTGCGTATAGTCGAAGGGAAGCAGGCATAGCCAGACGGCGATCGGCCGGGCGACGAAGATCAGGAACAGGGCCAGCGCCACGGCGGGAATGGCGATCGCCGGAAATTGCGACGGCGTGGCGAGCAGGCCGAGAACGAGGAACATGATGATCTGCGCCAGCCAGGTCATGCCGTCCTGGAAGCGCTTGATGCTGGCCGAGGCCGGCATCTTGCGATTGCCGGCATAGATGCCCGCGACGTAGACCGCGAGAAAGCCGCTGCCGCCGACCGCGCCGGTAAAGGAGAAGACGAGCAGGGCGAGCGCCAGCACGAAGATCGGCGTCAGGCCGCGGTCGGTCTCCAGCCGGCTGACGATCAGCACGATCATCATGCCGCCGAGCAGACCGAGGATGACGCCGAGGCCCATCTGCTGGATGAAGGTGGCAAGCATGGCAAGGTTGATGCCGCCATAGCCTTCGCCGCTTGCCAGCAGTTCGACGAGTGCCAGCGTCAGGAAGATCGCCATCGGATCGTTGGTGCCGGATTCGACCTCCAGCGTGGAGCGCACCTTGTCACGGATGTTGATGCCGCCGATGCGCAGCAGGAAGAAGACGGCGGCTGCATCCGTCGAGGCGACGATCGAGCCGAGCAGCAGGCCCTGCAGCCAGGTGAAGCCGAGAAGCCAGGTGGCCGCGAGGCCGAACAGCGCCGCCGTCACGAGAACGCCGAGGGAGGCTATGGTCAATGCCGGGGCGGCCGCGAGCTTGAAGGCCTGGATCGGCGTGCCATAGCCGGAATCGAAGAGGATGACGGCAAGGGCGAGGGAGCCGAGAATATAGGCAAGATAGTTGTTGGAGAATTCGATGCCGAGCCCATCCGTGCCGGCCAGCAGGCCAATCAACAGGAAGAGCAGCAGCAACGGTGCGCCGAAACGGAAAGCAAGCAGACTCGAGAAGGCCGCGATCAGGATCAGAACCGTGCTCACCAACACGATGACGTAAAATGCCTCCACTCGCCTTCCCCTTTCCCGTACGTCACTGCTCGGGCCGAATGCCCGGATCGATCGCAATTCTCCCCACCAACCAGTATGCTGTCGCGCAGTTTGAAATTAGTAAAACAAATATTGTCGGGGAGGGCGCTGGGATCGAAACCCGCTCCGATGACTGCGACTTCATGGTGTGATGCGCTTCGCCAGAACGACGAATCGGTTCCGGAATGCCTGGGAAGAATTCCTATCAAAAATTTATAGGTAAATCTGGACCATAGCAGGGCGGGAGGGGGAAAGATTCAGGCGGATCGGTGGAATAATGCGGGCCGTGGGCAACTCCGTGCGATATCCGTTGCGACTCAGACATCCACGCGCTTGAAATAGATCGGATAGTCGATCACCTGGCCGTCCGCATCGACAGGCAGGTCGACAGTGAAAACCCTGTCTTCCGCGGCGTAGCGGTAGAGTTTTTCCGGCGTGATGCAGGTGGAGCGCTGGCCGTCGCGCACGGGCTCGAAGCTGTCGAAAGGGATGTAGAGCATGGAGAGCTTCGCCGTCCCGTCTTCCGGCATCAGTTCGAGCCGTCGGATCGGCAGGCTGTTGGTGAAGGGCGAACCATAGAGATCGATGTCGACGCAGCCGTCGAATTGCGGCAAGGCAAAACCGTCTTCGGTGCGCCAATGGCCCTTGCCGTCCGAGAACAGGGCAAGACGCCGACCGTCGGTGGTTTCTATGGAGAAGGAGAGAACCGTCCAGTCGACTGAACAATCGATGCGGTAGAAGACGCCGTAGGGCGAGCCGCCGCGGCCGCCGATAATGGTGCCACAGGCGCGAATGGCCGCGCCGGTGGCCGTGTCGATCGGAGCGATCGTCAGATGCTCCAGCCCGTCTCCTTCCAGTGGACGCCAGCGCACTGTCGTCGGAAGGAGAGGGCGGAAGGCCATGATCAGATCAGCTTGGCAAACGCGACGGCCGTGTCGGCCATGCGGTTGGAGAAGCCCCATTCGTTGTCGTACCAGGTGAGGATGCGCACGAAGGTGCCTTCCATGACCTTGGTCTGGTCGAGGGCGAAGATCGACGAATGGCTGTCGTGGTTGAAGTCGCGGGAAACCAGCGGCTCGTCGGTGTAGCCGAGGATGCCCTTCAGCGCGCCGTTGGAGGCCGACTTGATGGCTTCGTTGATTTCCTGGACGTTCGTGGCGCGCTTGGCGACGAACTTCAGGTCGACGACGGAGACGTTCGGGGTCGGCACGCGAACCGAAGAGCCATCGAGCTTGCCCTTGAGTTCCGGCAGCACGAGGCCGACGGCCTTGGCGGCACCGGTGGAGGTCGGGATCATCGACAGGGCGGCGGCGCGGGCGCGATACAGATCCTTGTGCATCTGGTCGAGCGACGGCTGGTCGTTGGTGTAGGAGTGGATCGTGGTCATGAAGCCGTGATCGACGCCGACCAGGTCGTTCAGAACCTTGACGACCGGAACCAGGCAGTTCGTCGTGCAGGATGCGTTGGAGATGACCAGATGATCCTTGGTCAGCTTGTCATGGTTGACGCCGTAGACGACGGTGAGGTCGGCGCCATCGGCGGGAGCCGAGACGATGACGCGCTTGGCGCCGGCGGTCAGGTGGGCGGCGGCCTTGTCGCGGGCGGTGAAGATGCCGGTGCATTCCATCGCGATGTCGACGCCGAGGGCGCCGTGCGGCAGGGTTGCCGGATCCTTGATCGCGGTGACCTTGATCGGCTTGCCGTTGTTGACGATGAGGCTGTCGCCTTCGACTTTCACTTCGGCCGGGAAACGGCCATGGATCGAGTCGTAGCGCAGAAGGTGGGCATTCGTCTCGACCGGGCCGAGGTCGTTGATGGCAACGACCTCGATATCGGTACGGCCGGATTCGACGATGGCGCGCAGAACGTTACGGCCGATGCGGCCGAAACCGTTGATGGCAACTTTTACAGTCATTCAATTCACTCCCGTTTACTCAGGGCGGTTATCTGTTGGAAATGAGAGCGCTTGTCAGCGCCCTCAGGAAAGCTTTGCCTCGGCGGCGGCGACAACCGCTTCCTTGGTGATGCCGAAATGGTTGTAGACGTCCTTGTAAGGCGCGGAAGCGCCGAAGCCCTTCATGCCGATGAAGGAGCCTTCCGGGCCGATGAATGCGTCCCAGCCTTCGCGAACGGCGGCTTCGACGGCAATCTTGACCGGCGAATTGCCGAGCACTTCCTTGCGATAGGCGTCCGGCTGCTCGAAGAACAGCTCCGTGCAGGGAACGGAAACGACGCGGGTGGAAATGCCCTTGCCTTCGAGTTCCGTGCGGGCGGCAACGGCGAGTTCGACTTCGGAGCCCGAAGCGAAGATCGTCACCTTGGCATCGGCATTGCCGGCCAGCGTATAGGCGCCGAGTTCGCAGAGGTTCTTTTCGCTGTACTCGGTACGGGCGGCGAGCAGGTTCTGGCGGGTGAGCGCGAGACCCGACGGACGATTGGCCGTCTTGACGGCGATCTGCCAGCATTCAGCCGTTTCGGTGGCGTCCGCCGGACGGAACAGCATGAAGTTCGGAATGGCGCGCAGGCTGGCGACCTGCTCGACGGGCTGGTGCGTCGGGCCGTCTTCGCCGACGCCGATCGAGTCATGCGTCAGAACGTGGATGGCGCGGATGCCCATCAGGGCAGCCAGACGCAGCGGCGGACGGCAATAGTCCGAGAAGATCATGAAGCCGCCGGAGTAAGGGATCAGGCCGCCATGCAGCGTGATGCCGTTCATGGCAGCTGCCATGCCGTGCTCGCGAATGCCCCAGTGCATGTAACGGCCGGAGAAGTCGGTCGGGGTGATCGACTTCATCTGGCTGGTCTTGGTGTTGTTCGACGGCGTCAGGTCGGCGGAGCCGCCGATCGTTTCCGGAATGAAGCCGTTGATGATTTCGAGTGCGTCTTCCGATGCCTTGCGGGTGGCAAGCGTCGGCTTGGTTTCGGCAAGCTTCTTCTTGTAGTCGCTGATGGCGGCGTCGAATCCAGCAGGCAGTTCGCCGGCGAAGCGGCGGGTGAACTCACCCTTCTTGCCCGCTTCGGCAGCGGCGAGACGGCCTTCCCAGGCTTCGCGCGTGCCGACCGAGCGTTCGCCAGCTGCGCGCCAATCGGCAAGAACGTCGTTCGGAATGACGAAGGGCTCGTAGGGCCAGTTCAGCGCAACGCGGGTCGCGGCGATTTCCTCGGCGCCGAGCGGCGAGCCGTGGACCTTATGGGTGCCCTGCTTGTTCGGGGCGCCGAAGCCGATGATCGTCTTGCAGGCGATCAGCGTCGGGCGGTCGGACTTCTGGGCGGCTTCGATGGCGGCGCCGATCGCGGCCTGGTCGTGACCGTCGACTTCGATCGTGTTCCAGTGAACAGCCTTGAAGCGGGCAACCTGGTCGGTCGAATCCGAGAGCGAAACAGCGCCGTCGATGGTGATCGAGTTGTTGTCCCAGAAGAGGATGAGCTTGTTGAGCTTCAGGTGGCCGGCGAGCGCGATGGCTTCGTGGCTGATGCCTTCCATCAGGCAGCCGTCACCGCACATGGCATAGGTGTAGTGATCCTGCAGGTCGGAGCCGAACTCTTCGCGCAGCTTGCGCTCGGCGATCGCCATGCCGACGGCATTGGCAATGCCCTGGCCGAGCGGGCCGGTGGTGGTTTCGATGCCGGTGGCGTGACCGTATTCCGGGTGGCCGGCGGTCTTGGAGCCGAGCTGACGGAAGCGCGTCAGTTCCTCGACCGTCATGTCCGGGTAGCCGGTCAGATACAGGACCGAATAGAGCAGCATGGAGCCGTGACCGGCCGACAGCACGAAGCGGTCGCGGTCCGGCCAGCGCGGGTTCTTCGGATCGAAGCGCAGATATTTGCTAAAGAGAACCGTGGCGACATCAGCCATCCCCATCGGCAGACCGGGATGACCGGAGTTGGCCTTCTCGACAGCATCCATGGCAAGGAAACGGATCGCATTCGCCATCCGGTCGTGTTGTTCGCGAGAGATCATGGTTTTTCCGCAGTGTTCCGGGTTCGGGGGGATGGCCACACGCTCGTAAAGCAGGGCCACCGGTTAAAGGCGGTCGAAATGGAGAAGCTTCTGCGAACTCCATTTTCGGCGCTGCCTCAGGCGGCTGAGACATAGCAGTTAGGGCGCGCAAGTCAATAAATCCACAGGCCGATCCGGGGGTGCGGCGGCATTTTTTTGACATTTGCCCGCTGACTTTGACAAAAGACGACAGTGGCAAGACAAAGCCTGTGTAAGGTGCAAAGGAGACCGTCATCCACAGATTAGGCCACCTGCCGCATGGCCGCCTTTATTGACGTACAGTTGCTGAGTTGAATATTGTTGGGAAATCAGACAAGTGGCCGGATATTTTGATTCGGGCCTTGCGCGGAGACTCGAAAGGCATGACGCCCTCAGGCAAAACGGTGGATGTGGCGCTCGCTCAATTGCGCCAGGCGCTTTCGACTTTGGAGAGCGCCGTCGATGGACGGTTTGAACGCGAACGCGCGCAAAGCGATGTCGAAGGCGAAGTTCGCCGGGTGCATGCCGATCGCTCGCGGCTTGCCCAGGAACTCGACCAGGCGGAGTTCCGGGCGAACCGGCTCGAAGAAGTCAATCGCGAAGTGTCGCGCCGGCTTGTGACGGCGATGGAAACCATAAGAGCCGTGCTCGACCGCTGATCCCCTGGGACGCAGCCGTCGCGATCAGCGGCAATGATCGGAAAGTCGAATGGCGCAGGTAACGGTAACGATCGACGGCAAGGCCTACCGGATGGCCTGCGAAGAGGGGCAGGAAGCGCATCTGACGGATCTCGCCACCCGTTTCGACCGCTACGTCATGCATCTGAAGAGCCAGTTCGGCGAGATCGGCGATCTGCGCGTCACCGTGATGGCCGGCATCATGATCATGGACGAAGTGTCGGAACTGACGCGGCGTGTCTCGGCGCTCGAGGCCGAACTCGAAACCTTGCGCAGCAACCGCGACACCGTGCTTGCGGCCAATACCCGCAATGAAGAGACGCTGGCGACCGTTATCGATGAGGTGGCGACACGCATTCGCGGCATCACCGAAAAGCTCACCGCTCGTCCGGGCGCCGAGCCGACCTGAGGCTTTCGTTTATTTCTCGAACCGGGCACCGCACCCACTGGTACAAGGCGAGAATTCTCTTTATATAGAGCAGGCGGTCTGCGCTTCCCGACAGGAACCACAATCCCTGGGGCCATACTCGATCCAAAGGGAGCTGTCCCTGGCCAGGCCCGTGGGCTTGGACATATGGCGCCCACCTACGTTTGTAGGCACCCAGGATCGTAAACATCCATCGGTCGTCGTGGATCGCTCTTTCTTCCTTATGGCTTTGAAAAAAAGCCGTTGCCGACGATGACCGGCAATGGCGCGACACGGATTATGAGCTAAGCCGGATGCCGCCGTCGCAGATCAGCGTATGGCCGCTCATAAAGCCGTTGCCGATCAGGAAGCCGATGGCGTCCGCGATGTCTTCCGGGCGACCGACGCGCCCGACCGGCGTGCGCGCTGCGAAACTGGCAAAGGCCGGCGCTCTCTGATCTTCGCCGAGGAAATCCCACCAGGGCGTGTCGACAACGCCGGGCGAAACGCAATTCACCCGTATCGGCTTGAGTTCGACCGCGAGGATCGGCGCGAGGGCGGCTATTGCAGCGTTGACGGCGCCGAGCCCCGCCGTTCCCGGCATGGCCGCCTGTGCCGAGACGGCGGAGACGAAGGTGATGCTGCCTTCATTCGAGAGATAGGGGAGGCAAGCCTGGGCGCAGGCGAAATGCGCCATCGTCTTTTGCTCGAAGCCTTTGCTGAGATCGGCGAGATCGACGGTCGCGAAGGGGCCGCCACCATTGCCGCCGCCGAGCGCCAGAACCAGATGGTCGAGCGGTCCAATGGTTTCGAAGCTTTTGGAAAGGCCCGTCAGGTCGGCCGCGTCCATGGCGATCGTGGCGACGTCGCCGCTCAGGCTTTCCGCCGCCGCCCGCAGCTTCGCCTCGTCGCGGCCGGTGATCGTGACCCGATAGCCTTTTTCGAGAAGATGGGTGGCGGTCGCAAGGCCGATGCCGGACGAGCCGCCGATGATGACGGCGTGTTGGGATGACATGATCTGTCTCCTGGTTAGGTTGATAATGACCGGGTTGTCGGGGACCGGGGTCAGCTCAGGCCGGCAAGGTTCAGGCTGAGGAGGCGCAGGCGCTCGCGCGCGGCGGCGTCATAGGCCTGCGCATTGGCGCGGGAAGGGCGTTGCCCGTCGTAGTAGAGGCCGGTGCGTCCATCGAGTCCGGTTCCCACGGCCAGATTGAAGATGGCGTCGGCGCCTTGATCGACGGTGCTCATCGGCGCGACACCCGCCTGACGGACCATGGTGGTGTTCATGTAGGTCGCGGGATGCAGGCAGTTGGCGGTGACGCCGGAGCCGGCCAGTTCCTCGGCGAGATCGAAGGTGAACATGATCTGCGCCAGCTTGCTCTGGCAATAGGCGCGCACGCCGCTATAGCCGCGTGTCAGCATGACATCTGAGAAGTCGATGGGTTGCTGGCCGACGGAGGAGACATTGACGATGCGGGCAGGGCCGCCCGCCTTCAACAGCGGCAGCAGGCGGCGCGTCAGCAGGAAACCGGCAAGGTAGTTCACCGCAAAACGCAATTCATATCCGTCGCGGCTCACCTGGCGTCCCGTGCCGTCGCCGCTCGTGCCGATGCCGGCATTGTTGATCAGAATGTCGAGGCGACCGTGATCGCGTTCGATTGCATCGGCGAGTGCGCGAACCTCATCCAGTGACGAAAAATTGGCGGGGTAGAAGGCTGCTTTCCCACCCGCGTCGTGAATGCCGGCGAGCAGGCTTTCAGCCCGCGCCTTGTCGCGGCCATGCACCAGCACCTTGCCGCCTGCTGCCGCGAGCTTCTCGGCAACCCGGCGGCCGACACCGTCGGTCGAGCCGGTGACCAGGATCGTCTTGTTGCTCATGTCCATCGCAATTGCCTCCATCTCGTCTCTGGAGTGATATTTGGCGGTTTGCGGAGGCGGCAAACAGTTCTGACTTTATCCTAGTATTCATCCTGCTATGATAAGCCATGACCATCAGCCAGAACCAAACCATTCTGGACGCCCGGCGCCGTGAATTCGGGGCTTTCCTGCGCTCCCGCCGGGAGAAGCTGACGCCGGCAAGCGTGGGGCTTCCGGACGGATTTCGCCGCCGGACGCCGGGGCTCAGGCGCGAGGAAGTGGCGCTTCTCGCCGGTGTCGGCACCACATGGTACACGTGGCTGGAGCAGGGACGCGACGTGCGCGCCTCGGTGGAGGTGCTGTCGGCGCTGGCCGATGCCTTGCTGCTCGATCCGGCCGAACGACGGCATCTCTTTACTTTGAGCGATCGGCCGTCGACGGAAATTCCGATAGATGGGCCGGAGGATGTGCCGGAATCGCTCAGGCGCATGCTGGCGAGCCTCACCGGCCAGCCGGCCTATGTCCTTGGTCGCCGCTGGGATGTGCTTGCCTGGAATGCGGCGTCCGTCGCGCTTTTCGGCGATTACGGCCTGCTGCAGGGCGATGCGCGCAACACCGTCCATCGCGTGTTCACCGATCCCGCCCATCGGCAGCTCCTGGTCGATTGGGAGATCGTGGCGGCGAACTCGCTCGCCATGTTCCGCGCCGATAGCGCGCGCTATGCCGGCGATCCCGATTTCGAACGGCTGATTGCCACCTTGACGCAGGCAAGCCCGGAATTTCGCGCCTGGTGGCCGCGGCAGGACGTATTGCGGCCGCTGGCTGGCCACAAGCGCTTACGCCATCCCTTGGGCGGGCTGATGAATTTCGAATATACGGCACTTGCCGTCATCGATCGTCCCGACATGAAGCTGGTGGTCTACACGCCGCTCGACGAGGATGGGACCAGCGAAAAGCTCAAGGCGTTGCTGGGGCGAAAGACCAGCGCCGGCGCTTAGCCGCAGACACCTGTCGAGGGGTGTGCTCCCGCCGAAATTTCCTGCTGGAGAGCTGTGCCGATGATGGATTCCGCAGTTCACTTTTCTGTGTGGATAAGCTCAAATTCCGGGCGAATGACAAATTCCTTTTAATAATAATGGATTCCTTGCTAGAGGAACGCGGCCTGCGCCAAAATTGCCCAAATTCAGAAACATGGGAGCGCTCGAGAAAAAAAGCCCGTCGAAAGAAGTGCAGGCGGCAACATAAAGATGCAATATTAGCGTTACTGCACATACAAGCTGACGGGACCGGCGAAAGCCAATTCAAACAGGTAGAGCATGTCGACCCCAATCGATCTGGAAAAAGCCGATGAGGAACTGAAGGAGCGCGGCGGCATAAGCGGGTTCCTGAACGGCAACCGCACGCTGATCGTCGCCATTCTCACCGTCGCCGTCTTCTGTATCGCCGCCTATGCGATCTTCGATCTGACGAACGAGGTCCGCTATGACGATGTCGTTCACGCGCTGGAGACGACCAAAGTCACGTCCATTCTGCTTGCCCTGTTCTTCACGGGCCTCAGCTTCGCCTCGCTGATCTTCTACGATCAGAATGCGCTGGACTATATCGGCAAGCGCCTGCCGTTTCCGCACGTGGCGCTGACTTCCTTCAGCGCCTACGCGGTCGGCAATACGGCCGGTTTCGGTGCGCTCAGCGCCGGCGCCATTCGCTATCGCGCCTATACGAGAATGGGCCTGTCGCCTGACGACATCACCCGCGTCATCGCCTTCGTGACGCTCGCCTTCGGTCTCGGTCTCGCCGCTGTCGGCGCCATCGCGCTGCTGGTCATCGCCGATGAGATCGGCCCGCTGATCAATGTCGATGGCCTGTGGCTGCGCCTGATCGCCGGCGCCATTCTCGCGGCGCTCGCCGTCGTGATCGTCATCGGCCGCAATGGCCGCGAGGTGCAGATCGGCCCGATCGCCGTTCGCCTGCCGGATTCGCGCACCTGGTCGCGGCAATTCCTGGTAACGGCCTTCGATATCGCCGCCTCGGCCTCGGTGCTCTATGTGCTGCTGCCGGATACGGCCATCGGCTGGCCGGGCTTCTTCGCCATCTATGCCATCGCCGTCGGCCTCGGCGTGCTGAGCCACGTTCCGGCCGGCTTCGGCGTGTTCGAGACGATCATCATCGCCTGGCTCGGCAGCTCGGTGAACGCCGATGCGGTTCTCGGTTCGCTGGTTCTCTACCGCGTCATCTACAACGTCATTCCGCTGGTGATCGCGATCCTGGCGGTCTCCATGGCGGAACTGCGTCGCTTCGTCGATCATCCGGCCGCCTCCAGCATGCGCCGCATCGGCGGCCGGCTGATGCCGCAGTTGCTGTCGACCTTCGCGCTGTTGCTCGGCATGATGCTGGTGTTTTCTAGCGTGACGCCGACGCCGGATCAGAACCTCGAATTCCTCTCCAGCTACCTGCCGCTGCCGATCGTCGAGGGCGCGCATTTCCTGTCCAGCCTTCTCGGTCTCGCGATGATCGTTGCCGCCCGCGGCCTTGGCCAGCGTCTCGACGGCGCCTGGTGGGTCTCGATCTTCTCGGCGGTTCTCGCGCTGCTCTTGTCGCTGCTGAAGGCCATCGCCATTGTCGAGGCCGGGCTGCTCGGCTTCCTCGTCTTCGGTCTCGTCGTCAGCCGTCAGCTCTTCAACCGCCCGGCATCGCTGTTGAACCAAGCCCTGACGGGAGGCTGGCTGACGGCGATCGCGGTGATCTGCATCGGCGCCGTCGTCATTCTGTTTTTCGTCTATCGCGACGTCGAATACAGCAACGAGCTCTGGTGGGAGTTCGAATTCACCGGCGAAGCGCCGCGCGGGCTTCGCGCCGTGCTCGGCATTTCCATCGTCTCGTCGGCGATCGCGATTTTCAGCCTGTTGCGGCCGGCGACGCCGCGCCTGGAGCCGGTTTCCGACGACGCCGTGGAGCGGGCCGTCGAGATCGTCCGCAACCAGGGCGTCGCCGACGCCAATCTGGTGCGGATGGGCGACAAGAGCATCATGTTCTCGGAAAAGGGCGATGCCTTCATCATGTACGGCAAGCAGGGCCGCTCCTGGATTGCGCTGTTCGATCCGATCGGCCCCAAGCACGCCCTGCCGGAGCTCGTCTGGCGCTTCGTCGAAACCGCGCGTGCGGCGGGCTGCCGCTCGGTGTTCTATCAGATTTCGCCGGCGCTTTTGTCCTATTGCGCCGATGCCGGTCTGCGCGCTTTCAAGCTCGGCGAGCTGGCGGTGGTCAACCTCGCCAATTTCGAGCTGAAGGGCGGCAAATGGGCCAATCTTCGCCAGACCGCGAGCCGCGCCGTGCGCGACGGACTAGAATTTGCCGTTATCGAGCCGCAGCATATACCCGATGTCATGGATCAGCTTGCCGAGGTTTCGGAATCGTGGCTTGCCGATCATAACGCCAAGGAAAAAGGCTTTTCGCTGGGCGCCTTCGATCCTGACTATGTCGCTTCGCAACCGGTTGGCGTGCTGAAAAAGGATGGTAAGATCGTCGCTTTCGCTAATATACTGATGACGGAGACCAGGGAGGAGGGCTCTGTCGACCTGATGCGCTTTTCGCCCGACGCCCCGAAGGGATCGATGGATTTTCTGTTCGTGCAGATCCTCGAGCATCTGAAGGAGCAGGGTTTCCAGCGCTTCAATCTTGGCATGGCGCCGCTGTCGGGCATGTCGAGACGGGAATCGGCGCCGGTTTGGGACAGGGTCGGGGGAACCGTGTTCGAGCACGGCGAGCGCTACTACAATTTCAAAGGGCTTCGTGCCTTCAAATCCAAGTTTCATCCCGAATGGCAGCCACGCTATCTGGCCGTTTCGGGAGGTGTCAGTCCAATGATCGCGTTGATGGATGCCACATTCCTCATCGGGGGCGGACTTAAGGGGGTCGTGAGGAAATGATCTTGAAATACGCAACATCCTTGGCTTCCGCGTTGCTGCTGACGGCGGGCCTGCTGGTATCCGGCGCGGCAAGGGCGGACGAGGACGATACCAAATACGACCTCGGCATGATCTCCCCGCCGCATATCCTGCGCCCGCAGGGCAAGGTGACCAGCGAGGTCGTTCTGATCTCCGACGTCGCCGGCTGGGGCGACAAGGAAAAGGGCGTCGCCGACAAGCTCGTCGCCAACGGCACGTTGGTCATCGGCATCGATTACCCGTCCTTTCTGGCATCGCTGAACAAATACGACGTCAGCCAGAATGACGGCTGCATCTACATGGTTTCGGATTTGGAGTCGCTCAGCCAGCAGGTGCAGCGGTCCTTCGCCGACAGCACCTATCAGCTGCCGATCATCGCCGGCGTCGGCGCGGGCGGCGCCATGGCGTTGGCGATTGCGGCGCAAACGCCGGATGCCACCGTCGCAGGCACGCTCGCCGTCGATCCGACCTTCGGCATTGCGCTGAAGCAGGAGCTATGCACGCCCGCCGAAAAGAAGAGCGATGGCGACATGGTGTCCTTCGGCCTGCAGGAAGGCGCGTTGCCGAACCCGATCGTGGCGACATTCACCTCGAATGCTCCCAAGGACGGACGCGACCATGTCGAGGAGATCCAGAAGGATCACCCCGATGTCCAGGTCACCGATTCCGACGATGACGACACCTATGCTACCCTCGGCACCGGGTTGGCGGATCTGATGAAAACGATCGATAGCGAAAAATCGCCGCTCGGTCTGCCGGTCGACGTCATGGACACCAAGCCCACGGAAGATACGCTGGCGATCGTCTATTCCGGCGATGGCGGCTGGCGTGATATCGACAAGGAAGTCGGCAGTTATCTGCAGGATCAAGGCATCCCCGTCGTCGGCGTCGACACGCTGCATTACTTCTGGACGGAGCGCGACCCTCAGCAGACCGCCGACGACCTCGGGCGGATGATCCAATACTACACCAAGCGCTTCAAGGTGAAGCATGTTGTTCTGGTCGGCTATTCCTTCGGCGCCGACGTGCTGCCGGCAAGCTATAACCGGCTGAAGCAGGCCGACAAGGACAAGATCGTGCAGATGTCGCTGCTGTCCTTGTCGCGCAAGGTCGACTACGTGATCTCGGTCATGGGTTGGCTGGGTGCGGCAAGCGAGGGCAAGGGCGGCGATCCCACCAATGATCTCAAGTCGATCAATCCGAAGATGGTACAATGCATCTATGGCAAGGACGATGACGAAGATGTCGCCTGCCCGGTCTTGAACGGTACGGGCGCCGAAGTCATCGCCATGGATGGCGGCCACCATTTCGACGACGATTACGAGACGCTGGCCAATCACATCATCAACGGCCTGAAGAGCAGGCTCGGCGAGTGATGCAGCGACCGCGCGGCGGGGTTGCTCCGCCGCGCATATTCCACCAGCTACCCAGCCATACGCGACGCGGCGTCGTTTTCCATGCCCGCCGCTCAGCATTCATTTGCTTCTTGGCACGGCTGCCGGTAGTCGGAAGAAAGATATCGCGAGTCGATCCCGGCTCACCCGACCGATCCCGCCAACCTGAGAGGGACTGAATTTTGCCCGCTGCATCGTCTTCCGTCTTCGATAAAAGCTATTCCGGATTCCTGTTCGACATGGATGGCACGATCATCAACTCGATCGTGGCCGCCGAGCGCGTCTGGGGCGATTGGGCGCGCGGCAAGGGGCTGGACGTCGAGAAGTTCATGCCGACCATGCATGGCGCGCGCGGCGTCGACACGATCGGCAAGCTGAATCTTCCGGGCGTCGATCCGGTCGCGGAAGCGGCGTTGATCACGGAGGCGGAGATCGCCGACCTGGAAGGCGTTGTGGCGCTGCCGGGCGCCATCGAATTCCTGGCCTCGCTGCCGCCGGAGCGCTGGGCGATCGTCACCTCTTCGCCGCTTCGGCTTGCCCATGCGCGTCTCGCCGCCGCCGGCATTCCGGTTCCGCGTTTCATCGTGACGGCCGAAGACGTCAAGGTCGGCAAGCCCGATCCGCAATGCTACATCCTCGGCGCCTCGCGCCTCGGCCTGCGGCCATCCGATTGCCTGGTCTTCGAAGACGTGATGGCCGGCATCAAGGCCGGTGAAGCCGCCGGCGCCGATGTCGTGGTGATTACCGCGACGCATTCCCATCCGTTCGAGACCACTCATTCGACGCTGCCGAACTATGAGAATGTTCAGGCGCATATCGACGGGAACGGCCGGATTTCGGTGGTGCGCAAGGCTGGCTGACACCTGTCGGTCATCATACGATCCGTCATGTCGCTTTCATGCATTGCATTAGGCCGCCGGCTCATTATGTTTTCTCGATATTGTCTCAATTCGCGAAGGCCTGATGACCCCCAAAGAGCTGAAAGCCCGATATCGCAACGAGCGCCTGGCGGCGCGCGACGCGATTGCGCCCGATGTGCGCATCGAGAAGGGGCTGGCGATGCTTGCCCATGCCGGCGACGTGATCGAGGTCGAGCCGGGGACGGTCGTGTCCGGCTTCCTGCCGATCCGGTCGGAAGTAGACATAAGGCCGCTGATGGAGCGGCTGCGGGAACGAGGGGCGCGACTCTGCGTTCCGGTCATCCTCGACAAGCTCACCATCGTCTTTCGCGAACTTGTGCCCGGTGCGCCGCTGATCCCCAGCGGCTTCGGCACGGCGGGGCCGGGACCGGAGGCTGCGGTTCTGGACCCTGAGGTCATGCTGGTGCCGCTTTCGGCTTTCGACAGCACCGGCCATCGTATCGGCTACGGCGCCGGCCATTACGACCGCGCGATCGATCGTTTACATCAAAAAGGCTTGAATCCACGGCTGATCGGCATTGCATTCGACTGCCAGGAAGTGCCATCAGTACCGGCTGAGCCGCATGATGTCCGCCTGGACGCGATTTTGACCGAGAGCGGACTCGATTTTGTTTCCGTAGAGATTGGATAGGGAATGCGGCTGCTTTTTTTGGGTGACATGGTCGGAAAGACCGGACGGGTTGCGGTATGGGATCGCTTGCCGGGCTTGGTTTCCGATCTGAAGCTCGACTTCGTCATCGTCAATGGCGAGAACGCCGCCGGCGGCTTCGGCATCACCGAGGATATCTTCCTGGAGACGATCAATGCCGGCGCCGATGTGGTGACGACGGGCAATCACGTCTGGGACCAGAAGGAAGCGGTGGTGTTCTGCGAGCGCCATGACCAATTCCTGCGTCCCGCCAACTATCCGGCCGGCACGCCCGGCCGCGGTTCGAGCATCTATTATGCCCGCAACGGCGCCCGCGTGCTCGTCGCCAATATCATGGGCCGTGTCTTCATGCATCCCGAGCTGGACGATCCGTTCAAGTCGGCGGAAGCCATCCTCGATGCCTGCCCGCTGAAGGAGCAGGCGGATGCCATCGTCTTCGATTTCCACGCGGAGGCGACCAGCGAGAAACAATGTTTCGGCCATTTCGTCGATGGCCGCGCCAGCTTCGTCGTCGGCACGCATACGCATGTGCCGACCGCCGACGCGCAGATCCTGAACGGCGGCACCGCCTACATGTCGGATGCCGGCATGTGCGGCGATTACGACTCGTCGCTGGGCATGGAGAAGGAAGAGCCGCTCAACCGCTTCATCTCGAAGATGCCGAAGGGCCGTTTCGAGGCGGCCTCCGGCCCGGCCACCATCTGCGGGGTCGGCGTCGAGATTTCGGATGCGACCGGGCTTGCGGAAAAGATCGCGCCGCTGCGGCTGGGGCCGCGTCTGGCCGAGACCATTCCGGAGTTCTGGCGGTAGCGGCTGCCCAATCATTCATCGTCCGGCAGCAATGACGCGATTGTGAGCAACCTCTATCGGATTGCTGCTGGACCTGCCTCGAGCCATGTCGCATCCTCTCCGCTTCCGTGAGGTTTGAGGGGGTGGCATGATGTTGCGATTTCCTGTCTTCGCCGTGTTCTTCCTGCTGGCCTTGGCTGGTGGGCGTGTCGCGGACGCCCAGGAGAGACCTTCCCGCCCTCAACCCAGCCAATGCCAGGCAATCGCGCAGTCGTTGCCGAAGGCGACATTTGCCAGCTTTTCCGATCCCGGCCCGACGCTTGCCAAGGAGCCCGTCAATGGCGATGTGAAAATCACTTTCCTCGGTCATGCGACTTTCTTCATCGAAACGCCTGGGGGCGTATCGATCGCGACGGATTTCAGCGGCGCTTATCCGCCACCCTATACGCCGACTGCCGTCACCATGAACAAGGCGCATCCGACGCATTATACGCTGACGCCGGACCCGGCGATCAAATATGTGCTGCATGGTTGGAGCGATGTGCCCGGCGAGCCGGCGAAGGTCAATGTAACGGTCGGCGATACGCTGATCCGCAACGTGGTGACCGATATCCGCTCCTGGTCCGGAGGCATCGAGCCCAACGGCAATTCGATCTTCATCTTCGAAGTGGCCGGCCTCTGCATCGGCCATCTGGGGCACCTGCACTTCGAGCTCAACGACCAGCAATATGCCGAGATCGGCCGGCTCGATGTCGTGATGGTGCCGGTCGACGGCGGCCTGACCATGGGTGCCGACAGCATGAGCCGTGTCGTGAAGCGGCTGCGCTCCTCGCTCATCCTGCCGATGCATCGCTGGGGGCCGCCGGTGCAGCAATTCCTGGCGCTGTTCGGCCCGGAATTCGACGCCGCCTATGCGCCGAGCGCGACGACCACGGTGTCGTTGAAGACCCTGCCGCGCAAGCCGCTGATTTATGTCTTGAAGGGGCTTTGAGCCGATCGGCACCCGCACCGGGGCGGCTTCCCGCCCGGGCATACTTGCGAGGGATCGCAGCCAGGCGAGCCGTCTTCATGGGCTTTTTGCTTGAATGAAGGCCGCTTCGCTCTTATAAGGCGGCCCATTCCCAACAAAAGACGTGAACAGGGGTGCCATGGCTGGCCATTCACAGTTTAAAAACATCATGCACCGCAAGGGTCGTCAGGACTCGGTGCGGTCGAAAATGTTCTCCAAGCTGGCGCGTGAAATCACCGTCGCCGCCAAGGCGGGTCTGCCTGACCCGACGATGAACGCAAGTCTGCGTCTGGCGATCCAGAACGCCAAGGCGCAGTCGATGCCGAAGGACAATATCGACCGCGCCATCAAGAAGGCGGCCGGCAGTGACGGTGAAAACTATGACGCAGTCCGCTACGAGGGCTATGGCCCCGGCGGAACGGCGATCATCGTCGAGGCTTTGACCGACAACCGCAACCGCACGGCCTCGAATGTTCGTTCGATCTTTACCAAGGCAGGCGGCGCGCTTGGCGAAACCGGTTCCGTCTCCTTCTCGTTCGACCATGTCGGCGAGATCACCTACAAGTTGACAGTCGGTGATGCCGACAAGGTGATGGAAGCGGCAATCGAAGCCGGCGCCGACGATGTCGAGAGCGACGAAGACGGCCATACCATCATCTGCGGCTTCGAAGCGATGAACGAAGTCGCCAAGGCGCTGGAAGCGACGCTTGGTGAAGCCGAGACCGTCAAGGCGATCTGGCGTGCGCAGAACAACGTGCCGGTCGATGAAGAAAAGGCACAGTCGCTGATGAAGCTCATCGGGAGCCTGGAAGACGACGACGACGTGCAGAACGTCTATTCGAATTTCGAAGTTTCCGAAGAGGTCATGGCCAAGCTTTCGGCTTGAGCTGCGAGACCATTTGTAAAAGCCGGCTGCAATGATGCGGCCGGCTTTTTGATTTTACAGTGCTTTCTGGAAGCTCGGCAGCGTGGCGAACAGCTCCACAGATTTGAGCCGCGCCTCGATGTCGTGGATCGGCATCGAAATGATGACTTCGTCGGCTTCGGTATCCTTGATGAATTGCGAGAGCTTGGCCTCCGCGGTCGCGGGCGAGCCGACGACGGCGTAGCGCAGCGTGTGCTCGACGTTCAGTTTCTCCATCGGCGTCCAGAAATCGTCCATATCCTTGCGCGGACGCGGGAAGGGGCCGCGGACATTGCGGCGCAGATTGACGAACTGCTGCTCGGCGGAGGTGAAGTGATATTGCGCTTCCTCGTCCGTATCCGCGACGGAGCCCATGACGCCGACCATGACATAGGGCTTGTCGAGCGTTGCCGACGGCGTGAAGCGGTCGCGATAGATCGCGACGGCGTCGAGCAGGGCTTCCGGAGCGAAATGCGAGGCGAAGGCATAGGGCAGGCCGAGCATGGCGGCGAGGTGGGCGCTGTAGAGACTCGATCCGAGCAGCCAGATCGGCACCTTGGCGCCGTTGCCGGGCACGGCGAGGATCGATTGGTTCTCGTCGGCCGGGCTAAACAGATGTTGCAGCTCGATGATGTCGTTGGGAAAGCTCTGTGCGCCGGCATCGAGATTGCGGCGAAGCGCCTGGGCGGTGCGCATATCCGTGCCCGGCGCGCGGCCAAGGCCGAGATCGACACGGCCGGGGAACAGGGCCTCCAGCGTGCCGAATTGTTCGGCGATCACCAGCGGCGCATGGTTCGGCAACATGACGCCGCCCGAGCCGATGCGGATGCGCGAGGTCGCGGCGCCGACATGGCCGATCACGACCGCCGTGGCGGCGCTGGCGACGCCCGGCATGCCATGATGCTCTGCCAGCCAGAACCTGGTGTAGCCAAGCTCCTCCGCCTTCTGTGCCATCCTTTTGGAGCCCTCGAAGGATTGGCTGACAGTGCTGCCTTCGGCAACGGGCGAAAGATCGAGAATGGAAAAGGGGACCATGGCAAGAGACCTGCGTGCTGAAAAGGAAGGATCGATCCCTCCCATGTAGGAGCGCGGACGCGCCATTCCAAACCCTGCGACGCCAATTTCGTCGTCGCGCTTTCAAAGCCGCGGAAACGGGCATTCCTTTATGGTATGTTTTTGTTTTGTTCACATTTTGCTGGCACATCTCAACCTCGAAAGATAGGTTGACCCCATGCAAAATACGATTCGCATCATCGGCATCGATCCGGGCCTGCGCCGCACCGGCTGGGGCGTCATAGACACGCTTGGTAATTCCTTGCGCTTCGTTGCTTCGGGTACGGTGACCTCGGATGGCGATATGGACCTTGCCTCCCGCCTCTGCCAGCTTCACGACGGGCTTGCCGATATCGTCCATGGCTACAAGCCGGATGAAGCCGCTGTCGAGCAGACTTTCGTCAACAAGGATGCGGTAGCGACGCTGAAGCTCGGCCAGGCGCGCGGCATCGCCATGCTGGTGCCGGCGCGCGCCGGATTGCAGGTTGCCGAATATGCGCCGAATGCCGTCAAGAAGGCGGTGATCGGCGTCGGCCATGGCGAGAAGCAGCAGATCCATATGATGCTGAAGATCCTGATGCCGAAAGCGGAGTTCAAAGGCAACGACGCCGCCGATGCGCTCGCCATCGCTATTTGTCACGCCCATAATCGCGGCGCCAGCCGGCTGCGGCAGGCGGCATTGGCGGGATAGTTTGTTCTTGACTTGTTCTCGTGGTAATGATAATTCTTACCGTGAGATCTGGAGAGCAAGAATGCGTGTGACATCCAAAGGGCAGGTGACCATTCCCCGCGATTTGCGCGAGTTGGCCGGCATAGAGCTCAACAGCGAAGTCATATTTTCCGTCGAGGACGGAAAGCTGGTTGTTTCGCCGAAGAACGGCAAGCGAGAGATCGAGGATCGGCAGCGGCTTGATCGGTTTATGGCCACTCTCAAGCGCCTGGAAGGCACTGGCGATCAGGATATCGACGCCGAGGTGCTGATGTCGTTGACGCGTGACCGGTAGTCATGGTCACGATCGTCGACACGAATGTGCTGGTTGATTTGGCCGTACCTGGCTCAGCCTGGCATGGTTGGTCCAGCGGACAGGTTTTTTCTGCTTTCAAACAGGGGCCGGTCGTTATCAATCCCATCATCTATGCGGAATTCTCGATGCGTTACAGCAGTATGGATCACGTGGACGAACTATTGCCGCAAAACGAGTTTCGCCGTGAGAGCCTGCCTTGGTCGGCGGCTTTTGCAGCGGCGGCGGCTTTTAGGGTTTATCGCCGTGCTGGCGGCGAGAGAGAGCGCATTCTTCCTGATTTTCTGATCGGCGCGCATGCTGCCGTGCGCGGCTACTCCATACTGACGCGAGACCCCAAGGGCTATCGTTCCTATTTTCCTTCACTTGACCTCATCACTCCCGAAACCCATCCCTGACGGACATTATTCATGATCGGCAAGCTGAAAGGCACTATCGAAGAGATCGGCGAGGATTATGCGCTCGTGGATGTGCATGGCGTCTGCTACGTCGCCTATTGCTCCGCGCGGACCCTGTCGAAGCTCGGCTCCGTCGGCGAGGCCTGCGTTCTTTTCATCGAGACCTATGTCCGCGAGGACCAGATCCGGCTTTTCGGTTTCATGGCGGTGCTGGAGCGGGAGTGGTTCAACCTTCTGCAAACCGTGCAGGGCGTCGGCGCCAAGGTGGCGTTGGCGCTGTTGTCGACGCTGACGCCGTCGGAGCTTGCCAATGCGATTGCGCTGCAGGACCGCACGGCCGTATCGCGGGCGCCGGGCGTCGGGCCGAAAGTGGCGATGCGCATCGTCACCGAACTGAAAAACAAGGCGCCGGCCTTTGCTGGCGAGGCGACGAATATCGGCCTCAAGCAGGAATTGGGCGAGGGCGTCGCTTCGGCTCCGGTCGCCGATGCGGTCTCGGCGCTCACCAATCTCGGCTATTCCCGCGATCAGGCTGCGAATGCCATCGCCGCGGCGATGAAGGTGGCTGGAGATGAGGCGGATAGCGCCAAGCTGATCCGGCTGGGTTTGAAGGAATTGGCGCGTTGATTCCTTGAATTCGCCTGAATTCCTTACTATTGTTGAATGGTAAGGAGATCGAGCCATGACTGTCTTTTATGGAACCATGACATCGAAGGGGCAGACAACGGTGCCGGCAGAAGTAAGAGAAATTCTGAAGCTGAAGCCCGGCGACAAGATTCGGTATGTGCATCGCAATGGCGAAATCATCATGAAGGCCAAAAACAAACGGGCAATTGATCTTGCCGGCAAGTTTTACGATCCCAATCGTGAGCCGATTACGGTCGAAGAAATGGATGAAGCTATTGGCGATGCCATCATCGAACATGTCCAGGGGACGGAATGATCGGACTCGACACCAATATTTTGATCCGCTTTTTCCTTCAGGACGATCCTTCGCAGAACGAGAAGGCTGTGAGATTATTCACACGTCTTCCCGAGATCGGTCCGGGTTACATCAGCTGCATCACGTTGATGGAATTTGCATGGTTCTTGCGCCGAAGAACGAAGTTGCCGAGGTCGCAGGTCATGGAGGGTATTTCGGATCTGCTCGAGTCCGAGGATATCTTGCTTGAGGACGAACCTGTCGTCGAAGAGGTGCTGGGCATCATGGCGTCGTCGCAAGTGGAATTTGCCGATACGTTTATTGCTCTGCGCAATCGCAATGCCGGCTGCAATGTGACGATGACTTTCGACGAAAAAGCAGCAAAACGCATTTCCGGAATGGAACTTCTGACATGACCGATGACGACCGTCGTCTGATATCGCCGGAAAAGCGGGGCGAAGACCTGGATGTGACGCTCAGGCCGCAGTCGCTGGACGAATTCACCGGCCAGGCGGAGGCGCGCGCCAATCTGAAGGTCTTCATCGAAGCCGCCAAGGGACGTGGCGAGGCGCTTGACCATGTGCTGTTCGTCGGCCCGCCCGGCCTCGGCAAGACGACGCTGGCGCAGATCATGGCCAAGGAGCTCGGCGTCAATTTTCGCTCCACCTCCGGCCCGGTCATCGCCAAGGCCGGCGATCTCGCGGCCCTTCTGACCAATCTCGAAGAGCGCGATGTGCTCTTCATCGATGAAATCCATCGCCTCAATCCGGCCGTGGAAGAAATCCTCTATCCGGCCATGGAGGATTTCCAGCTCGATCTGATCATCGGCGAGGGGCCGGCCGCGCGTTCGGTGAAGATCGATCTTGCCAAGTTCACACTGGTCGCAGCCACCACCCGCCTCGGCCTGCTGACGACGCCGCTGCGCGACCGTTTCGGCATTCCGGTCCGCCTGAGCTTCTACACGGTCGAAGAGCTGGAGCTGATCGTCAGGCGCGGTGCGCGGCTGATGGGGCTCGGCATAACCGAAGAGGGCGCACGCGAGATTGCCAGGCGCGCTCGCGGCACGCCGCGCATCGCCGGACGCCTGCTGCGCCGCGTGCGCGATTTTGCCGAGGTCGCAAAGGCCGAAGCGGTGACACGCGAGATTGCCGATGAGGCCCTGACGCGGTTGCTGGTCGACAATGTCGGCTTCGATCAGCTCGACAAGCGCTATCTCAACATGATCGCCGTCAATTTCGGCGGCGGCCCGGTCGGCATCGAAACCATCGCCGCGGGTCTTTCCGAGCCGCGTGACGCGATCGAGGATATCATCGAGCCCTATATGATCCAGCAGGGTTTCATCCAGCGTACGCCGCGCGGCCGTGTGCTGACGGCGATTGCCTGGAAGCATCTTGGCTTGCAGCCGCCGAAGGAACTGGAGGCGGCGCAGTTCGGGCTGTTCCGGGAGGAAGACTGAGTGATCGGCCGTCGCGGTTTCCTGAAGCTTTTCGGCGGCAGTATCGTCGGGCTGATGACCCTCGGCGGCTATGCCTTCGGGTATGAGCCGATCGTCCGCTTGAGCGTAACCCGCTACCGGCTGACGCCACTGGGCTGGACGCCGGGGTTGAAACCGGAAATCGTCGTGATCGATCTGGGTGAGAATAATGCCGAAGCGTAGGCTCATCAGGCTGAACGCCGGTCAATCCCGGTTTCAGATACGCGTCGCGGGCCTCGGTTTTCGCGAGGGGCATGTGCTCGTCCATCGCGCCGAGCATGAGTCGTTCTGGACCTTTCCGGGTGGCCGGGCGGAGATCGGCGAGACGTCGGAGGAGACGTTACGGCGGGAGATGATCGAGGAGCTGGGCGTTGAGGTCACGGTCGAGCGACTGCTCTGGATGGTGGAGAATTTCTTTCGCTACGAGCAGCGCGATTGGCATGAACTGGGGCTCTATTATCTGATGGATATTCCGCAGAGTTTCCCGTTTCGCCCGGAAGAGATCGTCCACCGCATCGAGGATGGCGACAACCATCTCGAATTCAAATGGGTGCGGGCGACGCGAGAGGCGCTGGTCGCGCTCGATATTCCTCCCTATTTTATCGCAGACGAGATCGAGACCCTGCCGCAGGCGCCGCGTCATCTGGTGTGGCGGGATGGCGATCTCGACGAAGCCTAGGGGGAGGGAGTGCAGCGATGCCCGCTTTCGATCCGACCCGCGTCTTTCGCAAGCTGGCCTACAACAATGCCTTGGCGAACACCCGGCTGCATCGGGCGTGCGCGGCCCTTCAGCCCGGCGAGTTCGAGGCGGAGCGGGTGAGCTTCTTTCCATCGATCAAGGCGACGCTCAATCATATCCTGATCGTCGATTGGTTCTATGTCGACGCCCTGGAAGGCGGCACGCTCGGCGTCAAGGCTTTCGAGGCGGAGGAGCCGTTTGACGTGCTTAGTATCCTCTCGGCCGAACAGCATAAGGTTGACCGTCGGCTCGTCACTGTTTGCGAGGCATTCGATCCCGACGCGCTTGCAAGGGTGATCGACCTTCATCGCAGCAACCGTATCCAGCGGGAGCGGGCGGAGGACGTGCTTAGCCATCTTTTCCAGCACCAGACCCATCATCGCGGCCAGGTGCATGCCATGCTCGCCGGCAGCAGCGTCGCGCCGCCGCAATTGGATGAATTCATCGTCGCCGATGACGCCAGGTTCCGGGGCGAGGATCTGGCGGCGCTTGGCTGGGACGAGGCGACGCTGATGCGCTGAAAGACGCATGATGTTGCGGAGCGGTTTTCACCAGGCTCTCAATGGTTTCTTTCAGCAGAGCTGTGCCGCCGCTGAGCCAGCCGAGTGCGCGAATTTTCGACGTGTCCATGGCGCTGACGACACCCTGCGGGGCCGGAGGAGGCAGGGCGTGCGGACAGCTGGTCGCCCTTTGCAGATGCCCGAGAATCTCGTGCGTGTCGGTCAGAATATCCGAGAGATTGAACGCCCGGCCGTCGATGCGGCCCGCTTCGGTTTCCAGCAATAAGCGAACGGCGCGGGCGAGGTCGCGGCCGTGGACTTCGGTTCCGGCGCGGGAGGGAACGGGTTTTCCGGCAAGATAATCGGCGAACAGCTCGTCCCATTTGTTCGGACGAAGGTCGCCGTAAACGCCGGTGGCTCTGAGGCTCGCTGTCGCGAAACCGGGGGCGGAGAGGGAGAAAAGCGCATGCTCGGCATCGCGCTTTACTTCTCCGTAAAGCGTGTTCGGTGCCGGTTTGCTTGCCTCGGTCAGCACTTCGCCTGCCGGCTGGTCGCCATAGACGGCGCGCGACGACAGGAAGATACAGCGGCGGATGCCGGCCTGTCTTGCCGTCTCGAACAGTTTGACGGTGCCACCCAGATTGAGTCGGCGAAAACCCTCGGCGTCCTCACCCTCGCCGCCGCGATATTTGCCGGGGACATGGCTGAAAGCCGCGTGGACAAAGAAATAGGCATCGTCGAAAGCGTCGCTTTGATTTTCGCAAGGGTCGAGGCTCAGCGGCACGAAGGTGACAGGCTGCGGGAAGAGGCCGGGTTGCGGTGGGCTGCGACCGCCGACGGCGACCTGATATCCGGCGGAAAGCAGTTCCTCGACGATGTAGCGGCCGACGAGACCTGTTCCGCCCGATACCAGAACTTTCATGCCGCTTCTTCCGGATTGGCGAATGCGGCGATGTCGGGCACGTCGCGCCCGGCATGGAAATCGTGCCAGAGATCGATCAGCGGTTTCAGTTTGTCGGCCTTCGGGTGGTTCGTCTCCCAAGGTTTCTCATATTGGTAATGCAGGATCGAAATGCTGTTCCAGTCCCAAAGCGCGGGCATGGTGAACCACACATATTGCAGCATGTTCATGAAGACCGGCAGGCCGTGCCAATCCGGGAAGAAGGTCTCGAGAAAGGTCTGGTCGGTGCGCCGCCAGAAGACATCGGGGCGGTCGAGCAGCGTTAGCATGTCCTTGAAGGTCGCAAGTGAGGGTTTGGCGACGAAGACGCCGGAATTCATCCGGTGAAAGTCGGCAAGGCTCTCATAGACATTGGGCGCTGCGGAGAATTCGGGATAGTCGAAGAGCCTGTCGACATTCTTCAGCACCAGCGCATCCGCATCGATGAAGACGCAGGTGTCGTAGTCGATGAGCTGCCAGAGCCGGAGCTTGCAGAAATTATCGAGTGGCGAATGGAAGGACGGCTTGCGGCCCTTGGTGAAGGGGGCGTTGGCATGGAGATTGCCGCGCGCGTGGCGGTCGTTGAATTCGTCGGAAAGCGGCAGATGGTCCACGTCCACCAGCCGGCAGCCGAGCTCTTCCAGCGGCGCCAGATCGCTTTCATCGACGCCGGCCGTGTGCAGTACGACTATGTCCGCCCTGGTGCCTGTGCGCGAAATCGAGTTCGCCAACGCCAGCGCGCCCATGGCGTAGTCGGCGTTGGTGACGAGCGTGACGAAGGCTTGTCGTGCCCGCGGTCTGGTGCGCGGCCGCACCCCCTGCAGCTGTTCGCTTCCGAACATCATGATACGGACTTCAATCGCTTGCCTTCGGGATCGTGGTTGACCGTCGTCGCGAGGTCCTTGGTCCAGGCGGAAACGGCCGGAACGCGCGAGCGGTCGACGCGGTAGGCATATTTCCTGGCGACATCGACGATCTCACCGAGGAGGCCCGCCTGCAGTGTGATCGGCGCCAGGCCGAGACCGAGGAACTTGTCGTTCTTGACGATCAGGTCGTTTTCCGGGGCTTCCTTGCGCGGATTGGACAGGCGGACGATCTCCGCGCCGCTCATTCTGGCGATCATCTCGGCGAGATCGCGGACGCGATGCGTTTCCGTCATCTGGTTGAAGATCTCGACGCGGGCATTGCGTGCCGGCGGGTTCTTCAGCGCGAGCTCGATGCAGCGCACCGAGTCCTGGATGTGGATGAAGGCGCGGGTCTGGCCGCCGGTGCCGTGCACCGTCAGGGGGTAGCCGATCGCCGCCTGGATGAGAAAACGGTTCAGCACGGTGCCATAGTCGCCGTCATAGTCGAAGCGGTTGATCAATTGTTCGTGTCTGCGTGTCTGTTCCGTATGCGTGCCCCAGACGATGCCCTGGTGCAGGTCGGTGATCCTGAGCCCGTCATTCTTGGCGTAAAACTGGAAGAGGAGCTGATCCAGGCACTTGGTCATGTGGTAGATCGAGCCCGGATTGGCCGGATAGAGGATTTCCTGGCTGACGGAACGGCCGTCGGCCGTCTCGATGCCGACCGGCAGATAGCCTTCCGGAATGGCGGCGCCGACGGTCGAATAGCCGTAGACGCCCATGGTGCCCAAATGGACGAGATGGGCGTCGAGATTGAGCTCGACCAGCGCGTTCAGGAGATTGTGCGTGGCGCTGACATTGTTGTTGACCGTGTAGTTCTTGTGCCGGTCGCTCTTCATCGAATAGGGCGCGGCGCGCTGCTCGGCAAAGTGCACGATGGCGTCGGGGCGATGCTCGGCAAGCCACTTCTTCAAAAGCTCATAGTCCTTTGCGAGGTCGATGAGGTTGAAGTGGATGCGGCGGCCGGTCTCGGCGTGCCAGATGCGGGTGCGCTCCTGAATCGAATCCATCGGTGTCAGCGATTGCACGCCGAGCTCCGTGTCGATCCAGCGGCGGGAGAGATTGTCGAGAATATGGACCTCATGACCGGCATCGGAGAGATGCAGCGAGGTTGGCCAACCAATGAAACCGTCGCCGCCCATTACCGCTATTTTCATGAGATCGTTCCTTCTGCGTCTTCGCTATCCGGCACTATCCCGGATAGTCAGAATTTATGACAATTGTTGAAAGCTTGCTTGATGGCAGAACTTCGGCCAAAGAGGTCCCCAGATTTTTTGGGAGATGCGGCGACGATGAACAGCCCCTTTCTGATTGCCGGGGAACTGGAAGCCGGTGGCCACCGACTGGTGCAGCGAGTCTATTATGAGGATACGGATTTTTCCGGCCTCGTCTATCACGCGCGCTACCTTCACTTCCTCGAAAGGGGGCGCACGGACTATCTGCGCTGCCTCGGCGTGGAGCAGCGCGAGCTGCTGAATGCCGACGAGGAAGGACTGGTTTTCGTCGTCCATCGCATGGAGATCGACTTCAAGGGACCGGCGCGGATGGACGACGTGCTGGCGATCCGCACCGTGACCGAAAAGGCGGGCGGCGCCAAGATGGTGCTTTCGCAGGAAATCCGGCGCGATGACACGCTGCTGATCGCCGCCAAGGTCATCATCGCCGTGATCAATGCCAAGGGAAGGCCGCGGCGACTGCCGGAGAAACTGGCGGCGCAGATGCTGGTGGCGTCGGAGACCACTGCGGTCTAGTGTCGCATTAGCGATTGCTTGTGGATTTGGGAGGCGTTATGCGGGCCAATGTTGCGGTGCGCAAAAGCCTTCTTGCTTAAACATGAGTTTTGTGTGAAGGAATTACCGCGCGCAAGATCTGTTTGCGTCCGCCGCCGGCACCGTCCGGTCAGTTCTTTCCAGGAGCTAGAATAGCCTTCATCGCCGCTAAATCTTTCATGTTTCGACGCTAACATTCTTTTAACCATAATAGTGTCTTACTGATCGGGTCGGAGTTTGTGCGGTGCACGCCTTCCTTTGACCAAATTTGACGGCAAGAAGGCAGTATAGCTTGGAAGGCTTGACCAGGGCGTTCAGCGGCGGCTGCCAAACAATTCTTGTGAGATCATTTTTAGCCGCCCGGTCTAGCACCGGGCGTTTGGATTCGGGGATTTTGGATCAATGGAACAAGTAGCATTGGCCGCGGCCACCACACCGGACATCACACTCTGGTCGCTTTTCATGCAGGCGGGCTTGGTGGTCAAGCTCGTCATGCTCGGTCTGCTCGCGGCGTCCGTATGGACCTGGGCGATCGTCATCGACAAATATCTGAGCTTTGCCCGGGCGCGCCGGCAGTTCGATCATTTCGAACAGGTCTTCTGGTCCGGCCAGTCGCTCGAGGAACTTTACCGTACGCTTTCGGAGCGCACCAATACCGGCCTCAGCGCCATCTTCGTCGCCGCGATGCGCGAATGGAAGAAGTCGTTCGAGCGCGGCGCTCGGTCGCCGATCGGCCTGCAGATGCGTATCGACCGCGCCATGGACGTCACGCTGGCGCGTGAATCGGAACATCTGATGGCCCGTCTCGGATCGCTCGCGACCATCGGTTCCGCCGGTCCGTTCATCGGCCTGTTCGGCACGGTCGTCGGTATCATGACCTCGTTCCAGGCGATCGCCGGTTCGAAGTCGACCAACCTTGCGGTCGTCGCTCCGGGTATCGCCGAAGCGCTGCTCGCAACCGCCATCGGCCTTGTCGCCGCTATTCCGGCGGTTATCGCCTACAACAAATTCTCTGCCGATGCCGGCAAGCTGTCGGGGCGCATGGAAGGGTTTGCGGATGAATTCTCCGCCATCCTGTCGCGCCAGATCGACGAGAAGCTGCAGCCGCGCCAGGCTGCTCAGTAAAGCACAGACGGAACCGGAGTAACTCACATGGCAATGTCTGTTGGAGGCAAGGGTGGCGGCGGTGGCCGCCGGGGCAGCCGTCGCGGCGGCGGCCGGGGCGGTCCGATCGCCGATATCAACGTGACGCCGCTGGTCGACGTCATGCTTGTGCTGCTGATCATCTTCATGGTGGCCGCGCCGATGATGACGTCTGGCGTGCCGATCGACCTGCCGCAGACGCAGGCCGGAGCGCTCAATGCCCAGACCCAGCCGATCACCATTTCCATCAAGGCTGATGGCCAGGTCTTTCTGCAGGAAACACAGATCGACGCGGCCGACATCGCCGCCAAGCTGCAGGCGATCGCCACAACCGGCTACAATGAACGCATCTTCGTGCGCGGCGACGGAAAAGCGCCTTACGGCGTGATCGCCGACGTCATGTCGCGCATTCAGGAGGCCGGCTACAAGAATATCGGCCTGGTCACGCAGCAGATAACGGATCATTGACGGATCGACATGAAGCGCAGCCTTGTCACATCTGCGGTTATTCACGTTCTGGTGCTGATTGGCGCTATGTTGACGCTGACCGCGCCGGCACCGCTGGAGACGCCGGAAAGCACAGCGATGGATGTCGACATCGTGTCGGCGGACCAGCTTCAGCAGGGTGAGAAGAAGGCGCCGGTGACGGATCACGTCTCCCGCAAGCAGACCACGAAGCAGGACCAGGTCGCCAACGCTCAGAACGTTGGCGAGAACAACGTGGATATCAAAAACCCGGTAGTGCCGACCCAGCGGCCGGAGAGCGACACGGCGGCATTGGCACCGAAGAAGGTGGATACGCCCGTTCCACAGGACGATCCGCGGCCGAACGATGCCAAGACGATCGAGCAGAAGGACACCGAGGCTGCGCCGAAGGAAGTGGCTGCCGTCCCGCAGCAGAAGCCGGATGTGACGCCCACTCCGACGCCGAAGACCGATCCGACGCCTCCGACCCCGAAGGCCGATGCAACGCCGACACCGCCGCCGGCCCAACAGCCGACGCAGCAGGCTGAAATCCAGTTACCGAACAATGTTCCCGTACCGGATATAAAGCCGCAGCCGACGCCACCGAAGACCGCCGAGCAGAAGCCTGAAGTCAAGCCGGTGCCGAAGCCGGATGTGAAGGTGGCCGACGCCAAGCCGACGGACAAGACCGCGACTCAGAGCATCAGCAAGGAAAAGTCCGCTGATGACGGCAAAAAAGACGCAGATAAGAAGCGCGAGTCCGCCAAGGGTGCCAAGTCGACTTCGAGCGATTTCAATGAAGATCAAATTTCGGCAATGTTGAACAATACATCGTCGAAGGGCGGCGCTGCACGGTCGTCCAAGCAGGCTTCCGCCGGTGCGGAAACTCAGGTCGCCTCGCGCGGCGGGATGAAGTCGCTCGGCGGCGGCAAGCTCAGCCAGAGCCAGAAGGACGGTTTGCGCGATCTGATCGGTAAGAACTGGAATGTCATCCCCGGCATGGAAGGGGCGAGCGATGTCACGATCAAGGTTCATGTTCGTCTCGACAAGTCAGGACAGATTATCGGCGCACCAGAAGTCTCCGTCAGCGGCGGCCCGGCTACGACGCAGCAAGCGCTGAGGGGCGCGGCCGAGCGTGCGGTGCTGAAAAGCCGCGACGATCTGCAAAAGGAAGTGAACGCCGGAGGATTATTGCCGCCGGACAAGTATGATGGCGCGGACGGCTGGAACGAGCTGGTGCTCAACTTCGATCCGAGAGACTTGGGGCTGTGATGCGGGGAGTGCAGCTTTCAATGAGCCACTGTCCTCGCATTGGCCCGGTCTTGCTTATGGTTCTGGGGATCATGCTGGCAGCTTCCGTGTCGGCGCAGCCTGCACATGCCACCGGCGAGAATCACCTGGGACAGTCGGCCGGTGAAACCATTCGCAATAACGTCATGGCGAATTGGCCCCCACCTGCCGATATGGCTGATATGAAAGATGTCCGCGTTCAAATCCGGTTTATGCTTGATCGTGCCGGAAAGATCGTTGGCGAGCCGAAAGTGACAATGACTGGCGGCCCTCGAAAGACCCAAAAAGCTGTTGCGGCAAGTGCGCTGCGAGCCGTGCTTAGGGCTGCTCCGTTCAAAAATCTGCCGATGGATCAATATGACGTCTGGAAAGAAGTAACCATTAACTTCAAATCGGACGATCTCGGGCATTAATGCTGAAAGGCTTGACACATATGATCAGAAACTCCCTCGTCCGTCTCCTGCTGGTGCTGGCAGGCCTGATGGCAGTGCTCTCCACCCCGGCCTACGCCGTGGTCGAGCTCAACATCAACAAGGGCAACGTTCAGCCCATGCCGATCGCCATCACCGATCTGCTGTCGAATGACAGCCTCGGTCCGCAGATTTCGGGCGTCATTGCCGCCGACCTGCAGCGGTCCGGCCTGTTCGCGCCGATCAACAAGCAGGCTTTCATCGAGAAGATCAGCAATCCGGATTCGACGCCGCGTTTCCCGGACTGGACGGCGATCAATGCTCAGGCATTGGTGACCGGCCGCGTGACGCAGGACGGGGGTCGCCTTCGCGCGGAGTTCCGCCTGTGGGACACCTATGGCAACAGCCAGATGATCGGCCAGCAATTCTATGCCCAGCCAGACAACTGGCGCCGTGTCGCGCATATCATCGCGGATGCGATCTATGAGAAAATCACCGGCGAGAAGGGCTATTTCGATACCCGTGTCGTCTTCGTCGCCGAAAGCGGTCCGAAGACGGCCCGCAAGACGCAGCTCGGCATCATGGACCAGGATGGCGCCAACGTCCGCATGCTGACCAACGGCAGCGACCTCGTGCTGACGCCGCGCTTCTCGCCGAACCGGCAGGAAGTGACCTACATGTCCTTCGCCAACCAGCAGCCGCGCGTCTACCTGCTGCAACTCCAGACGGGCCAGCGCGAACTGGTCGGCAATTTCCCCGGCATGACCTTCTCCCCGCGCTTCTCGCCGGATGGCCAGCGGGTGATCATGAGCCTGCAGCAGGAAGGCAATGCCAATATCTATACGATGGACCTGCGGTCGCGCACCACGACGCGCCTGACCTCGACGGCGGCCATCGACACGTCGCCCTCCTATTCGCCCGACGGCACGCAGATCGCCTTCGAAAGCGACCGCGGCGGCAAGCAGCAGATCTACGTGATGAACGCCGATGGCTCCAACCAGCATCGTATCTCGTTCGGCGACGGTTCCTATTCCACGCCGGTCTGGTCGCCGCGCGGCGATCTTATCGCCTTCACCAAGCAGTCGGGCGGGACCTTCTCGATCGGCGTGATGAAGACGGACGGCTCGGGCGAACGCCTGCTGACCACGGGCTTCCACAATGAGGGCCCGACCTGGGCGCCGAACGGCCGTGTCATCATGTTCTTCCGCGAACCGGCCGGTTCCAGCGGTCCGCAACTCTATTCGATCGATCTGACGGGTTACAACGAGCAGAAGATCCCGACTCCGGGCTTCGCTTCCGACCCGGCCTGGTCGCCGCTTCTCGAATAGGGAAGGCGCGCGCCACGTTATCGCCGTAAAGTCCTGTGACTGGACCAGTCAGGGACAATTTTAAGACAGCATTAACCATATTTGTTGAAATCAGATTAACCGCATCCGGTTACAGTCTGGCAACCCTGATAGAGACGTTAAGGAGAGACCGGCCATGAGCCGCATCGCAACCCCGGCCGTTGGCCACATGCAGACCCTCGCACGCAACCCGATCATGATCGCGCTTTTCGTCGGCCTTTCGCTGGCTGGCTGCGCCTCAAAGAAGGGCCTGCCGAACGATGCCAACGGCCTCGGCCTCAATGGCGCCGGCAATGCCACGCCGGGCTCGCCGCAGGATTTCACGGTCAACGTCGGCGATCGCATCTTCTTCGATACCGACAGCTCGTCGGTCCGCTCCGACGCCGCCCAGACGCTCGACCGTCAGGCTCAGTGGCTCGCCCGTTACCCGAACTATTCGATCACCGTCGAAGGCCATGCCGACGAACGCGGTACGCGTGAATACAACCTGGCTCTCGGCGCCCGTCGCGCTGCCGCCACCAAGGACTATCTCGCCTCGCGCGGCGTCCCGGCTCAGCGCATGAAGACGATCTCCTACGGCAAGGAACGTCCGGTCGCGACCTGCGACGACATTTCCTGCTGGTCGCAGAACCGTCGCGCCGTCACCGTGCTCAACGGCGCCGGCTCCTGATAGCCGAAATTCCGCTCAAATCGTGCAAAGGCGGCCCCCGTGGCCGCCTTTAGTTTTTTGACCACACTTTGGCCGAACTCCGTTGCTTTTTGGAAGCAATTGTAAAAATCTCCTGTGTTGTGCCCAAGGCGCGAAGAATCAATGGGACAGGATAGATCCATATGAGAAAACTTGTCGTGGCGAGCTTGCTTTGCCTCGCTGCCGTCGCCGGCAGTGAGCGTGACGCCTCTGCCCTTTCGCTTTTCGGAATGCACCTAGGCGGTCGCGGTGCCTCGGAACAGACTGCTCCGAGCAATGCCGCTCGTCAGGGTCAGTTCGAACAAGCGCCTGTCATCAACGTCCAGAACAGCGATGCCGAGGTCCGTTTGCAGCAGCTCCAGGACCAGATGCGCCAATTGAACGGTCGCGTCGAAGAGATGAGCTACCAGTTGCTGCAGATGCAGGAGCAGATGCGCAAGACGCAGGAAGACAATGAGTTCCGCTTCCAGCAGCTCGAAAAGCGCGGCGGGGGTTCGGCCAATCCTCCCGGCGGCGGCGGGACGACGACGATCGGCGGCGGCTCGATGAAGAAGAGCGAAGCCGATGTTCCGGCCCAGGGCGCGGGCGGCGATCAGCAGGATGACATCGCCGGCGTCATCGGCGATTCTCAGGGCAGCGACATGCCGGCCACCAGCCAACAGGGCGGTGGCTCCGGCAAGCCGCCGACCCAGCTCGGCTCGATCCAGTTCGATCAGAGCGGCAAGCAGGTCGGTGCGACGGCGTCGCGCTCCAACAATGGCTCAGGCGCTGCGCCGAGCGCGGGTTCCTCCACGCAGACGGCTTCGCTCGGCAGCGAAAACGATCAGTACAAGGCGGCCTATGGCCACGTCCTGTCCGGCGACTACAGTGTCGCCGAACAGGAGTTCCGCCAGTATATCGACAGCTATCCGAGCAGCGGCCGCGCGGCGGACGCCAACTTCTGGCTCGGTGAAGCGCTTTATTCGCAGGGCAAGTACAATGATGCCGCCAAGACCTTCCTGAACGCGCATCAGAAGTACAGCACCTCCGAGAAGGCGCCGGAAATGCTCCTGAAGCTCGGCATGTCGCTTGCCGCCCTCGACAACAAGGACACGGCCTGCGCGACGCTGCGCGAAGTGACCAAGCGTTATCCGAAGGCTTCGAAGGCCGTTTCCAACAAGGTGGCGAGCGAAGAAAAGCGCCTTGCCTGCTGATTCCCATGTCCGGTGACGCTGTGACTGGCGCTGCCGCAGCGCAAATGCCTGAAGCCGCAGCGGCCGATTTCATTCATTCCCTTTTCAAGCCTGCGCATATTCTGGTCGCCATTTCCGGCGGCAGCGATTCCAACGGCCTGCTGGCTGCTCTTGCAGAGCATCTGAAATCCCTCCCGAATTCCGACGTCACCCTGTCCGCCGCAACGATCGATCATGGCCTGCGTGCCGAAGCCGCCGATGAAGCGCGTCATGTCGCCGCACTCTGCACGTCGCTCGGAATTCCGCATGTCATTCGTCGATGGGAGGGCGAGAAGCCGAAGAACGGCATCATGGCTGTCGCCCGCGAGGCACGCTACGGGCTGCTTGCCGATATCGCAGCCGAAATCTCGGCCAATGTCATCGTCACCGCCCACACGCTCGACGATCAGCGCGAGACGCTGGCCATGCGCACGGCGCGCCTGAGCGAAGGCGAGGCTGGGGCGGGTACGGGCATTGCCGACGCGATGCTTTTCGACCGGCGCATCTGGATCGCCAGGCCGTTTCTTTCCTGCCGGCGTGCGGACATCCGCACCTATCTCACCGGGCGCGGCATGTCCTGGCTGGACGATCCGAGCAACGAGGATGTCCGTTACGAGCGCGTGCGCATGCGCAAACGCTTGTCGCAGGAGCCGATGCCGGTCTCCTTGCCGGATACCGGCGCGGCGCGCGCGGTGCTCTCGGCCGAAGCCGCCAGGTGGCTGGATGAACATGTCACGATCCATGCGCGTGTGCTCTGCGCCATCAGCCGTGCGGCGCTCGCCGCCGATGAGGCCGTTCTCGTCTATGCGCTCTCCTATCTCGCCGCCGTATTCGGCGGTGAGCCCTATGGACCCGGCCGCGAGCGGATGCGCCGCATCCTTGATTTCATCGGTGAGGGCAGGCCGGGGCGGCGCACAGCCGGCGGCGTCCTCTTCGACCTGCGCCGGGACGGGCTTTATCTCATGCGCGAGAGTCGTGATATCCAGCCGCTGGCGCTTGCCGCCGGAGCCGATGATGTCTGGGATGGCCGCTTCCGGGTCGTCAACCATGGCCCTTTCGCCATTCGCATCGAAATGGCCGGGACAACGGCAATAGCGAAGTTTCCGGAAGGATTGCCGAAAGGCGCCGTGCAGCGGGCGCGCGCGGTGCTGCCGAAAGTCGTTGCGAGCGATGGGGGCGATGCCGCATCGATCACGATTGCACCTTATCTGGCGCCCTTCGACCGCTTTTTGACACGATTCGATCTCACATTCGCCAATCGGCTAGCAGCTTGCTTCGACCGCGAACCCTATATGCCGCCGCCGCTTTGAGACTTATTGACGGAATAACGCATGTGTCGGTGCGGTTTGCCTTGGCAAGGGCCCGGCGCAACCCTATGTTAGGGGTCAAGTAATGCCGCCGTTCAACGGCGGAAGTTTCAGTGCTGGGGAGTTCGATGAACCCTAATTTTCGTAATTTCGCTCTGTGGGCAATCATAGCTTTGCTGTTGATTGCCCTGTTTAGTATGTTCCAGAACGCGCCGGCACAAACAGGCTCCAGGGAAATTCCATATTCGCAGTTCCTCCGGGAAGTTGATTCCGGCCGCGTCCGCGACGTCACCGTCACCGGCAATCGCGTGATCGGCAGCTATGTCGAGAATGGAACGCCCTTCCAGACCTATGCTCCGGTCGTGGACGACAGCCTGCTTGAACGCCTGCAGAACAAGAACGTCAACATTGTCGGCCGCCCCGAATCGGATGGCTCCTCGAGCTTCCTGAGCTATCTCGGAACTCTGCTGCCGATGCTTCTGATCCTCGGTGTCTGGCTGTTCTTCATGCGGCAGATGCAGGGTGGTTCGCGTGGGGCGATGGGCTTCGGCAAGTCCAAGGCCAAGCTTCTGACCGAAGCACATGGCCGCGTCACCTTCGATGACGTCGCCGGTGTCGACGAGGCCAAGCAGGACTTGGAAGAAATCGTCGAATTCCTGCGCGATCCGCAGAAGTTCCAGCGCCTTGGCGGCCGTATACCGCGCGGCGTCCTGCTCGTCGGCCCTCCCGGCACGGGTAAGACGCTTCTGGCGCGCGCCATTGCCGGCGAAGCCAATGTGCCGTTCTTCACCATTTCGGGTTCCGACTTCGTGGAAATGTTCGTCGGCGTCGGTGCAAGCCGTGTCCGCGACATGTTCGAGCAGGCGAAGAAGAATGCGCCCTGCATCATCTTCATCGACGAAATCGACGCCGTCGGTCGCCATCGTGGCGCCGGTCTCGGCGGCGGTAACGACGAACGCGAGCAGACACTGAACCAGTTGCTGGTCGAGATGGACGGTTTCGAGGCCAATGAGGGTATCATCCTCATCGCCGCCACCAACCGGCCTGACGTTCTCGACCCGGCGCTGCTGCGTCCAGGCCGCTTCGACCGCCAGGTCGTGGTGCCGAACCCTGACATCGTCGGCCGCGAGCGCATCCTCAAGGTGCATGCCCGCAACGTTCCGCTGGCTCCGAACGTCGATCTGAAGACGCTTGCCCGCGGTACGCCCGGCTTCTCCGGCGCAGACCTGATGAACCTCGTCAACGAAGCCGCCCTGATGGCCGCCCGCCGCAACAAGCGTCTGGTCACCATGCAGGAATTCGAGGACGCCAAGGACAAGATCATGATGGGCGCCGAGCGCCGCTCTTCGGCGATGACCGAGGCGGAAAAGAAGCTCACCGCCTATCACGAGGCTGGCCATGCGATCACGGCGCTCTATGTCGCCGTCGCCGATCCGCTGCACAAGGCGACCATCATTCCGCGCGGCCGCGCGCTCGGCATGGTCATGCAGCTTCCCGAGGGTGACCGCTATTCGATGAGCTACAAGTGGATGGTGTCGCGCCTTTGCATCATGATGGGCGGCCGTGTCGCGGAAGAATTGACCTTCGGCAAGGAGAACATCACTTCCGGCGCGTCCTCGGATATCGAGCAGGCCACCAAGCTTGCCCGCGCCATGGTCACGCAATGGGGCTTCTCCGACGAACTCGGCCTGGTTTCCTATGGTGAAAACCAGCAGGAAGTCTTCCTAGGCCACTCCGTCTCGCAATCCAAGAACGTCTCGGAAGCGACCGCGCAGACGATCGACAACGAGGTGCGCCGCCTGATCGACCAGGCCTATCATCAGGCCAAGGATATCCTTACCGAACAGCATGACGGGTTCGTGGCGATCGCCGAGGGCCTGCTCGAATACGAGACGCTGAGCGGCGAAGAGATCAAGGCGCTTATTCGCGGCGAAAAGCCCGCGCGCGATCTCGGCGACGACACGCCGCCGAGCCGCGGTTCGGCCGTGCCGAAGACCGGCGCCAAGAAGGACGGCTCGCTCGGCGCCAAGGGCGAAGAGCCCGAGGGCGGTTTCGAACCGCAGCCGCACTGAACGATAGAGGCAATCGAGCCTAGACGAAGAGGCCAGCTCCCTTGCAACCGGGAACTGGCCTTTTTTAGTGCTTTTTAACGGTAACGCGTTGTAATAGGCATTCTCGGTAATTTAAGTGCCGAGTTTTACAATCTGTGGCATGAGCCTCAAGCATCGATGTTCGCGCCACCCATGGACTTCACGGGAGCTGGACGGGATGCCGCGGTCCACAATGGGACGCCGCAATCACGGGAGTGCATATGAAACGTCGCTATTTCGGAACGGACGGAATCCGCGGTCAATCCAACATCTATCCGATGACGCCGGATCTCGCCATGCGCGTGGGTATCGCTGCCGGCACGATCTTTCATCGGGGCAGCCATCGCCATCGGGTGGTCATCGGCAAGGACACGCGTCTGTCCGGCTATATGCTGGAAAATGCCATCGTGGCGGGCTTCACGGCCGCCGGTGTCGATGCCTTCGTTCTCGGCCCTATCCCGACGCCGGCCGTCGCCATGCTGACGCGATCGTTGCGCGCCGATATCGGCGTGATGATCTCCGCCTCGCATAACCCCTACGAAGACAATGGCATCAAGCTTTTCGGCCCCGACGGCTACAAGCTGTCCGACAATCTCGAAATGAAGATCGAGGATCTGCTTGAAAAGGACATGACGGCGCACCTCGCCAAATCCGAGGATATCGGCCGCGCCAAGCGCGTCGATGGCGTGCATGACCGTTATATCGAACATGCCAAGCGCACGCTGCCGCGCGACGTGACGCTGCAGGGCCTGCGCATCGCCATCGACTGTGCCAATGGCGCCGCCTACAAGGTCGCGCCGGCCGTGCTGTGGGAACTGGGCGCCGATGTCGTCACTATCGGCAACGAGCCGAACGGCACCAACATCAATCTCAATTGCGGCTCCACCAGCCCGGTGGCGCTACAGAAGAAAGTGGATGAAGTGCGGGCCGATATCGGTATCGCGCTCGACGGCGACGCCGACCGTGTCATCATCGTCGACGAGACCGGCACGATCATCGATGGTGACCAGTTGATGGCCGTCATCGCCGAGAGCTGGGCCGAGAGCCAGATGCTGCGCGGCAATGGCATCGTCGCCACCGTCATGTCCAATCTCGGTCTCGAGCGCTTCCTGGAAGACCGCGGCATGGCGCTTGCCCGCACCGCTGTCGGCGACCGCCACGTCGTCGAGCACATGCGCCAGCACAATTACAATGTCGGCGGCGAGCAGTCCGGCCATATCGTGCTCTCCGACTATGGCACGACCGGAGACGGCCTTGTGGCGGCGCTGCAGATCCTGGCTGTGGTAAAACGGACCGGCAAGCCGGTCAGCGAAGTCTGCCGGCGTTTCGAGCCGGTGCCGCAACTGCTGCGTAATGTCCGCATTTCCGGCGGCAAGCCGCTGGAGGACAATCAGGTGCGCAAGGCAATCGCCGATGCGGAGAACGAGCTTGCCCGCCATGGCCGTCTGGTCATCCGTCCCTCGGGCACCGAGCCGCTGATCAGCGTCATGGCGGAAGGCGACGATCGCGGCCAGATCGAGCGGATCGTCGGCGGCCTGATCGACGTGATCTCGAATGTCCGCAACGCCGCCTGATCGAGGCGAGCAACGATATCCATATGAACCTATGGCCGCCTTCGTCGAGGGCGGCCATCGTGTTTCCGGGGCCTGCCTGCAACGCCCGGATTATCGGAACATCTCGCCGGGATAGGCGCCCCATAGCAAATTCTGTCTGATATAGCCGCTTGCGGCCTGATCCCGCACGGAAACGCTGCACCACTTGCCGGTGCAGGAGCGTAGTAAAAGCAGCACGCGGGGCTGCAGCTCCGCGATGAGGGAGGCTGTCGTTTCCGGGCTGCTATGCAGCATGGCATTCGTCTTTAGCCAGGGTGCGACCACTGCGCTCCGCAAGCCGGAAAGCAGCGCGCCATGCATCCATCCGGTGGTGCCGGTGTCATCGCGCACCTGCCGCCAGTGGCCATATTCGTCGATGATCTCCAGCGACAGGCCGGGTTTCATATAGATCCATTTGGTGGGGTAGATCGTCGACGGCCCGACGCGCATGCGCGCCTTGTGCGCCTTCAGCGATACGTAGCGTGGGATCGGCAGCCCGGTCTCACGTCCCTTGTTCCAGGCCGTGACCGCCACAGGCTGGATCGGTATCGGCGTCGCGAGGGCGGCCGAGGACAGGACACTCAGCACGAGG
>DASWOH010000137.1:0-7263 GCA_036398815.1 Rhizobium sp. | reverse complement strand
TGCAGTGGTTTTCGAAGCCCTGGCGGACTAGCTTGTCTTGCGGGGGATTGTCGTGATCATCGTCTTTCACGGCCTCAACCTTTCACAAGCCGATGCCTTAGCGGGGCGGGAACAGCGTCGAGCCCTTCGGCTTTCAACAAGTTCATGAAACCTTCTTCCGCCATGAGTGAGCGAATGGCTTCGACGACGAACAGTAGCTTGCCTTGCGTGACTTCGGCTTTCTTGATCAAGACCTTCTGTCGATCGGCTTCTTGCTGATATGCCCGGACCATGGCTTCGCTTGTCAGCGTGCGTTTCGGCGCATTGTATCTCCCGAAGTTCTGATCAAGTAGTCGGCCACCTTTCAGGCTGCGTTGCTGCAGCAACCTCCGTACCGTCACGAGCTTTTTTCCCCGAAGTTTCTTTTGGGTATAAGCCTCCATGAGCGCGGCTTGGGCGCCTTCTTCATCTGCTTTGGCAATATCAACGGCGAGGCTTAGTGGCAGAATGCCTGCTTCAACGGCGGAAAGAAGTCTCTCCTCGCCTTTCTCTAGAAGGCCGCCGATCATATTGACATATTCGGATGTGAACCCGATCTTTCCGCCGATCTCCCTGTCACTGTAGCCACGTTGACGAAGGTTCGCTATTTCCTGCAGCAGATCAATCGCCCGATGCTGCCGGCGAGCACAGTTCTCGACGAGGCTCATGACGAGACAGTCATTTTTGCTCGCCTCAATGACCATTGCCGGAATATGCGTCTGTCCCAACGCTACGAAGGCTTCTATACGTCCCTGGCCGCATACAAGGTCGTAATTTGCCTCGCTTTCATCGGTACTTCTCTTGCTGACCGTGATCGGTCGTTTCAGCCCCACCTTCGATATATTCTCGACTAAAAGCCGAAATTTGCGCTTGTCGCGCTCCCGTGGGTTTAAGATCCGGATTCGATCGATAGGAATGATATCGATATATTTCCATGACTCATCGGTTGTTTCCTTTGTCATGCTGCATCCTCCAAAATTGCTCTTCGGGTCAGATCGAAGAAGAAGTCCAGTGAATGAAAACGGTAGGTGTCGAGGGAGAAGGCATTTTGTTCTGCCAAGCTGAATTTTGGCAGCGTCATGTCGATGGATGGGAGCAGATAGTAGTCAAGGGTGCTCTCATTGGTTTCATCCATCCGGATCACGATGGTGATGTCGGGAACAAGTCCAGTATCCAGCCTTATTTTCCATCGCAACGCACCGGTTCTTGTGCAGACGGAGCGTGCCAGAATGACAGAGATCGAGAACTCTTCGTTGACATGAAGGAGGTCTGTGACGGGGTCCCGAAAAACCGACGCTCCTGCCGCGACGAGATCCTGGATGAGGGAAGCAACCGTCTGCGGGTGCCGTCGCCGGAGGTCCCGGTTGATTTCAATATAACGATAATCTCGGCCGGGGTCATAACCGATCATGCTGTACGCGCGGAGAAGGCTACCGAAACGTTTACGATACACGTTCGTAGACGGCATCGAATCCATTTCATCGATGACGAACCCTGAGAGGCTTCCCTGTGTCTCGAGGATATTCCGCAAGAGGGCGAGCAATTCCTCGTCGCTAAGATGTTGGCTTCGTGCATCGATTATGGCGCGTGCCCGGTCGAATAAGGCCCTTTCGACAACAGCGATAAATGCGCCTTCGGCACGCACCCACATGTCCGGCTTGTTACGAACTCGCTGCTGCTTCAGTTTGAAGGAAACACGGTTATAGACATTGTTGCCGATGTACTTTTCGTTGACCAGAATCTGGTGGATCGTGCTCCGGCTCCAAGGTCTGCCAAGATCGGAAGTCAAGCCCTCCATATTCAGCAACTGGGCAATTTCTGTTTCCGGTTTTCCCTCTTCGACAAACATTTGGTAGATGCGCCGGACGGCGTCGGTCTCGAATGTAGGACCGGGAATAAGGATGACCCGGTCTGTTTGAAGGCTTTTGCGCTGGCCGGA
Organism: Rhizobium sp.; assembly: GCA_036398815.1. Classification (GTDB taxonomy): domain Bacteria; phylum Pseudomonadota; class Alphaproteobacteria; order Rhizobiales; family Rhizobiaceae; genus Rhizobium. Next base: position 5,306 of record DASWOH010000137.1, on the reverse strand, counting down.
AAGCAACTCGCCTTTGGGATTGCCGTGCTCGTCGATCAACATACGCCGCAGGCCGAAACCGGGAGCACCGCCTTGGCGATAGCCCAATTCGATCAATCGGCATTGCCCTGCAAAAACCTTGACGGAGAGATCTCGGCTGTAATCTCCCGCCATAATTCTGCGAACTGATTTCAGAAGATGCGATCCGGTGCTGCCGTCATTCTCGAATTGCTCCGCGCAGTAATGAACACGTATTCCTGTTCGCGAGCACAGGTACTCGTAATGGGCGCTTTCATCGGCATTTTGAAACCGACCCCATCGGCTGATGTCGTAGACAAGGATAGCGTTGAACGACGCCTGACGGGAATCGACGTCGTCCATTAATTGTTTCAATGCGTCGCGGCCATCGAGCCGCAGACCGCTACGACCGGCGTCCTCATAAATGCGAACTATTTCGAAGCCTCTATCATCGGCATATTTGCGAATGGCCGCGAGTTGGTTTTCAGTCGAGTATTTCTGAAGATCGGTCGACATGCGGACGTACGCGGCGGCCGGTATCGTCACGCCATCCGCCAGGCTCGACGAAATCGTCTTTGTCGAGGACTTTGCCAACAGGAAACCCTTTTGAATACGCTCACCGCAGGTCTCTCACCTAATTGGCGAGACGAGGTGTAAACAATCGTACTTGAAAGGAGGGCAGAATGTCGTTTTCCAAAAAGGGTAAGTCCTTTCCAATCGCTTCGGGAGGCGATGGAATTTCTGTTGATGATCTGACCTTCGCCATGGTGATTTCATTGGCGTTAAGACGTGCAGTCGATGACACGCATCTGAGTATCAAGACCGTGGTCAATTGGACCGGCGCAAATGAACGAACGGTCAAGAACTGGTTCAGTGGACGTTATGGCCCTAGTGGGGATCACCTGATGGTGCTTGCAAACCATTGCGATGAGGTGATGGAGGCAATTATCCGCATGACGGGGCGGAAGAGGCTTTTGGTCGGCGTGCGTCTTGATGACGTTGAGCGACGATTGTCGGCGGCTTTGACTTTAATTCGTGAGGTCGAGATCAGCGGTGACCAATCCAAAGTATGAGTTATCAAGCAGCGTCTGGTTGAGGCGGAAGGATAAGTGTCCGACGAGGCGGCGCTGGCGGATCGGCTGGCCAAACCGGCACGGCGAAGTTCGACGGCTTTCTATCACCAGACCTGATGCGCATCGTCGCTATAAGGGGGCGGCAATCGAAACTTATGCCAGCACCATGTCCGGTATGTTTTACGCTTGCCTCATCGGTCTCGAAAGTGACTAAAATAGGACGATCGGCATTGCTTGCGCAGCTTCTCACCAAGGAGGGAAATCGATAGGGATGACTGCCGCGAGAGATTCGAGCTATGCTTACATCGAAGCCTAAGTCGCCAGCCTTGGGATAGACCTTTCATTCAATCGCAGGAATCGTCGGTTGCACGCCCTTCATGTGAACCTACGCCAGCGTACGCCATACTATGATTTGATACGCTGACAATCATCCCGACGGGCGGTTTCTCGGAAGGGACCGTGTTTCATGAAAAGCGCGCCGGCATCGCGCCGCGGTGGGAGGAATTGTCTGATCCGGCTGCCTGATGTATAGTCGGCGCTGTCGCGAAAAACGACAGCCGGTTTAGGGTGTTATATGCTCACCGGGTTGTCGAATACACGTCAGCCATGCCGGGCATGGTTCGGCCAGCGTCTCCGAAAGCAACCGCCTGACGACCTGTCGGGTCGAGGCAGCCGTCAACGTCGATCGACGCTGACGCCTCAATTGGAGCGCTGAAATGCGAAACGAGATTACGATCATCGGTGCCGGGTTGGGCGGCCTCATGCTGGCGCGCGTCCTGCATGTGAACGGCATCCCCGCGACGGTCTATGAAGCCGAGGCGACGGCCGGCGCGAGGGCGCAGGGAGGTCTGCTCGACATCCACGAGCATGACGGACAGCGGGCGCTAAGGGACGCAGGCCTGTTTGATGAGTTTCTGGGCCTCGTTCGCCCCGGCGAGGATGCCAAGCGCGTCGTCGACAAGGACGGCGCGATCCTGTTCGACAACCCCGGCGATCACACCTCCGCTCGCCCGGAAGTGGACAGGGGCGAGCTTAGGGACATGCTGATCGGGTCGCTTCCGGAGGGCACGATCAGATGGGGCCGGAAGGTCACGTCCATCGCGACCGAAGGCGGCCGGCACACCGTCACCTTTGCCGACGGCGCGACGATCGCGGCTGATGTCCTTGTCGGGGCGGACGGCGCCTGGTCGACGGTCCGGCCGCTGCTTTCGGATATCAAGCCCGTCTATGCCGGCACCTGCTTCATCGAGATCGCGCTTCTCGATGCTGACGCACGCCATAAGGCGTCCATCGATGCGGTCGGCAGCGGCACGCTCATGGCGGTCACTCCGGGCAAGGGCATCATGGTGCATCGCTATGCCGACAGGACCGTCCGCGGCTATGTGGCGCTGAACAAGCCGGAAGACTGGATTCGCTCCATCGACTTCAACGACGCGCGAACAGGCCTGGCACATGTCGCGAGGCAATTCGAAGGATGGGCACCGCACCTGACCGCGTTCATCACCGACAGCGAGATCGATCCAGTCCTTCGCCCGATCTATGCGCTGCCGGTCGGATACCGGTGGAATCCGGCGTCGGAACTCACCCTGGTCGGCGATGCGGCGCATCTTATGTCTCCTTTCGCCGGCGAGGGGGCGAATCTGGCCATGTATGACGGCGCGGAGCTTGCCAAGGCGATCCTCCGCCATCCGGACGACATCGACGCTGCGCTCGCGGATTATGAACGCGACCTGTTTCCCCGCAGCGGCGAGATCGCCGAAGCGTCCGCGCAGAACCTTGCCCGGTTTTTCGGCGATGCCGCGCCATGGAGCGTGGTCGAGCTTTTCAAACGTGTTGCGCGTGCAGAAACATGAAGCAGCTTGCCAGAACAGATAATAGCGGTTGTGAATGCCTCTGTCACCGCCACCATGTCCTGCCCCACTTCATTGCCGTCGGCTCGGTTAGGGTAATCACCACGGGACGGGGCCGTTTTCGTCGGAAAACGTGCCTGTCGGACCGTCATCGCCGATCAGGGCGAGCCGCACCGGCTCACGCGCGCCTTCCTCGACGCTGCGGGTGCCGTTGAAGTTGTTGAGCGCCGTAGACGTAAAGCCGGGGCACGCGGCGTTCACCTTGATGTTCGTGTCCTCAAGAGCGAGCGCGAGAGCCAGCATGACGGCGTGGGCCGCCGTCTTCGACGCGGAATAGTTGCCGAACATCTTGCGGTGAGGGTTCGCAGGGTCCGAGTTCAACGTCAGCGACCCGCCTGAGCTTCCGGTAATCACGATCCGCCCGGCTGGCGCCTCGCGCAGCAGCGGCAGCATCGCCTGTGTAACGGCGATAACGCCGAACACGTTGGTGTCGAACACCGTCTTCACGTCTTCGAGCGCCGCGTCGATCAGCAGGTTCGTCTTGACCGCTTCCCCAAAGGACTGGTTCGGCTTCGCGCGCGAGATGCCGGCATTGTTCATCAGCACGTCGAGGCGGCCGAATTCGCTGCGTATGCGTTCCGCGGCCGCCGCAATGGATGCTTGATCCGTCACGTCGATCTGGATCGCATGGGCACCATCGCCGATCTCGCGGGCTGCTGCTTCACCCTTCTCCAGATCGCGCGCGCCCACCAGCACCGTCAGTCCGTGGCCGACAAGCTTCCCCGCGATTTCCAGCCCGATCCCCTGGTTCGCACCAGTGACGAGTGCAACGCGTCTCTCTTCCATGATCATCTCCCTTGTCGATGATAGCCAAAGCAGCCTTGCTGCGGTAAACAGGCGATAAGCGGAACGTTCGTCCGCATATATACGGAACCATGTTCCGGTTAGCAAGGAAAAGATTATGCCGATCAGGCAGAGCGACGAAGACGATGGAACGGCGCCCTCCGGCAAACGGGTCAGAGCCGATGCCCAGCGCAACATCGAGATAGTGATCGAGGCGGCCCGAGCGGCATTCGCGACATTTGGCGTCGAAGCCCCGATGCGAGAGATCGCCGAGAAGGCTGGCGTTGGCGTCGGGACGATCTACCGCCATTTTCCGCAACGTGCCGACTTGATCGCTGCAGTGTTTCGTCACGAGGTGGACGCCTGCGCGGATGCCGCAAAGCGCCTGGCCGACGAGCTTGAGCCTGGCGAAGCACTCGATCGCTGGATGCAGCGCTATGTGGATTTCATCGTGGCAAAACGCGGGCTTGCGGCCGCTCTTCATTCAGGCGACTCTGCCTTCGAGACGCTCCCGGCCTATTTTGACAAGCGGCTGGAGCCTGCACTGCAAGCGCTGCTGGATAGCGCCATCAAGGCGGGTGAAATCCGCGCCGACGTTCAGCCTCATGACCTGCTCCGCGCTGTCGCGAGCCTGTGCATGCCGTCAAGCGACGGCGATCCGGCACACGCGCGGCGACTGGTCGCGTTGCTCGTGGACGGGCTCCGCTACCGAGCCGGCGGCAATTCGGGGAGCAGCCGTTAAGCTGGATCGGAACAATATAACCAAGGTTACCGAGCTTCGGTGCCCCTAAGTGCATCCACGACTGCGCGCACTGCGGGCGAAAGCGGCGCGCCTGCCGCGTAGTAGAGGTAAAATCCGGGATAGGTCGGCGACCAGTCCGCCAGAACCCTTATCAGCCGTCCCTCATCGATCATCGGTGCGCGATATGATCGACGCCGTGCCACAAGCCAATTCCGGTCAGTGCGGCGTGCAGCATGAGATCGGCGTCGTCGGTCACGAGCGTGCCAGAGACGTCGAGCGTGACCATCTCGCCAGCGCGCTCAAAAGTCCAGCGATAGAGCGAGCCTCCGGGTCCGCTGCGACAACCAATACACTGATGGCGCGCCAGATCGGCGGGATGAGCCGGAGGAGGATGGGCCGCGAAATAGTCCGGCGAGCCGACAACAGCGGTTGTGAATGGCTTTGTCACCGCCACCGCGACCATGTCCTGCGCCACCTCATTGCCAAGCTGGATACCGAGATCGAAACCCTCGATCAAATCGCCAGGCCGCTCGATCGTCCGGACGTCGAGCGTCACATGCGGATAGCCGCGCGCGAGTCGCTCGATCGCCGGCGCGACGAGCATCTGGATTGCGAGCCGTGGCGCCGCCAGGCGCACAGTGCCCATAGGCGCATCTTCAGGGGTGCCGACCGCCGCGACTGCGTTATCCAGCAGCGCGAGCGCCGGCACCAGATCTTGCAAAAGCCGGGCGCCAGCCTCCGTCAGCGTCACTGCCCGCGTGGTTCGGTTGAGCAGGCGTTGACCAAGCCGATCCTCGAAGA
>DASWOH010000136.1:0-25744 GCA_036398815.1 Rhizobium sp. | reverse complement strand
TCCTTGATCATTTCCGGGTCGAGCGCCGAGGTCGGCTCGTCGAACAGCATGATCTTCGGGTTCATGCACAGCGAGCGGGCGATCGCCACGCGCTGCTGCTGACCGCCGGAAAGCTGGCCCGGATATTTCTTCGCCTGTTCCGGGATCTTGACGCGGGTGAGGAAATGCATGGCGATTTCTTCCGCCTGCTTCTTTGGCATCTTGCGCACCCAGATCGGCGCCAGCGTGCAATTTTCCAGGATCGTCAGATGCGGGAAGAGGTTGAAGTGCTGGAACACCATGCCGACTTCGCGGCGCACCTCGTCGATCTTCTTCAGGTCGTTGGTGAGCTCGGTGCCGTCGACGAAGATATTGCCCTTCTGGTGCTCTTCCAGCCGGTTGATGCAGCGGATCATCGTCGATTTGCCCGAGCCGGACGGGCCGGCGATGACGATGCGCTCGCCGCGCATGACCTTGAGGTTGATGTCGCGCAGTACGTGGAAATCGCCGTACCATTTGTTCATGTTGATCATTTCAACCGCGACTTCCGTATCGGAAATGGTCAGTTTTTTCGGTTGGGCGTCAGCCATATTATTTTCCCTCAGTTTTTATCGTTTGTAGCCGGTGTCGAGATGGCGTTCCATGAAGCCTGAATAGCGCGACATGCCAAAGCAGAACAGCCAGAATATAAAGCCGGCGAAGACCAGGCCTGTGATCGGCGTCACGGCGCTTGCCCAGTTCGCGTCGGAGAAATTCTGGCGGACGATGCCCAGCAGGTCGAACATGCTGATGATCGACACCAGCGACGTGTCCTTGAACATGCCGATGAAGGTGTTGACGATGCCGGGGATGACCAGCTTGATCGCCTGCGGCAGAACGATCAGCCGCATCTTCTGCCAATAACCGAGGCCGAGCGAATCGGCACCTTCGAACTGGCCCTTCGGCACGGCCTGAAGGCCGCCGCGAATGACTTCAGCCATATAGGCCGAGGTGAAGATCGAGACGCCGATCACTGCGCGCAGCAGCTTATCCACCGTCCAGCCCTGCGGCAGGAAGAGCGGCAGCATGACGCTCGCCATGAACAGCACCGTGATCAGCGGAATGCCGCGGATGACCTCGATGAAGAGGACGCACAGCATACGGATGACCGGCATTTTGGAACGGCGTCCGAGCGCGAGAAGGATACCAATCGGAAAGGAAACCACGATTGCGACGAAGGAGAGAACCAGAGTCACCATCAGGCCGCCCCACTTCTGCGTTTCCACCACTTCGAGGCCGAAGCCGCCGTAAAGCAGGAAGAACGACACGATGGGGAGCACGATGAATGCCAGGATGGCATTCAATCCCTTCCGGGGAACGGAGGGTATCATCATCGGCACGATGACGAGAATGGCGAGAATGGCGACGAGCGCCGGCCGCCAACGTTCATCCGGTGTGTAAAGGCCGACCATGAAGATCGTGAACTTTGAGCGGACGAAGGCCCAGCAGGCGCCACTCCAACCGTCCGGCTGCGTTCCGCCCTGCACGGTCGTCGCGCAGAAGCTGCGATCGGTGCCGGTCCACGCCGCCTGGACGAACAGCCAGTCGACGATATGCGGAATGGCCCAGGCGAGGAGGGCGATGGCGAGGATGGTCAGGACCGCATCCTTCGGCGTCGCCAGCAGATTTTTCCGGATCCAGTGAGTGGCACCTTTTTCGCCTGCCGGAGCCGGCTGTGGCGGAAGAAGGGTTTTGCTGACAAAGCTCTGGTTTGTGTTGGACATCTTATCTCTCCACCAAAGCCATCTTGGCGTTGAACCAGTTCATGAACAGCGATGTCGCGATGCTCAGCGCAAGGTAGACGACCATCCAGATAATGAAGACTTCGATCGCGCGGCCGGACTGATTGAGGATGACGCCGCCGACGGCGACCAGATCGGCATAGCCGATGGCGATTGCGAGCGAGGAGTTCTTTGTCAGGTTCAGGTACTGGCTGGTCAATGGCGGAATGATGATGCGCATTGCCTGCGGAACGACGACAAGCCGGGTGATGGCGGAGGCGCGAAGACCGAGTGCGCCGGCTGCCTCGGACTGCCCCTTGGCCACGCCGAGGATACCGCCGCGGACGATCTCGGCGATATAGGAGGCCGTGTAGAAGGAAAGCGCGAGGAACAGGGAAATGAATTCCGGCCCGACGACGAAACCGCCCGTCAGGTTGAATTTGCCGGCGATGGGATAGTCGAAGGAAAGCGGCATGCCGGACGCAAGGAAGGTCAGGAGCGGCAAGCCGATGAGGAGGGCGATGGACACCCAGATCGTGTGAAATTGCTGGCCGGTGACTTCCTGGCGCTTGTGCGCCCAGCGGGCCAGGAAGAATACGGCGATGATGGCGATAACGAGAGCCAAGCCGACAGCCCACATGCCTGCGCCGAAAATCGGGCTTGGAAAGGCAAGGCCGCGATTGCTGAGATAACTGGAAAACGGCAGGTGCAGGGCGTCGCGAGCCTGTGGGAGGAGTACCAGCACGCCGCTATACCAGAAGAAGATGACGAGCAGCGGCGGAATATTGCGGAAGATCTCGACATAGGCCTGGCAAAGCTTCGCGATCAGCCAATTCCGCGAAAGCCGGCCGATACCGACGATGAAGCCGATGATCGTCGCCGCGATGATGCCCGTTATCGCGATGAGAAGCGTATTGAGCAGGCCGACGATGAGCGCGGTGGTATTGGTGGAGTCGCCTGAAAAGGGAATCAGCGCCTGCCCGAGATTGAAACCGGCGCGTCCTTCGAGGAAGCTGAACCCAAAGGGTTGGTTTGTCGCGCGCAGATTATCGACGGTATTGTAGATGATGAACGCGCCGATCCCCAACAAGATTAGGACGGTAAGGACCTGATAAAACAGACCCCGGACCTTAGGATTGTATATCGCCGATGCGAATGAGCGCCCGCCTTCAGGCGAATTTGTAGCAATTGCCATGCGGAGTTTTTTCCCCAGTGTGCCCGTTTCGGGCTTGTTTTCTTAAAAGAGAAAGGCGGAGACCGCCTTTCTCATAAAGCATGCGGTTCGCGGCTTAGCGGACCGGCGGTGCGTACTGGATGCCACCCTTGTTCCAAAGCCCGTTCAGGCCGCGAGCGATTTTCAGCGGGCTGCCGGCGCCGATGTTGCGGTCGAAAACTTCACCATAGTTGCCGACGCCCTTGATGATGTTGTAGGCCCAGTCGTTGGTCAGGCCGAGGTCGGTGCCGATCGTCGAACCCTGCTCAACGCCGAGGAAGCGCTTGACGTCCGGGTTCGGCGAGTTCTTCTGCTCGTCGATGTTCGCCTGCGTGACGCCGAATTCTTCGGCGTTGATCAGCGCGTAAGCAGTCCAGCTGACGATGTCGAACCACTGGTCGTCACCCTGGCGAACGGCCGGTCCGAGCGGCTCCTTGGAGATGATCTCCGGCAGAACGACGTTGTCGTCGGGGTTCTTCAACGTCAGGCGCAACGAATAGAGGCCGGACTGGTCGGTGGTGTAGACGTCGCAACGACCGGAATCGTAGGCCGCGTTGACTTCCTCGAGCTTGTCGAAGACCACCGGATTGTACTGCAGATTGTTAGCCTTGAAGTAGTCGGCGAGGTTGAGTTCCGTCGTCGTGCCGGACTGGACGCAGACTGCGGCGCCGGAGAGTTCCAGAGCCGATTTGACGTTCAGTTCCTTGCGGACCATGAAGCCCTGGCCGTCATAGTAGGTGATCGGGCGGAAGTTGAGGCCGAGTGCCGTATCGCGGTTGATGGTCCAGGTCGTGTTGCGCGACAGCAGATCGACTTCGCCAGACTGCAACGCGGTGAAGCGGTCCTTGGAGCTGAGGGGGGTGTACTTGACCTTGGTCGCGTCCCCGAAGACAGCCGCAGCGACGGCCTTGCAGAAGTCGACGTCGAAACCGGCCCAGTTCCCGGATGCGTCTGGCTGCGCGAAGCCAAGAAGGCCCGTGTTCACGCCGCATTGGACGAAGCCCTTGGCCTTCACGTCGCTCAGCGTCGATGCCGACGCGCCGGAAACGCTGTATGCCAATGCCGCCGCTCCGAGGAATGCGGACAGAGCAATCTTTTTCATCTTTCCCAACCTTTTGTCCATTGTTTTATAGTTAAAGTGTATCGCTCCCGAAGCAGGTTCTCGGAGAACCGTGTTCCTCACTCTCCCGGTGCGAGTGGTCCTATCACAGTCGTAAATGCATTTCGGGTCAAGACATTGCCCGAATTATTGAGGAATATTCCGGCATTTTCGCTCGATATGGCTTTAAAATAGGCATTTGGCTTCCGTTTAGGCAGTGTTTTGTCAAAAAATGCACGAAAACGGAGTATTGTTCTGTCAATTTGGTATTTTTGCATTCGGTAATAATAGGCGCTACCGAACCGATCGGGGTTGACGGTGCCGGACTTGGTCTCCACAAATCGAGATCCCTCAGCGCCAAAGGCATATCCAGGCATGAAAGATAAAGATAAAGACACACTGCTGCAAAACGCCGGCATCAACACGCGTTTGTCTCATATCGGCTATTCGCCCTCAGACTATCACGGCTTCGTCAATCCGCCGGTCGTTCATGCGTCCACGGTGCTGTTCCGCGATGCGCGGACCATGGAAAAGCACGACCAGAAATATACCTACGGTACGCGCGGCACGCCGACGACGGATGCGCTTTGCGAGGCGATCGATGCGCTGGAGGGATCGGCCGGAACGATCCTCGTGCCGTCGGGGCTCGCGGCGGTCACCGTGCCGTTTCTGGCCTTTCTGTCCGCCGGCGATCATGCGCTGGTTGTCGATTCGGTCTACGGCCCGACGCGTTTCTTCTGCGATACCATGCTGAAGCGTCTCGGTGTCGAGGTCGAATATTACGATCCGTTGATCGGCGCCGGCATCGAGCAGCTGATCAAGCCGAACACAAAACTGGTGCACACCGAAGCGCCGGGCTCCAACACCTTCGAAATGCAGGATATTTCAGCGATTTCGACTGCCGCCCATCGGCATGGCTGCGTCGTCACCATGGACAATACCTGGGCGACGCCGCTCTATTTCAAGCCGCTGGATCATGGCGTCGATATCTCCATCCACGCCGCGACGAAATATCCGGCAGGCCATTCCGATATCCTGATGGGAACGGTCTCGGCCAATGCAGCGCATTGGAAGCAGTTGCTGGACGCCCACGGCCAACTCGGCATCTGCGGCGCGCCGGACGACGCCTATCAGGTATTGCGAGGCTTGCGCACCATGGGCGTGCGGCTGGAGCGACATCAGGAAAGCGCGCTTGCCATCGCGCAATGGCTTGAGGGCCGGGAGGAGGTCGTGCGCGTATTGCATCCGGCCCTGCCGAGCTTCCCGAGCCATGCGCTTTGGAAGCGTGACTTCAAGGGATCGAGCGGCATCTTCTCTTTTGTGATGGCCGTCGACAGTCCGGAGAAATTCAAGCCCAAGGCGCATGCCTTCCTCGACGCGCTCAGGATTTTCGGTCTCGGCTATTCCTGGGGCGGCTTCGAAAGTCTTGCATTGCACGTCAACCTCAACGACCGGCGCATCAGCAAGGCGCCGACGGACGGCCCAGTACTGCGCCTGCAGATCGGGCTCGAAGATGTCGCCGATATCAAGGTTGATATCGAAAAGGGTTTCGCTGCCGCGAAAGAGGCCTGATCAGCCGATGGCGTGATAGCCGTAGATCCAGTCCAGGTCCGCCGCGAGGCTTTGCGGCGGGCGCATGGACAGAACCAGATCGCGCGCCAGCCGCACGGGACCGCGGGCGTGATAGGCGAATTGATTGAAGGCGGCACGCTGGCGCAGGCGCGCGATGCGTGGGGCGCGGTGTCTTTCAAAGAGGCCGAGCGCTTCGATGAGGGGGCGTGACGCCACCATGCCGGCGAGTTCGAAGGCATCCTCGATCGCCATGGCCGCACCTTGGGCCGCAAAGGGCATCATCGCATGCGCGGCATCGCCGATGAGGACGACATCCTTGCCATTGTGCCAGCGCCCGACGCTTGCTTCGTAGAGCGGCCAGAAGCTCGCTTGCTCCTGTCGTTCCAGCATCCTTGTGATCGCGCCGTTCCAGCCCGAAAAGCGGCGTAGGAGATGATCTCGCTGTGCTTTGGTGCCAGTGGCATTCCAGTCATGGCTCGCGCCGCTTCCGGCGGTGTTCGCGACGATATTGAAGGCTGACTTTTCCCGGATCGGATAGCTGACGAGATGCGCCGAAGCGCCGAGAAGCGCTGTGACGCTGGCTCTGTCGAAGATGGGGGGCGCCAGCGCCTCGGGGATGGTGAAGCGCCAGGCGATGTTGCCCGAGAAAAGCGGCGAAGGGCCACCAGGCACCAGTGCGCGCGCTTTCGACCAGACGCCGTCGGCGCCGATGATCAGATCCGGCTCATCGCCGATGGCCGCATCGAGCACTTGCCGGTTTGTTGCGTCGATTTGCCGGCCGAGATGCAGCGCACAGAGCGGATTGGCAATCACTGCGTCGAGAAGCGCCTTTTGCAGCGTGGCGCGATGCACCGCGCCATAGGGTGAGCCCCAACGCTCTTTGGCGAAGCTGCCGCAGGGAACGGATGCGACCAGCCGCAAGGATGAGCCGGAAACCAGCCGCACGTCCTTCGGCTCCAGCCAGACAGGCAAGAGGGCGTCGAGCACGCCGAGTGTGCCGAGAATGCGGGAGGCATTCGGGGAAATTTGCAGGCCGGCGCCGACCTCGGCCAGCGCTTCGGCTTGTTCGAAAATGTCCGAGCGAATGCCATGTCTCGCCAGCGCAAGCGCCGCCGTGAGGCCGGCTATCCCGGCACCGATGATCGCGGCGCTCTTGATCGGCATTCAGCTATGTCCGATCCGGTCTTCGGGGAATCAAGCAGCTTTGAAGTGGAAGACGCAGCCGGCCGGCTTGGTTTCGTCCGCCTTCAGCGACGGATTGTAGCGATAGAGCGTCGAGCAGTAGGAGCAGACCTTCTCGCTCTCGTCACCCATATCGATGAAGATATGCGGATGGTCGTAGGGGACCGAGGCGCCGGTGCACATGAATTCCTTCACGCCGATCTCGATAACACGGTGACCGCCGTCGTTCTGGAAATGGGGAATATTGTGGCCGGCCATGATGATCTCCGAATACGTCTTGCCCTGGATGGCATGAATGTTGCGCCAGACTTGGTAGCCCTTCTTTATAATCCTTCTTGCCGATTGTGTAGTGCGAAAGTCCGGCTTGGCGCACAGATTTTCTCAGGCCCTGGGGTTCACCTGCTATCGCCGATAAAATAAGGTCCGGCGCCAAAGAGACGATGTTTGCGAAGACCTTGCCATGAATTTGAATGTCCCCGCCTTTTCTCACTTCATCCATGACGGGTTGAAGCTCGCCTATTTCGACGAGGGCGATCCGAACGGCCCGCCGGTGCTGCTGATTCACGGGTTTGCCTCGACCGCGGTTGCCAACTGGGTCAATCCGGGATGGCTCAAGACGCTGGGCGATGTGGGCTACCGCGTCATCGCCCTCGATAACAGAGGCCACGGAGCAAGCGACAAATCCTACGATGCCGATGCCTACCATCCCTGGATCATGGCCGAGGATGCCGTGGCTCTGCTGGATCATCTCGGCATTCCCGAGGCCGATGTCATGGGCTATTCGATGGGCGCGCGCGTCTCGACGTTCCTGGCGATGGCGCATCCCGACCGCGTTCGGTCGCTGGTGCTCGGCGGTCTCGGCATCGGCATGGTCGATGGCGTCGGCGATTGGGATCCGATCGCCGATGCGCTGCTCGCGCCGTCGCTGGACGAGGTCACGCATCAGCGCGGCCGCATGTTCCGTGCCTTCGCCGACCAGACGAAGAGCGATCGTCAGGCGCTGGCTGCGTGCATCATGGGCTCGCGCGATCTCGTCTCCCGGGAAGACGTCGCAAAGATCGAACAGCCGACCCTGATTGCCGTCGGCACCAAGGACGATATCGCGGGCTCGGCGCAGGAACTTGCGGCATTGATGCAGCATGCCGAAGTCCTGGATATCCCGAACCGCGACCACATGCTTGCCGTTGGCGACAAGGTGTTCAAGAAGGCCGTCCTAGAGTTCTACGAACGGCAGGCCAACCGGTAGACCAAATCACTTTCCGGTGAAATGCGGTTTCCGCCGGGCGGTGAAAGCGGCGCGGCCTTCGGCATAGTCGGCGCTTTCGAAGGTCTCGGCGCCGATAACCTCCGCTTCACGCAGAAGGTCGCTATCCTGTTCGACGACAGCACGCACGGCGAGCTTCGAGGCATGCAGCGCGATCGGAGCATTGGCTGCGATCGCATGGGCGAGGGCCGAGATTTCATCGTCGAAGGCATTGGCTGCGATCACTTCCAGCAGGAAGCCGGCGGCAACCATCTTGTCGGCCGGCATCGGCGCGCCGGTGAACAGCGCGACCTTGGCCATCTGCGATCCGAGCGCATTGACGATGTCCTGCACCGCATCGGCGGGGTAGGCGATGCCGAGGCGGACGGCGGGCACGGAGAAGCGCGCTCCTTCCTCGGCGATGCGCAGGTCGCAGGCCGCTGCGATACCGAAGCCGCCGCCGTAACAAATGCCGCGCACAGCAGCGATCGTCGGCACACGGCAGTGGCGGATGGCGGTGAAGGCGGCGCTGTTCAGCGCCTCATAGGCGATGGCGGTTTCCGCATTCTTGCGCAGACTGCCGAATTCGCCGATGTCGGCGCCGGCGGAAAAATCCTGGCTCCCGCCGCGAATGACGATCACATGCGCATGAGCCTCGTCGGTCAGGGCGCGGATGGCCTGCGGTATGGCGCGCCACATCGCCGCGTTGACGGCATTCTTGCGGTCGGGATTGTCGATCGTGAGCGTGGCGACGGTATCGCTGCAACGCGCGCGCAGGAGACCGCCGGCAAAATCATGCTCGAAACTCATGCGCAGTTGACCCATTTATGTTATCGGACTTTTACTTTATATAATGTCCCCACCGATAGGAAATCAGGAGACCGCCAATGGTCGCAGCAACGGACATTCGCCCGGTCGAAGGCTTGGGCACGGTCAAGGTCGTCGATCCCATCTGGAACAGCATGCGCGAGGAAGCCCGCGCAGCCGCTGATCGGGATCCGCTTCTGGCCGCCTTCCTCTATTCCACGATCATCAATCACCGCTCCCTGGAAGAATGCGTCATCTATCGGATTTGCGAGCGTCTCGACCATCCGGACATGCAGGGCGTCCTGCTGCGCCAGACCTTCGAGGAAATGCTGTCGGACTGGCCGGAATGGGGCTCGATCCTGCGCGTCGATATCCAGGCTGTCTATGATCGCGATCCCGCCTGCCTGCGCTTCATGGAGTCGGTTCTCTATTTCAAGGGTTTCCATGCGCTCCAGACCCATCGTCTGGCGCATTGGCTGCTCAATCGCGGCCGCCGCGATTTCGCGCTTTATCTGCAGAGCCGCTCCTCCAGCGTTTTCCAGACCGATATCAACCCGGCCGCGCGCATCGGCAAGGGTATCTTCCTCGATCACGCGACAGGCCTGGTCGTCGGCGAAACCGCTGTCATCGGCGATAACGTCTCGATCCTGCATGGCGTCACCCTTGGCGGCACGGGCAAGGAAGGCAGCGACCGTCATCCGAAGATCGCGCATGGCGTGCTGATCGGCGCGGGCGCGAAAATTCTCGGCAATATCCAGATCGGCCATTGCTCGCGCATCGCTGCCGGCTCGGTAGTGCTGAAGGAAGTGCCGCCCAAAACGACGGTGGCCGGTGTGCCGGCCAAGGTGGTCGGGGAAGCCGGCTGTTCGGAGCCTTCCCGCTCCATGGATCAGCTTCTTGCCGAGAAGATCATCGTCGACCAGATCATGGGCGCCGGAATCTAAGGAAAATCCTGCCTGCTATTCAGGATTTAGCGTCGCCGACCAGGGTGGAAGGCGCGCTTCCGGTCTTTACACTGCCGCTTTTCCTATGCAAGAAGCGGCCAACCTTGAGAATCCCTGCGGAGATAAATTGTGAAGCCTGACGAAATCAAGAAGCTCGACGCCTATTTCAAACGCACGTTCAACCCGCAGATGGTGGTCAAGGCCCGTCCGCGCAAGAACGATTCCGCGGAAGTCTATCTCGGTGAAGAGTTCCTGGGCGTTGTCTACATCGACGACGAAGACGGCGACCGTTCCTACAACTTCTCCATGGCTATCCTGGACGTCGATCTCTAATCGATAGTTCGGTTTTTTGATCGATGGGTCAGCCCCGCCGATCTCTCGATTTCCAATAGCCCCGATCTCGCAAAGAGCCGTATTTTCGCCGAAATGCGGCTCTTTTATTGAATAATCGCTCGAAAATAACCCAAATGCTCGTCATTTCGAGCCGAATTCGGTGCTGTTTCGGCTGGAGCCCCGATTTCGCCGGCAAGGAAGAATTTTTCTCCCAAAGCCTGCGGTTGCAGTTCGCTTGATATATTTTAGAAAAATCAGAAGGCTGCCCCGCGGCCTCTTTAGCCATCCCTTTGTCTCGGTCGAAAATACAACTTAAAATAGATATTGCGACGCACAAGACTACTTGACTATTTGTGCGCCGCATTTAAATTTTCCCCTGCTAGACCGATTATCGGCCAATCAGCAAAGGGACGGAGAAAACATGTTCAATTTCGATGAAGCCAATAAGAAGGGCAAGGAAGCGATCGACACGGCGCTGAAGAACTATTCCGATGTCAATAAGGGTTTTCAGGCGATTGCCGCCGAAACCGCCGAATATTCCAAGAAGTCGTTTCAGGATGGCGTCGCTCATTTCGAGACGCTGGCCGGTGTCAAGAGCCTCGAAGCGGCTTTCGAACTGCAGAGCAGCTTCGTGAAGTCCTCTTATGAAAACTTCGTCACCGAGGCGACAAAGCTGGGCGAAATGTATGCCGATCTCGCCAAGACTGCTTACAAGCCCTTCGAAGCCCCGGTTGCCGCCGCCACGAAGGCTGCTGGCAAGGCTGCTGCTTCGGTTGCGCCCGCCGCATAAGCGCTTCGCTTATCGCTGGTAATTTACGGAAAGACCGGCTGCGCGGCGCGCGGCCGGTCTTTCACGTTTTCAATTGTCGATTTCGGTTCGACCGCGGCCGCGACTTTTTTGATCATTGCCCGTTTTGGCAACGAATAGTGATTGCAGTGTCCGGCAGGGGGCTTAAAATCACGCCAATATGAACTAAGTTAGAGGTTCGGATATCCGGCCCGACAGAGTCAGTTACCCAATCCAGTTTGCCAAGTCGGAATGCGATAGCTTCTGCCGGATGATTTGAGGAATGAATGAAATGATCGCTGAGCCGATCCGGATGCAAAAAGACAGCGAAAGGAACGGGGATAACGGCAATCGCGGGACCTCGGTGATCACGCGCACCAAGGCTAAAACCAAGAAACCCAATCTCTACCGCGTGCTGCTTTTGAACGACGACTACACGCCCATGGAATTTGTGATCCACATCCTGGAGCGTTTCTTCCAAAAGGATCTCGAGAGTGCCACCCGCATTATGCTTCATGTCCACAACCACGGCGTCGGCGAATGCGGGATATTCACATATGAAGTAGCTGAAACGAAGGTGAGTCAGGTGATGGATTTTGCCCGACAACACCAGCATCCGCTGCAATGTGTTATGGAAAAGAAGTGAGGATCTGAACGTGCCAACATTTTCGCCTAGTCTTGAGAAGGCGCTGCATCAGGCACTGACCTACGCGAATGAGCGGCATCACGAATATGCCACGCTGGAACATCTGCTATTGGCCTTGGTTGACGATGCCGATGCCGCAGCTGTCATGGGCGCGTGCAATGTTGATCTCGACGCGCTCCGTAAGACGCTGACTGAATACGTCGACAATGAACTCTCAAACCTGATTACTGGTTATGACGAGGACTCGAAGCCTACTTCCGGCTTCCAGCGCGTCATCCAGCGCGCCGTCATCCATGTCCAATCCTCGGGCCGCGAGGAAGTGACGGGCGCCAACGTTCTCGTCGCGATCTTCGCGGAACGGGAAAGCCATGCGGCATTCTTCCTGCAGGAGCAGGAAATGACCCGCTACGATGCGGTCAATTATATTTCTCACGGCATCGGCAAGCGTCCGGGGGCCTCCCAGACCCGCACGCCGCGCGGCGCCGAAGACAGCGAATCCGAGAGCAAGCCGACCTCCCGCGGCGAGCAGGAGGAGGGCAGCAACAAGAAGCAGCAGGACGCGCTGAAGGCCTATTGCGTCAATCTCAACGAGAAGGCCAAGAACGGCAAGATCGACCCGTTGATCGGCCGTCATTCGGAGGTCAGCCGCACCATCCAGGTGCTGTGCCGCCGTTCGAAGAACAATCCGCTCTATGTCGGCGATCCCGGCGTCGGCAAGACGGCGATCGCCGAAGGTCTTGCCAAGCGCATCGTCGAAGGCAAGGTTCCGGAAGCTTTGGCCGATGCCACGATCTTTTCGCTCGATATGGGCACGCTGCTGGCCGGCACCCGTTATCGCGGTGATTTCGAAGAGCGTTTGAAGCAGGTCGTCAAGGAGCTGGAGGAATATCCCGGCGCCGTGCTGTTCATCGATGAGATCCATACCGTCATCGGCGCCGGCGCGACCTCCGGCGGTGCGATGGATGCGTCGAACCTCTTGAAGCCGGCCCTGTCTTCGGGCGCGATCCGATGCATCGGTTCGACCACCTACAAGGAATACCGTCAGTTCTTCGAGAAGGACCGGGCACTCGTCCGCCGCTTCCAGAAGATCGACGTCAACGAGCCGAGCATCGAGGATGCCATCGAAATCATGAAGGGTCTGAAGCCCTATTTCGAAGAGTATCATCACCTGCGCTACACGAACGACGCCATCAAGTCGGCGGTCGAACTGTCGGCCCGCTATATCTCGGACCGCAAGCTGCCGGACAAGGCGATCGACGTCATCGACGAAACCGGTGCGGCGCAAATGCTGCTGCCGCCGTCGAAGCGTCGCAAGCTGATCACCGAGAAGGAGATCGAGGTCACCATCGCGACGATGGCGCGCATTCCGGCGAAGACGGTGTCCAAGGACGACGAGATGGTCCTTGCCAATCTCGAACAGGAACTGCGCTCCGTCGTCTACGGTCAGGACACCGCGATCGAAGCCCTGTCGACGGCGATCAAGCTTGCTCGTGCGGGCCTGCGCGAACCGAACAAGCCGATCGGCTGCTACATCTTCTCCGGCCCCACGGGCGTCGGCAAGACGGAAGTCGCCAAGCAGCTTGCTTCTTCGCTTGGAGTCGAACTGCTGCGCTTCGACATGTCGGAATATATGGAGCGTCACACGGTTTCCCGTCTGCTCGGCGCACCTCCCGGCTATGTCGGCTTCGATCAGGGAGGCCTGCTGACCGACGGTGTCGACCAGCATCCGCACAGCGTCGTTCTGCTCGACGAAATCGAGAAGGCGCATCCGGATATCTTCAATATCCTGCTGCAGGTCATGGACCATGGCGCGCTGACCGACCACAACGGCAAGAAGATCGACTTCCGCAACGTCATCCTGATCATGACGACCAACGCGGGCGCATCGGAAATGGCCAAGGCTGCCATCGGCTTCGGCTCTGCCAAGCGTACGGGCGAGGATGAAGAGGCTCTCAACCGGCTCTTCACCCCGGAATTCCGCAACCGTCTGGATGCGACCATTCCGTTCGCGCCGCTGCCGACCGTCGTCATCCACAAGGTCGTGCAGAAGTTCATCATGCAGCTGGAGGCTCAGCTTTCCGAGAGGAACGTTACCTTCGACCTGCACGAAGATGCGATCGCCTGGCTGTCCGAAAAGGGCTACGATGAAAAGATGGGCGCCCGTCCACTGGCGCGCGTCATTCAGGAAAACATCAAGAAGCCGTTGGCGAACGAAATCCTCTTCGGCAAGCTGAAGAAGGGTGGCGTGGTCACCGTCACGGTCGGCAAGAAGGAAGACGGCACGACCGGTATCGTGCTCGACTCCGTCTCCGAGACCGCGCCGATCCGGCCGAAGCCGGAGGCCGAGGTTGTCGATGCCGTGGTCGAGGTGGAAGAGGATGACGGCGATACCGTCAAGACCCGCAGCCGTGTCGGCAAGGTCGGCACCGCTTCGGATGCTCGCCGCTCGCCGAAGACGGCATCCGCCGGCGATGGCGATGTGCAGGATGGCAAGTCGTCGCGCAAGGGCAGCACGGTGCCGAAGGTGCCGCGCAAGTAAGCGACGATCGATCGCTTGAAAAAAGAAACGGCTGCATTGGCAACAATGCAGCCGTTTTCATATGCTTATGTTGATAATCTAATAAGGAGCTAGAGCTTCGTATAGTCGATTTCGAGGAAGGCCTCGACTTCAGGCACCCAGCGATCACGCACGAAAGTGACGTGATCGGGATGGATGTTATAGGCGTCGTAGCCTGCCTGATTTTCGAACTCCATCGAGAAGCCGAAGGTAAAATCATTCTTTGGGCTGGTCTGCCGAAGCTGCTCGAAGTTCCGGACGCCCGGTATTTCTTCAAGAACAAGGGCGTCCTTGAGGAAGCTGTTCTCCTCAGCCGAGCCGGGCTCATGTTTCAGGCGAAACGCGACGGTATGGCGAATCATGTGCTTTTCCAGTTCAGACCAGGGCCTCGATAATTTTCCTGGCATTTTCCGCCAGGATCGCGCCGTCCTCCATTTTGCCCGAATGCGGCTTCAGCGCGATGCCCTCGTGGCGCGGAATGACGTGGAAATGCAGATGGAATACCGTCTGGCCGGCGGCCGGCTCGTTGAACTGCGCGATATAGATGCCATCGGCATCGAAAGCCTCCTGAACCGCGACGGCGACTTTCTGGACGGTCGAGATCAGGTGCGGAAGGGCGGCCGGATCGGCGTCGAGCAGATTGCGCGACGGAGATTTCGGCAGCACCAGCGTATGGCCGGGCGACTGCGGCATGACATCCATGAAGGCGACCGTGTGCTCGTCCTCGTAGACGCGGACAGAGGGGATTTCGCCCTTCAGGATCTTGGCGAAGATATTGTTGGCGTCATAGGCCGGGCTGGTCATGAAGGGTCTCCTCGTCTTCCGATTACGGTTGTTCAGGGCAGCTAGTTATCTTGCCGCTCGCCTTTGCGGAAGGGGCTGTGTTCGGTCAGGATCTCGCTCATCTCCTCGACCTGCTCGCGCTCTTGCTTGAGATAGTCGGCAACGGCGCGGCGCAGGCCCTGGTGGCCGATATAATGCGCCGAATGCGTGATAACCGGCAGATAGCCGCGCGCGAGCTTATGTTCGCCCTGCGCGCCGGCCTCGACCCGCTTCAGCCCCTTGGTCAGCGCAAAATCGATCGCCTGATGATAGCAGACCTCGAAATGCAGGAAGGGATGATCCTCGATGCAGCCCCAATGCCGGCCATAGAGCGCATCGCCGCCGATGAAATTGATGGCGCCGGCGATATAGCGGCCCTCGCGCTTCGCCATGACAAGCAGGATATCGTCGGCCATGCGCTCGCCGATCAGCGAATAGAATTTACGGGTGAGATAGGGCCGGCCCCATTTGCGGCTGCCGGTATCCATATAGAAGGCGAAGAACTGGTCCCAGACGCGTTCGGTGAGATCGCTGCCCGTCAGCCAGTCGATGCTGATGCCGCCCTCGAGAGCAGCACGACGCTCCTTCTTCAGCGCCTTGCGCTTGCGTGACGCCAGCGTTTCCAGGAAGGCGTCGTGATCGGCATAGCCGTCATTGATGAAATGAAATTGCTGGTCGGTGCGGTGCAGATAGCCGTCGGTTTCGAAGACAGAAATCTCGTCTTCCGGCAGGAAGGTGATATGGGCCGAGGAGACGCCGATCTGTCGGGTCACCTCCTTCAGGCTTTCGGCCAGCGCCGGCTGGATCGCCTTGCGATCCTGACCTTCAGCCACCAGCAGCCTCGGACCGGTTGCCGGGGTGAAGGGGATGGAGCATTGCAGCTTCGGATAATAACGGCCGCCGGCCCGTTCGAAGGCATCGGCCCAGCCATGATCGAAGACATATTCGCCCTGGCTATGATTCTTGAGGTAGCCGGGGAATGCACCGATCAGCTCGCCGCTATGGGTCTCGAGCAGCAGGTGGTTGCCAAGCCAGCCGGTCTTGTCGGTGGCCGAACCGGACTCCTCCAGCGATGACAGGAAAGCATGCGAGACGAACGGGTTGTACGGCAGCAGCGTACCCGTTCTCGATGCCCCGGCGAGCCTGGACCAGCTCTCCGGAGCGATGTTCTTGAAGGAACGTTCTACGCGAATGGATAATTCGTCTGTCATGAAATGAGGGCAGGGCTCTCCCTGGGGTCAAAACCTTCGAAGGTCATCTGGTCTGCGTTGGCAAATGTGTGTTGACGGGCTGCTTCGTCGCGCACGGTCCAGGTAATGACCGGAATGCCGCGCTGGCGCTGCGCCGTGATGAATGGGTTCGGCAGGTGACCATAGAAATACGAGATGAAGTCTAGCCCAAGCTGCATGGCTTCGTCATGCTTAAAAAACGTCTCGGGCTGATTTCCCTCCGCCGTCAGGCCGACCGGGTAGGGAGCGTCGAGCGCCTTCAGGTCCTTGAGCAGCCAATGGTCGAAGCTCATCAGCGCCACATGACCCTTATAGCCTTCCAGCACCTCGAGCACGGTTTCCGCAAAACCCTCATCGTCACCTTCACGACCCTTGAGCTCCAGCACCAGCGGCACCTTGCCGTCGCAGAGCCGCAGGAGCTGCTTCAGCGTCGGGATCTTGTCCTTGGTGCCGCCGATCGACAGCAGACCGAGTTCGCCCGACGTGCGGTCGCGCACTTCGACCGGAAGATTGCAGACGCGCTGCAGGTCGTCATCGTGAAACACGACCGGGACGCCGTCCGAGGCATAGTGCAGGTCGCATTCGATGGCGAAACCCGCTTCGATCGCCCGGGAAAAGGCCGATAGCGTGTTTTCCCAGACCTGCTTGTTCATGTCGTGATAGCCGCGATGGGCGACGGGACGTTCGGTAAGCCAGGCAAGCTTGCTCATTATGCGATTTCCAGGATGGCATCGATCTCGACGGCGGCGTTGAACGGCAGCGCGGCCATTCCGACAGCGGCGCGCGCATGCTTGCCGGCATCGCCGAGTACATTTGCCAGAAGATTGGAGGCGCCGTTGATCACAAGATGTTGTTCGACGAACTCAGGCACCGAGGCGACGAAGCCGTTCAGCTTGATCAGGCGCTTGATGCGGCTAAGATCGCCGTCCAGGGCGGCTTTTGCCTGAGCGAGGATATTGATGGCGCAAAGCTCGGCGGCACGCTGGCCGCCGGCTACGTCGACATCCTTGCCGAGATGGCCGGTGACGCCGACCTTGCCGTTTTCCATCGGCAGCTGTCCCGAGAGGTAAAGAAGATTGCCGCTGATGACATAGGGAACATAATTCGCAGCCGGCGCAGCGGCTTGCGGCAGAACGATGCCAAGCTCCTTCAGACGGCCCTCGATAGCATTGGACATTTTCATCTCCCGTTTTGTTGTAAAACCTTCAAAAATCCGGCATCAAGATTAAATTCCCATAATAGGGACCGGCGGCCTCGTTTTAGCCGAAAGCGTTCTTATAACATCGCGTGCGAGTCCAACAGGAGATAATGAATGTTCCGCTCGAGTCTTGCCGCCGTTATTGTTTCGAGTTTGGGCGTCGCATCTCTGGGCGTACCCGCCCATGCGGCTGGTCCGAGCGGACTGATTGCGCATCGCGCCGTCTACGATCTCGAACTCAAGGATGCCACCGACCGCTCCGGCATTGCCGGCATGTTCGGCCGCATGGTCTATGAGTTCGACGGCTCCGATTGCACCGGATTCACCACCAATTTCCGTTTCGTCACGCAGATCGACACGGGTGATACCACCCGGCTCAGCGACCAGCAGACGACGACGTTCGAGGATCTCGCCAAGCGCACATTCCGCTTCGAGACCAAATCCTATACCGACGACCAGCTCGACAAGGACGTGCGTGGTGCCGCGGCGGACGATCAGAAGGGCATCAAGGTCGACCTGACCCAGCCCAAGCCCAGGCAGATCGAACTCATCCAGAGCCGCTTCCCGACGGAACACATGCTCGACATCATCCACAATGCCAAGCTGGGCAAGAATTTCTTCGAGGCGCAGGTTTTCGACGGCTCGGACGATGGCGACAAGCCGTTGCTCGCCACCACCGTCGTCGGCAAGCAAGAGACGCCCGCCATCGACGATCCCGATGCCGACAAGGCAGGAGCCTTCGCCAAGACGCCGTTCTGGCCGGTGACCGTCGCCTATTTCAATGAAAAGTCCAAGGGCGACGCCATACCGGTCTACCGCATGTCGTTCAAACTTTATGAAAACGGCATCACCCGCGACCTCACCATGGACTATGGCGACTTCGTGCTGACCGGCAAACTCTCCAAGCTGGAAGTGCTCGACGCCAAGGCTTGCCAGTAAAGCGTCGGGCCAAAGCTGCCCAAATCGCTCTTTTTTCCACCGCGCCCTTGCATTCCCAGTGAATCGAATGTATGGCCAGCCGCATTCCACACGTAAGGCATGGGATTGTCCGGGAGAAATCCGGATGGTTCCGCCCGGTGGCATCTTCTAAGAGGATGCTGTTCGCCTTGCGGAGGTTCAACCGGAAAAGGATACAAAGGCATGGCATTGCCCGATTTTTCTATGCGTCAGCTTCTGGAAGCTGGCGTTCACTTCGGCCACCAGACGCATCGCTGGAACCCGAAGATGAAGCCGTACATCTTCGGCGATCGTAACAACATTCACATCATCGACCTCGCCCAGACGGTTCCGTTGCTGAGCCGCGCTCTGCAGGTTGTCAGCGACACCGTTGCCCGTGGCGGCCGCGTTCTGTTCGTCGGCACCAAGCGTCAGGCTTCTGAACTGATCGCCGACAGCGCCAAGCGTTCGGCTCAGTACTACGTCAACGCTCGCTGGCTCGGCGGCATGATGACCAACTGGAAGACGATTTCGAACTCGATCCAGCGTCTGCGCAAGCTCGACGAAATCCTCAATGGCGACGCCCAGGGCTTCACCAAGAAGGAGCGTCTGAACCTTGAGCGCGAGCGCGAAAAGCTGGACAAGGCTCTCGGCGGTATCCGCGATATGGGCGGCACCCCGGACCTGATGTTCATCATCGACACCAACAAGGAAAAGATCGCGATCGACGAAGCCAAGCGCCTCGGCATTCCGGTCGTCGCCATCATCGACTCGAACTGCGATCCGGACCTGATCGACTATCCGATCCCGGGCAACGACGACGCCTCGCGCGCCATCGCTCTCTACTGCGACCTGATCGCACGCGCTGCCATCGACGGCATCGCTCGCCAGCAGAGCGCATCCGGCCGTGACCTCGGCGCTTCCATCGAAGCTCCGGTCGAACCGACCCTGGTGGACGGCACCGAAGCCTGATCGCGCCCAGGGGCGGACGGAATCCAGTCCGCCCGAGCGTATTGATATCCGGGACAAGGCCGTTTGCGACTTCAAGGAGTTCGAGCGGCCTTGTTCTGTTTCAGGGAACGCATGGCCTGGGCGATAGATCCAGGCATGTTCCAATCAAGAATTCCAGAGTATGACGCAGCTTCATAACGCTGTCATACTTACGGGTACATTTCGTCCCTCAAATCGGTGCCGCTTCGGCTCAAAACCGCATGCCGCACCGTATGAACCGACAAGAGGAAGCTTATGACCGAGATTACGGCTGCACTGGTGAAAGAACTGCGCGAAAAGTCTGGCGCAGGCATGATGGACTGCAAGAAGGCGCTGACCGAAACCAACGGCGATATCGAAGCCGCGATCGACTGGCTGCGCGCCAAGGGCATCTCCAAGGCCGACAAGAAATCCGGCCGCACCGCCGCTGAAGGCCTGGTCGCCATTGCCGGCGCCGGTCACAAGGCCGTTGTCGTCGAGCTCAATTCCGAAACCGACTTCGTTGCCCGTAACGATGCCTTCCAGGAACTCGCTCGCGGCGTCGCCGAAGTTGCACTGTCCACCAACGGCACGGTCGAAGCCATTTCGGCTGCGACCTATCCCGCATCCGGCAAGCCGGTCGCCGACACCATCAAGGACGCGATCGCAACCATCGGCGAGAACATGACGCTTCGTCGTGCGGCCAAGCTGGAGGTCGAGCACGGCGTCGTGGCGACCTACATCCACAATGCTGCCGGCGACGGTATCGGCAAGCTCGGCGTTCTGGTTGCTCTGAAGTCGGTCGGTGACAAGGCCGTTCTGACGTCGATCGGCCGCCAGGTTGCCATGCACATTGCTGCTACCAACCCGCTGGCTATCCGCGCCGAAGAAGTCGATGCCGCAGTCGCCGAGCGCGAACGCAACGTCTTTATCGAGCAGTCCCGCGAATCCGGCAAGCCGGAAGCCATCATCGAAAAGATGGTGGAAGGCCGCATGCGCAAGTTCTTCGAGGAAGTCGCTCTTCTCTCGCAGGCCTTCGTCATCAACCCGGACCTGACGGTCGCTGCTGCCATCAAGGAAGCTGAAAAGACCGCCGGTGCCCCGATCGAAGTCGTCGGCATGGCCCGTCTGCTCCTCGGCGAAGGCGTCGAGAAGGAAGAAACCGACTTCGCTGCCGAAGTTGCGGCTGTCGTCAAGGGCTGATCAACGAATTCGTTTCGTCTGTTGACGAAACGAAACCCTGTCCCAGATAGGTGAAACCATATCCGGGAAAACCCGTGGGCATCGCGTGACAACGCGATGCCCTTCGTGTATCCGGCTTTCACAATCTTCCCCGCGATCACTTCAAGGAGCCATGATGTCCCAGCCGATCTACAAGCGTGTATTGCTCAAGGCCTCCGGCGAAGCTCTGATGGGCAGCCAGGGGTTCGGTATCGACGTGACCGTCGCTGACCGGATTGCCTCCGATATTGCCGAGGCGCGCGCAATGGGCGTCGAGGTTGGCGTCGTCGTCGGCGGGGGCAACATTTTCCGTGGCGTCGCCGTGGCCTCCAAGGGCGGTGACCGTGTGACCGGCGATCACATGGGCATGCTCGGAACCGTCATCAACGCGCTCGCGCTGGCGACCTCGCTGCGCAAGCTGAACATCGACACCGTCGTTCTGTCCGCCATCTCCATGCCGGAAATCTGCGAGAGTTTCTCCCAGCGCGCCACGCTCTATCATCTCTCGCTCGGTCGTGTGGTGATCTTTGCCGGCGGCACCGGCAACCCGTTTTTCACCACCGATTCCGCTGCCGCGCTGCGCGCCGCCGAAATCGGCGCCGAAGCCATCTTCAAGGGCACGCAGGTCGACGGCATCTATTCCGCCGATCCGAAGAAGTTCCCGGATGCCGAGCGGTTCGACCAACTGACCCATAGCCAGGTGCTTGAAAAGGGGCTCGCCGTCATGGACGTGGCCGCCGTGGCGCTGGCGCGGGAAAACTCCATTCCGATCGTCGTCTTTTCGATCCACGAAAAGGGCGGCTTTGCGGAAATCTTGACCGGCGGCGGCCGCAAGACCATCGTATCAGACAATTGACGTTCCTGTGGCGCCGGACCTTCCCGGCGCCGCCTATTCACGGGAGTATAAACATGAGTGAAGGCACCGACCTCAAGGAATTGAAGCGCCGTATGGACGGCGCGATTGCGGCATTCAAGAGCGACATAGCCTCGCTACGCACGGGGCGTGCGTCCGCCAACATTCTCGACCCGGTGACGATTGAAGCCTATGGCTCGCGCATGCCGCTGAACCAGGTCGCCAACATCACCGTTCCCGAGCCGCGCATGCTGTCGGTCTCGGTCTGGGACAAGTCGATGGTCGGCGCTGTCGAGCGAGGAATCCGCGAATCCAACCTCGGTCTCAATCCGATCGTCGACGGGCAGAGCCTGCGAATCCCGCTGCCGGAACTCAACGAGGAACGTCGCCGCTCGTTGGTCAAGGTTGCCCACGAATATGCCGAGAAGGCAAAGGTGGCGATTCGCCATGTTCGCCGTGACGGCATGGACGGTCTCAAAAAGGCCGAAAAGGACGGCGAGATCGGTCAGGACGAGGGCCGTTCCTTGTCCGAGCGTGTGCAGAAGATGACGGATGAGACGATTTCGGACATCGACCGCTTGCTAGTCGACAAGGAAAAGGAAATCATGCAGGTCTGATTTCACGCTGGGGCATCCCGCTTTCGATCACGAGATATTGAAAGCGGCGAGGGTGCGCTAAATTAAAGGCCAGAACTTTCCCGCCGAACGAAACTGGACCCATATGTCACTTCCGACCTTCTCTGCCGTACCCGAACACGTTGCCATCATCATGGATGGCAACGGGCGTTGGGCCAATGCGCGCGGCTTGCCGCGAACCATGGGCCATCGTAAGGGCGTGGAGGCGGTGCGCGAAACCGTGCGGGCGGCCGGCGATATCGGCATAAAATATCTGACCCTCTTCGCCTTTTCGTCGGAAAACTGGCGCCGTCCGGAGACGGAGGTGAGCGATCTCCTCGGTCTGCTCAAGGCCTTCATTCGACGGGATCTCGTCGAACTGCATCGCCAGAATGTCCGCATCCGGGTGATCGGCGACCGCAACAATCTGCGTGGCGACATCCTGCCGTTGCTGATCGAGGCGGAAGAGACCACCAGGGACAATACCGCCCTCACGCTGGTCATCGCCTTCAATTACGGTTCTCGCGATGAAATCTCCCGTGCCCTCGTCAGCCTCGCAAGGGATGTCGAGGCCGGGCGGCTGCGTCCGCAGGATATCAGCCCTGAGCTGGTTGGCGCCCGTTTGGACACGGCCGGAATTCCCGATCCGGACCTGATCATCCGCACCAGCGGCGAAGAGCGGCTGTCGAACTTCCTGCTCTGGCAGGCCGCTTATTCCGAATTCATGTTCATGCCGGAATACTGGCCGGACTTCAGCCGGGATCTTTTTTTCTCCGCGCTGGAAAAATATGCCGCGCGCGACCGGCGTTTTGGCGGTCTCTCCGCCAAGCAGGCGGCAGCCGTGGGGTCTTGATGAGTCGCGAACTCAGGCTGCGCATTGTCTCCGGCATCATTCTCGCTGCAATCGTTCTCGTCGCCACCTGGTACGGTGGGCTGAGCTTCCGTCTCCTGGCGGCGGCGATCGGCCTGCTCGTCTATTATGAATGGTCGACAATATCGGATCTGCATGACCGCGACCCGCAGGGCAACGCACTCGGCTGGCTGGGTCTGGTGCTGATTGCCGGCGCGACGCTGATGGAAGAATCTGTCTATTCCATCGAGGTGCTGCTCGCCTTCGTTGCGGTTACGGCAATCATGGTCGCCATGCGCGGCAAGAGCTGGTGGCTGCCCGGCGGGATATTCTATGCCGGATTGACGGCCATCGCCCTTGCTGAGATCCGCGACGACGATCTGCGCGGTTTCGTGCTGATGCTGTTCGTCTTCGCCACCGTATGGGCGACGGATATTTTTGCCTATTTCGTTGGCCGCGCCATCGGCGGGGCCAAGCTTGCGCCGCGCATATCGCCGGGCAAGACATGGTCGGGCGCCATCGGCGGCGCCATCGCCGCCGTGATTGCGGGAACGGCGGTCGTCTGGAGTTATTTCTCCGCGGATGGTTTATGGATTCCGGTGCTTGCGCTGATGCTGTCGATTTGCAGCCAAATCGGCGATTTGTTCGAGTCTTTCATGAAGCGCCGCTTCGGCGTCAAGGACTCCAGCCATCTGATTCCTGGTCATGGCGGCGTCATGGATCGAGTCGATGGACTAATTTTCGCTTGTTTTGCGGCGTTCTTGTTAGCTATCGTGATATCGCTGAGAATGAGCGGCGAGACCATGTCATTGGGCAGTGTCCTGCTCGGTGTATGAAATCAACGCGAACAGGATCGTTGCATGGGTAGCGTGGCAGGTATCATCGGCTTCTTGACGAACAACGTCATCACGTTTGTTTTCGTCCTGTCATTGCTCGTTTTCGTGCACGAAATGGGTCATTATCTGGTTGGGCGCTGGTCCGGCATCCGCATCATGGCCTTCTCGATCGGTTTCGGCCCGGAGATCGCCGGCTTCACCGACCGCCACGGCACGCGCTGGAAGCTGTCGCTCATTCCGCTCGGCGGCTATGTTCGTTTCTTCGGCGATGAGGATGCCTCGAGCAAGACCGATGTCGATCAGCTCTCGGCCATGACAGAGGAGGAGCGCGCCCGATCCTTCGCCGGCGCAAAGCTCTGGAAGCGGGCCGCAACCGTCGCTGCCGGTCCGATTGCCAATTTTATTCTCGCCATTGCAATCTTCGCCGTGCTTTTCAGCGTCTATGGCCGCACGGTCGCGGACCCGGTCGTCGCCATGGTCACGCGCGACGGCGCCGCCGCCGAAGCGGGGATCGAACCGGGCGACCGTCTCGTTGCCATCGACGGCAACAGCATCGCGACCTTCGACGAAGTGCAGCGTTATGTCGGCATGCGTCCCGGCCGCAATATCCTGCTGACCGTCGAGCGTGATGGCCAGAAGCGCGATTTCAACATCGTGCCCAAGCTTGCGGAAGACACGGATCAGTTCGGCAACAAGATGGAGATGGGCCGCATCGGTATCGCACTCGTCGATCCGTTGGTGACGGCGGTAGAGCCGGGTGGACCGGCCGCACGGGCGGGCGTACAGGCCGGCGACCGTCTGATTGCCGTCGACGGCAACAATGTTGCGACCTATTACGATATCGCTCGCTATATCGGTGATCGCCCCGGCAAGAGCGTGGTCCTGACCGTCGAACGTAACCACCAGACGCGTGATTTTCCGATGGTGCCGGAAGCGTTGGCGGAGACCGACTCTTCGGGCAACAAGAAGGATGTCGGCAGTATCGGCATTTCGCCGGTCGATCCGCTCGTCGCCACCGTTGCCGAGGATAGCCCGGCAGCAGGTGCGGGTATCGTAATTGGCGATCGCATTCTTTCCGTGGATGGGCGTGTCGTCGGTTCCATCGGCGAAGTCCAGCGTTATGTCGCCTCGCGTGCGGACAAGACGGTGGTGCTGTCCGTCGAGCATGATGGTGTGGCACGCGATGTTCAGGTGATGCCGAAGACGGCTGGAGAGCCCGACGCCTTTGGGAAAGAGACGGAGATCGGCAGCATCGGAATTACCGACGGCCAGAAGCCGATCAAGCTTCGGTATGAAGCATACGGGCCTTTCCGGGCGCTGAGCGAAGGCGTCAAGCAGACCGGCAGCATCATTTCCGGCACCTTCGAATATCTCGGCAATGTCATCGGCGGCTACATGAAGGCGGACCAGCTCGGCGGTCCGATTCGGGTGGCGCAACTTTCCGGCCAGATGGCGACTCTGGGCTTCTCCGCGGTGCTCCAATTCGCCGCCATACTTTCTGTTTCCATTGGTTTATTAAATTTGATGCCGGTGCCGGTACTTGATGGCGGGCATCTGATGTTCTATGCGATTGAAGCCGTAAGGGGAAAACCGTTGGGTGCTCGGGCACAGGACATCGCTTTCCGGATCGGTTTCGCGATGGTGCTATCACTCATGGTGTTTGCGACATGGAACGACATCAGCTCCAGAATAGGCTGATGGGGAGCTGAGAGGGGAATTACGATTTATTTACGATGTTTCAAAGCTGTAGTGGCGAATGAGCCACGCTTTGAAATGAAGTAAACAGAAATTAACTTGCTCCCTTGCTTGTATGTCAAAAGCGGGTAAAACGACACACGTGACCGGAATCGGGTTCTTCCCGGGCCTGGGGACGACTGAAAAAAGGTAAGAAGTGAAAATGAAGGCTGGTTCAAGATTTTTGAACGCAGTGTCGGCGGTAGCGCTGTCTGCTGGTGTTGTTGCGTCGGGCGCTGGTGTTATCACCCTTGCTTCTGCTTCAGTCGCAGAAGCCGCTGTCATACAGCGGATCGATGTTAGGGGGGCTGAACGCGTTGGTGCCGAGGCTGTTCGCGACAACATCACGATCAAGCCTGG
>DASWOH010000135.1:0-3131 GCA_036398815.1 Rhizobium sp. | reverse complement strand
AGGCATGGGTGTCCTTTCCAATGTTAGCGCGGTTCCTGGCGGCAAGCCCTTCGAGACCTTCGGAAAGGACTCGATATGCTCAGAAGGCGGAAGCACGGGACGACGGACCGACTGGCCCTGCCGCATCAATCAAACTTCGATTTTGAAGATGTGATTGTTGAGACCGTCCGTTCAGCTCCCGGCCGGGATCCACGGATGGCGTGTTTATAGGGATTTCGAGGCTGGTTGCAAGGCGAAATGGGCCTTTTTTGATAACAAAGTCCGCCAGGTAGCTATCTCAAGAACATGCTTCCAAGAGCGCTCCCCGATGCGCTGTCCAGCAGAATCTCCTTATCTCAGGTGCGCTGTCTCAGTGTCGAAGTCGTAGGAGCTTCACGCGGCGCATTCATCGACGGTGAAATTGCTTCGAACAAAATCACATCGAATCGCAGCGTGTCGTTGCGAAGCGGCGGCGCTATATTCCTTCACCATACTTTAGAGCGTAAGCGAAAATGCACGGGGTCTTAACGTCAAAGGAAGCTTTTAACGTAGTGATCATCGCGACGGGCGGTGCGAAAAAGGGCTGTGGCTTGTGGATGGCGAGCGCAGGGCGGAGCCTTCGCATTTTAAGGAATGCTTATAGCCGGAACCCGCGATATTGCTTTCGTGCTACCCGAAGGGCTGCTCATATCCGTATTAATGCATTGAAATACTAGCATTTTTTTGTCGTAGCGAGGCATCGTTAGCTGTGTCTTGGGGCAAACGGCGGTGCGGCATTTTTGGCACAATCCTCGACAAACAATGCTCTGAGGGTCTCGTTGTGTTGAGTTTCAATTGCACGGCAAAGCCGGTTAGTTAATGTTGTTCGTGGCTATCAGATTCTAGCTCCGGCACTTCTATCCGACTAAGGGGAACTCTATGTTGAAAGCTTTCTTCGTTGTTACCGCAGCTTCGTTCGCAATGGTTGGCGTTGCTGCCGCCGCCGATCTGCCTCGTCCGCAGCCTGTTTATTCGCAGGCTCCGGTTGGTAAGGCTCCGATTGGCAAGGGTCCGATCGGCAAGTTGCCAATCGTTGGCAAGGCTCCGCTCGGCAAGGGCCCGGTTGTCGCCAAGTACTAATAGACGCTTCGCGTCTGTTATTCTATTCGACTTCTACAAACATGCGATGCTAACGGTTCAGAAAATTCCTGAACCGTTAGCGCGCAATTTTTTTAAGGTATGCAGCTTGTCATTTGGGCGTGCTGTAGTGAGGAGCTGAACGTGAAGTTTCGCCCGAATTATTGGACCGGATTTGCTGTTCTGTTTGGCTTGGCCTCACTGGCTCTCTCGACGAGCTTCCAGTCGGCTCAGGCTCAAGGATTCAGTCCCCAGCTCGACATTGGACAGATTCAGGCCCCGCCCCAACAGGCCGCCAAACCCAGCGTTCGCAAGCCTGCGTCCAGCACTGCCTCTGCGTCCATCGCACCTAAAGTTTCCGCATCGAGGCTCGCGTCCGTAAGTCCGGCGGCTACAGATACGAATGCTGTCGTTGCGTCGACCTCCGAGCCGGCAGCGTCCAGCGCATTGGCCTCCGCCGATCCAGCCGCTGGTACCGAGGCCGCCAAGCCCAAGCAGGCATCAAATCGCGTTGCCGCCACTGGCAAGGGGCCTTATTACGTCGACTTCCGTTCGCGTACAGCGGCAAGCTACGGCCACGCTTTCGTCTGGTTCGGAAAAACCAGTGAGAAAAAAGTCGACGTTGCCGGGCTTCATCCAGCGGGCGATGCCACAGAATTCGTTGTTGGCCATTTGCTGCCGGTACCTGCCGAGACGGGCGCCAGCTATGGCGATCTCGATCCGCAATACTTGACTGCGAATTACCGCGTTTACATGAACGAGGCCGATGCTAAGCGGGTCTTCGCCTATATTCGGCATCTCCAGGCCACAAACAAACTGTGGAACGAGATGACCAATAACTGCACGACGTTCCTTGGTCAGATCGCCAGCTTCATGGGACTGAAAACACCGTTCTATCTTCAGGTGCCCGAGGATTACGTTAACAAACTGAAGGAACTCAACGGCGGCAGGCAGTTCGTTCAACTCGCGCCTGAATCAACTGGCGGTCTCTTTGGCGGAAACAACAACTGATCTTTGATCCGCCTGATTTAGTTTCTTTTTTCATCGGATTCGATTTTTCCTTGCCCGTGCTGCGGCTTGACACGGCGATCCGTGCAGTGTCTTAGGGCCTCATTAGTTCAGGGGCCATCATGACAGCAGCTTTTACCTTTCCCGGGCAGGGATCGCAGAGCGTCGGCATGGGCAAAGCGCTTGCCGATGCATTTCCTGCCGCGCGCACGGTGTTTGACGAGGTCGATTCGGCGCTTGGCGAAAAGCTCAGCGCGATCATCTGGGACGGTCCGGCGGAAACCTTACAACTTACGCAGAACGCGCAGCCGGCCTTGATGGCCGTCTCGCTGGCGACGCTGCGTGTGCTAGAGACGGAAGCGGGCGTAGACGTCGCACGCGATGCGGCGTTCGTTGCGGGTCATTCTCTCGGTGAATATTCGGCGCTCGCTGCTGCGGGCAGTCTCACCATCAGCGACACCGCGCGGCTGCTCCGCACCCGCGGTCTTGCGATGCAGAAAGCCGTACCGGTCGGCGTTGGTGCGATGGCGGCACTCCTCGGGCTCGATTATGAAACCGCTGTGGAAGTTGCGCAGGAGGCCGCGCAGGGGCAGGTGTGTCAGGCTGCCAACGACAATGGCGGCGGACAGGTTGTGGTTTCTGGCGACAAGGCCGCTGTCGAGCGCGCCATCGAAATCGCCAAGGCCAAGGGCGCCAAGCGCGCGATGTTGTTGCCTGTGTCGGCACCGTTCCATTGCAGCTTGATGCAGCCAGCCGCGGATGCAATGGCGGAGGCGCTGGCGAATGTGACGATCAACTCGCCGAAATCGTTTCTGGTGTCGAATGTACTGGCGAGCGCGATCACCGCGCCCGATGAGATCCGCAAGCGTCTGGTGGAGCAGGTAACCGGTACCGTGCGCTGGCGAGAGAGCGTCGCCTTCATGGCGCAGCAGGGCGTCACCCATTTTCTTGAAATCGGTTCGGGCAAGGTGCTGTCGGGTCTGGTCAAGCGTATCGCCGAGGGTTCAGTCGCCGTCGCTGTGAGCGGG
>DASWOH010000134.1:0-5238 GCA_036398815.1 Rhizobium sp. | reverse complement strand
TCGATGACTTTACCAAGCGATGGACCAAGGCCATGGGCCAATAATCCTCTTGGCTGATAACCGAAACGGATGGGAGAGGACAAGCAATTGGCATCCGATATTACAAGCGCAGTTCCCGCTCGGGCCGACGATCAGCAGGGCAAGGGACTTGCCTTCTTGAGGAACACCGGCGTTCAATGGTTCGTAACGATCATCCTCGCAATTCTCGTCCTGACGCCTCTCCTGCCGATCCTGGTGCAGGCCTTTGCGTCTGCACCACTTTACGACGGCAACTGGCATTTCACGCTCGCGAACATTCGAGAATTCCTCGGGTCGGCAGCGTTATGGTCAGCGACGTGGAACACCATTATCTTTGCAATCATCTCGACAGCAATCGCTTTGTGCATCGGAGCCGTCACCGCCATTCTTGTCGGACGGACCGACCTTCCGATACGCAACTTCATCGGCGACCTCTTCATGGTGCCACTATATCTGTCGCATCTGATCCTGTGCATCGGATGGCTGATCATGTACGCGCCAGGCGGATTCGTAACAACGTGGGCACAGCACATCGCCCTGCCGCAATGGAATCTATACTCTATGAGCGGCATGTCGCTCATGGCGGGCATCGCCCAAGCGCCCCTTGTCTACATGTACTGCCTATACGGCACCGCCGGTGGAGCAAGCGCAAGTCTTGAGGACGCGGCACGCACCGTGGGTGCCGGTCGCATCCGAGTCCTTTGGTCGATCACTTTGCCGCTGATGGCGCCTGCGATTATCTACTCGACGGTCTTAAACCTAGTTGCCGGAATGGAAATGCTTGCAATCCCGAGACTTCTGGGCAAAACTTCGAACATCGAAGTGCTTTCGACCTTCCTTTTCGACATCGGTATCGATAACCCCCAGCCCAACCACGGCTTGGTAGCCAATGCCGCCTTCCTCCTGATGATGTTGGTAGGGGTTTCGCTCTTCCTTCAATGGCGGCTATTGCACAACGCGTTCAAATTCACGACAATTCAGGGCAAGGCAGGTAGGGCCAAACGCGTCAGTCTTGGTGGCTGGCGCTGGATTATCCTCTGCATCCTGCTTGTTTACATGATCCTTACGCTGATCGTACCGGTTGGCGGAATCATCCTCAGGGCTTTTACCGTCATCCTGACACCATTGGTGCCCCTTACAAAAGTCCTGACCACGGCAAATGTCGTGAGGATGTTCCAGGAGCCGCGCTTCTTTCAGGCCATCGTCAACACCATCGAAGTTGGCCTGCTTTCGGCAGCAATTGGTACGGCTCTCTGCCTCGCGCTGGTGCTCGTCAGCCAACGCTCAAATTTCCGCTATGCTCCACTGGTCGACAGCCTTGCAATGCTGCCTCGCGTGCTTCCCGGCCTTATCGTCGGACTTGGTGTTTTCTATGCTGCGGTAATTTTTCCGCCATTTGGATGGATCAGGAGTTCGATCTGGATTCTCGTCGTCGCCTATCTGATGAACATGATTCCGCTCGGCGTCGGTGTCATCGCCCCGGCCGCGCTGCAGATCAGTCGCGAGCTTGACAAAGCAGGCCGTGTCAGCGGCGCGGATTGGCTCCGCACATCAACCAGGATCGTGACTCCGCTCCTAAAGCCTGCCGCGGCAGGAACCTTCATTCTGCTGTTCGTTGCAAGCCTGAAGTCCTACACTATTGCAATGTTCCTGTTTTCCCCCAGCACCGAGGTGGTCGGCACCTCTATTTTGCTTCTGGCGGGTGACGGCGACACTGGTATCGCCTGCGCCCTCGCCACAGTGCAGATTGCTTTTACGCTTATCATCGTCGTCGTTGCGCGATGGCTCATGGGAGTTCGCATCTATGGCTGAGCTTACGCTTTCCGGCATCATCAAGAACTATGGCGAAGTCAATGTCATCAAAGGGCTAGACCTCTCGATCAAGAGAGGGGAGTTCGTTTCCTTGCTCGGATCGAGCGGCTGCGGCAAGTCGACGACGCTTGCGATGATCGCAGGACTGGAAGCACCGACTGCCGGCAAAATATTGTTCCAGGATAAGGTTCTGGCATCGCCTGCCAACGGCATCTTTGTCGAGCCGGAAAACCGGCAGTTTGGCGTCGTCTTCCAGTCCTATGCGCTGTGGCCGCATATGACGGTAGAACAGAATCTCGCTTTTCCTCTAAAAATCAGAAGGATCGCCACAGACGAGCAACGCAAGCGAATCAAGGAGACTCTTGCGCTCGTTGGGCTTGGCGGCCTTGAGAAGCGTTACCCCGGCCAGCTTTCCGGCGGTCAGCAACAACGCGTCGGCCTTGCCCGGGCCCTCGTCTACCGCCCGCAGCTTCTGCTTCTCGACGAGCCGCTCTCTAATCTTGACGCCCTCTTGAGAGAACAAGCGCGAGTCTGGCTGAAAGATATTCAGCTGCGCCTTGGTATTACAACGATCTACGTCACCCATGACCAGACGGAAGCCTTGTCTCTCAGCGACCGGATTGTCGTAATGAAGAATGGGTTGATCGAACAGGTCGGATCACCGGCTGATATCTACGAGCGCCCAGCCACGCCTTTCGTCGCCGAGTTTGTCGGCTCCTCCAATTTCCTGTCCGCAACCGTTATCGGCTCCCACGAGCAGGAGATCCGCATTATGCTGCCGGGCCAACAGGTCGCGACTATTTCCAGTTCTCGTCAATTTGCTGACGGAGAAAAGATCAGGCTTGCATTGCGACCTGAGCGCCTGAAGATTGATCAGGCGCAAAATCGGACAAACATCTTGAAAGTGCATCTGCGTCGCAATGTTTATGTCGGCGAACGCTTCAGCTATGAATGCGAGCTGGAAGGTCAGGCGCTGCAGGCATTCGGAGAACGGCCGCTCCCAGAGGGACCGGCGGAACTCTATTTTGCACCTTCGTCTGCAAGCATCTTCGCAGACCAACCATGAGGATATCGCGTCCGGACATGGAAACCGATCTGGCGAAAAGAATGCGAGCAGACCTCCTGATGGGAGAGTTTGAACATGGTCAATGGCTGCGGTTGAACGAGCTTGAAAAGCGATATTCCATCAGCCGCTTCGAGGTGCGCAAAGCGCTCGCCGCCCTTGCGGCCGTTGGCGCACTCGAGCACATTGAGAACCATGGCTATCGCCTCCCTCCGGCCGATCCAGAAAAAGATGCGCACCATCGCGAGGCACGGCTAGTGCTGGAGCTGGGCGCGGCCCCGAATGTCTATTACCGCGCTACCATGGATGATCTCGCCCGCCTTCACGGCCTTGCCCGCAAGTTTGTCCAAGCTATCGAGGCGCCGTCGTTAATTAATGCGCAGGTAGCAAACGATGAATTTCACAGAGGGCTCTTTGCGCTCTGTGGCAATCCGGTCCTTGCACAAATGATTGACGAAATGCGCGAGCTCGTCCGCCCCTATAGCCGTCATCCCTATTCCACCGATGAGAATCGTCGCATGAGCGCCACTGAGCACTTTGAAATGCTCGATTGCATTGAGAGGAAGAACCTGCCTGGTTTACTCGACGTGATGCGTCGTCATCTCTATCGTGCATCAATCGCGCCGATCGCTGACCGATCGGCGGCAGAACAACGAGTCCGACGAATACCAGGATGACAGTCTTGGAAGGCACCGCTTCGCTGTGGTTCGTCCGGTACGAAGAACTTGAACCGTGGTATCAGAAGGCCGAGGAGTTATTCTGCGTTAGAGGCCAGCTGAGCGACGATGCCTTTATGCGATTGCCAAGTTCAGCGAGACTGGCGGTGCACAGGCGCGATTGCAATTGAACGAATTCGGGTAGACTGCAGCTAGCCCACTCTATGAGCTCTATAAAGGGGTCGGGATGTCGGCCCACCGTTAATGTTCACCTTGCGCTCGATATAGAGTTCTGACCCATCTCCATCGCAAAACGTGAAAGTGTCGAGAAATGGCGTCTCAACGAAGTAGCAATCTATGATCAATTTGCCTTGGTGTTCGTAGGCCGCAGCACGAACAAGTGCGGCGTCCTCCTGATAGGAGTGGTGCAAAGCGCCGGTCGAAATGCCGCTTGCGCCTGAACGCCAGCCACAAAACCCTGCAACGAGCGCGTTTTCTCCCCTTTTGTCTGAGAACGCAACTTTGACCCCGTCATCCTCGACCTTGACATTCAGCGCTTCCAAGCCGTCCACATTGGGCTCGAGATGCCAGTTTCCCTCGATCTGTTTCCATGCATCACCGGGCTGATTGTGGACGGCGGGCTGATCGGCCGCGACCGCTCTCACCGTTCGTCCGAGCCTCCCAAGCTCGAGGTCCGGCTCATCGCCGGCCCCGAGGAGCGTGTCAAAGAGAGCACGCAACATCTGCTGGTTTCTATCATTTGGCATCGCGGCATTAATCGCTACGACGGCATTCTGCCGGGGCAACACGACGCATTTCTGGCCGAACATGCCGGACGCGTAATAAGATGAGTCGGGACCGCACCAGATGTGATAGCCGTAGCCTTCGCGGATCTCGGCCTTCTCGGGAGTTCTTTGGTATCGCTTGCCGTCAAAAACAGAGGCTGCAATGTTCGGAACATGGGGTTGGACAGCCGCTTTGATCCACGCGGCAGGAACGACTTGCTTTCCATCCCAGACACCTCCCTGCAGATGTACGATTCCCCATTTCAAAAAGTCGGCTAGCTTGAGCTTCAACCCATTTCCGCCGGCACTGATTCCATCCGGATCGTCGTCCCAAACCAAATCCGTAATGCCGAGAGGCCCAAAAAGCCGCGGCTCTAAAAAGTCACGGACTTTCGCGCCCGACGCGCGTTGCACAATGGCCGATAGAATATGCGAGCTTGCGCTGGAGTATATGAAGGACTGGCCTGGCGGCCTCGTAACGGCGGCCTTGAAGAACTGGGCAACCCAGCTCGTTTTCAGAAGCCGCCATTCGCCACCTGACAGACCAAACTCGTGGCCGCTACGCATTGTCAAGAGATCAGCGATCGTCATTGCCGCAAGGTGTTCGGATGTGTTCCCTGGCACAAATTCCGGGAAGAACGCCATCACCTTGTCGTCGAGCTTTACCAGGTTTTCAGCGACCGCGAAGCCGACTGCCGTGCCGACAAACGATTTGGTTGCCGAGTGAAGCGTATGAAAGGTCTCCGTGGTATGCGGCCACCAATTGTCGATGGCTGTTGAAAACCGCGCATAGTTGGCGCCGAGAGGGAATTGCAGCGAATTTCGGCGCATTGGTTGCGGCAAAGACGATCGTGGAAAAGGGGTTGATGGGGAGATGAGCGCGGGATGTGCCGACAGGAGCCCG
>DASWOH010000133.1:0-30158 GCA_036398815.1 Rhizobium sp. | reverse complement strand
GCGGTTGGCGGGCGAGGGGATGGGCGTCATCATCGTCAGCGATGACTTGCCGGAATTGCTGCAGAACTGCGACCGGATCATGGTCATGCGCAAGGGGCGGATCGCCGACATATTTCCGGCCGAAAACATCGAAGAAGACGTTCTATATCGGTCTATGACGGCCGAGGACAATCAGGGAGACCTTTGAGATGGCCGATATTGTCTCTGTTAAGTCCTCATTCGTGCCGAGGAGTGAAAGCGCGATTAATCGTTTGGCCCGCTGGTTCGTGCGGCATCCGCCTGCGGTCACCGCAATCCTGATCGCCATCGTTTGCGTGGTCGTGGGTACGATCAATCCAGATTTCTGGCAGGTCTCCAATCTGTTCGATATGGCTCGCTCCACGGTTGTGCGCGGTCTATTCGCGCTCGGCGTGCTGGTCGTGCTTGCTGCGGGAGGCCTTGACGTGTCTTTCACGGCAATCGCGGCCTTCGTCATGTACGTCATTACTATGTTGGTGACGAATTACGCGCCCGACATGCCGGTTCTGCCGATCTTTTTCATCGCTGCCGCCGGAGGTGCATTGCTGGGTGCCGGAAACGGTCTACTCGTAAGCGCATTGAAGGCGCCGTCACTGATCATCACCATCGGCACTCAATATGTCATACGCGGTTTCCTTTTGACCTTCGTCGGCACGGCTCTGTTTATGAATATTCCAGCGTCTATGGATGCGTTCGGCAAGCTTTCGCTCTTGCGGCACGAAGCGGCCAACGGTGCCGTTTCCACGCTGCCGGTCTATGTGCTCGTGTTGGTCGCTGCCGCGGTCATGACATGGTTATTGCTTAACCGCACGTTGATGGGCCGCGCTATTTTTGCGGTAGGCGGTAATGCGGGCATCGCCGAGCGCCTTGGCTACAGCCTTCGCAAAGTACATGTGTTCGTCTTCGCCTATGCCGGTTTGCTCGCTGGTATAGCGGGCGTCATGCACGTCGCCAGCAATCGTCTCGCTAATCCGTTCGATCTTGCCGGGTCGGAGCTGGAAGTCATTGCGGCTGTTGTTCTTGGCGGCGCGCGTATTACTGGCGGCTCGGGTACCGTTCT
Source organism: Rhizobium sp. (assembly GCA_036398815.1). Taxonomy (GTDB): domain Bacteria; phylum Pseudomonadota; class Alphaproteobacteria; order Rhizobiales; family Rhizobiaceae; genus Rhizobium. Next base: position 29,080 of record DASWOH010000133.1, on the reverse strand, counting down.
TGGAACGATGCTCGGCGCGATCCTAATCACACTCGTTAACAACGTGCTGATCCTAATAGGCGTTCCCAGCACGTCCCAGTTGGCAATTCTGGGTCTTTTCATCGCCGCTGCCGGTGCGCTGTTTTCAATCAAACCGCGCGGTTGAGCGAAAGATGTTCTCGGCTTTCACCGAATTGATGCCGCGGGTATCCTTGTTAAGGGGTCTATTAATAGTGATTTTCAGATGTATAGCGGTCTGTAAGATGCCATGCTTTAAAAGCTGTGGTGCCCTGTTTTTGCAAAACAAGCTTTCCACTTGTACGGACGATGCTTAATTTTTACCGTAAAATAAGGAACAGTGCATTTCATTAAATGCAGGAATCGTTGGTTGCAGGCCCTTACCGTGAACATACGATAGAGCACACCAAACTACGATAAATATGTCCAAAAAATTAGGGGAAATCCAAGTTTTACTGTATCTAAAAACAATCAGGGCGCATCAGTTGTGAACGCCGCATGAAAAGACGCGGCAAACGTTCAATATAAATCGCGAAAGCATCTCGAAATTCTCTTAGGAACACCTCCAAGAGGCCGTCGCTAGATGATGAGAGATGGATCGCTGAAAACGAGAGCTCGATTGCGGGATACATTGGACGAAAACATAATCCGTCCTCAAAGTAGTGTACTGCGGTAATTGGATCAATGATCGATAACCCACCGCCAGCGGCGACAGTTGAACAGGCTGCCATAGAAAGGTCGGCCTCGTTACCAAAGACACGTTCCACGCCAGCATCCAGAAAGAAACGGTCGATATTAACGCGTAGCTGAGTGCCCCTCAGTACTGAAACAAAGGGATCATTGGCAAAATCTGTCGGACTCAATACATCCTTTTTCGTAAGTGGATGATTTTCGGGAATCACAGCCAAGGGTTCAAGTGGAGGCAAAGGGCTCCGTTTAATTCTTGGATGATCAAGCGGCCAGTCGACTAGGCCAAGGTCAGCCCGCCCGGTAGCGACCCAATCTACGATTGTCTCGGAAGATGTTGCCATCAAAGGCACCTCTATTTCTGGTCTCGCAGCGGTGAACTCACCGATGAAGCGCGGAAGGAGCGACATGTAAAGCGCCGGAAGCGCTGCAACCCGCAGCCTTCCTCCACGCCTTTTGCGAAGGGCATTAACGCTATGTCCGACCTGTTCAAGTCCAATGAAATAGCGTTCCACATCCCGAAAAAGCGTTGCAGCATCCGAGGTCGGACGAAGCACATCTCCTCGTTTGCGTACAAAAAGCGGAACTCCGACCTGATACTCGAGATCCCGTATCAATCGGCTAATGGCGGGTTGGGTGACGTTGAGCATTTCAGCACCTGTGCCCACCCCTCCAGTTATCATGACTGCACGAAATGCCATCAGCTGTTTCTGATTAAGCAGATGCATAAAAAATCTCCAGAAAATGAATGCTTAGCCCATAACATTTTATGATGTGTCGGACCAGAAAATCAATTTGATACGCCATCTCCCGCTTATATGCTGATGCAAAACCGCAAAAACAAAAAAGGGAACATCATGAAACAGCTTATCGCCTGCCTAATTACCGGTTGTTCGCTTGCTTTGGTCGCCACGACCGCGTTCGCAGAGGAAAAGGTTCTTTACATTGCCGGTCCCGGAGGTTCAGTGGAAAAGGCCTTACGTGATAAGGTTTTTCCGTCTTTCGCCAAAAAAAGCGGAATGCGTATCGAGTATGTCGCCGGAAATTCTACCGATATTCTCGCCAAGCTACAGGCACAGTCAGGCAACCAGCAGATCGACGTTGCGATGATTGATGACGGTCCGATGGCACAAGCCGTGTCACTCGGTTTCTGTCGTGACCTTGAGATAGGCGACCTGAAGAAAGATATTTACAAGGTAGCGTTGTTTCCTGATGGGAAATCGGTCGCCTATGGTTTGCTCGGATCAGGTTTCGTATACAATACAGAAATCTTCAAGAAAAATGGCTGGGTCGCACCGAGTTCACTTGCAGATCTCTCCGACCCGAAGTTCAAGGGCAAGATCGTCATTCCACCGCTTAACAACACCTATGGTGTTCTGACCCTCGTTCAAATCGCGAAGGCCAATGGCGGAAGCGAAAGCAATATCGATTCGGGCTTCAAGGCATTTACTGACCACATCGCACCCAATGTACTCGCTTTCGAACCTTCTCCCGGCAAAATGACTGAGCTCTTGCAAAGCGGACAGGCCGTACTTGCAGTCTGGGGGTCGAGCCGTGCGAAAGCATTGGCCGATACCGGCTTCCCGGCTGGATTCGTCTATCCGAAGGAAGGCGGCGCAGTGATCGGCACCGGCGTGTGTCCCGTGGCGAACGGAGCCAACAAACCAGAAGCCCAAGCATTCATCAACTATCTGCTACAGTCTGAGATGCAAGTCGAAATGGCGAAGGCATCTGGTCTTGCTCCGGTCAACCGCAACGCAAAACTGCCTTCCGAAGCGCAATCAGGCATGCCCTATGGTGAAGATCAGGTCAATAAGCTGGTTACCGTTGATTGGGACACGATTAACAAAAACCGCAGCCAGTGGAACCAGCGCTGGACCCGCGAAGTCGAGCGCTGATTGACTGAATGTCCAAGGGGAAGGCGCTCTGGCTCCCCTCTTGTCATTTGCCCAAAAATTATCTTCAGGGAATAATGAATAATATGAGCATTTTATCCCCCGCTCCCTATTCCGCGTGGATGGATGAGGATTATTTCACCGCGCCAATCCAGACCACTGACCCAGAAATCGCTGCTCTGATCGGCGGCGAGATGAAGCGCCAGCGCGACTGCGTGGAATTGATCGCTTCCGAGAATTTCGTGAGTCAGGCTGTGCTTGATGCGTTGGGTTCCGTTTTTTGCAACAAAACAGTCGTTGGCTATCCGGGTCGCCGGTTCCATGCGGGAGCGCACGAAGCCGATACGCTTGAGCGCCTTACCGTGGCACGTGCCTGCGCTGCCTTTCACTGTAATTTTGCAAATGTGCAACCACATTCGGGCATTCAGGCCAATCTGGCTGTATTTCGTGCTCTGATACGGCCCGGTGACACCATCCTGTCCCTATCGGGTGCAGAGGGTGGCCATTTCAGCCACGGTGGCGCGGCCAACCTCAGCGGTTCAATGGTGAATGCAGTTTTCTATCACACGGATTCTTTTGGCCTGATCGATTATGATGCGCTTGAAGCTCTGGCACGAAAACACCGTCCGCGCATGATTGTCACCGGCGGTGCAGCATATCCACGGGAAATCGACTTTCCACGCCTGCGTAGCATCGCAGATCTTTCGGGCGCCTATCTGATGGCAGACATAGCGCATTTTGCGGGGCTCGTGGTTGCGGGATGCACCGTAAGTCCTTTCCCCTATTGCGATGTGGTGACGACTACGACTTACAAATCTCTTCGCGGCACGCGCGGCGGTATTATTCTGACGAATGATGAACGCATTGCCGAGGCACTCGAAAAGGCGACGTCTCCAGGCGTACAGGGCAGTCCGCTTCTTCATGCAATTGCTGGAAAGGCAGTCTGTCTTGGTGAAGCCCTGCTCCCGAGCTTTACAGCTTACGGACGTGCGGTTTTAGAGAATGCCCGTGCTCTGGCAAAAGAACTTGAAGCCGGAGGTACACCAATCCTTACCGGCGGAACAGATACGCCGCTAGTGATCGCCGACCTTCGTACGCGTGAGCTTAAAGGTCAACCCATGGTCGAATTGCTTGACCGTTCCGGTATCACCTGCAACCGCTGCGAAATTCCTGGCGACCTGACGGAACCAACGTTGACCTCTGGTCTTCGTTTTGGCGTTTCGGCCGCAACGACACGCGGCCTTGGCACAAAGGAGATGGTGTGCATTGCCAAATGGATCAATAGGCTTCTGAATGCTGCGCAATCCAAAAGCGAACTTGATCTGATTGCGAAGGATATCGCCGATGCCAGCCGCGCAATGATGGGCGCATTTCCTCTCTACAAGGTTTTCGCGACATGACGTTCCTGACCATTCGTAACCTTGCGAAGAGCTATCATGAATTCATTGCTGTCGAGGATACGAGCCTTGATATTGGTGAAGCGGAATTCATTTCGCTTCTCGGACCATCTGGATGCGGCAAGACCACCACATTACAGATGATTGCAGGATTCATCGAACCGACAAAGGGCCAGATTCTGCTCAAAGGGCGTGACCTCACCGGAATAGACGCCCATAGCCGTGGTCTTGGCGTCGTCTTCCAATCCTATGCTCTATTTCCGCATATGACTGTGGAAGAAAATGTCTCCTTCGGCCTGGAGATGCGTAAGGTACCGGCGGGCGAACGCCGCAAGCAGGTGGCCAATTCGCTGGAACTGGTGGGGCTTGGGGCGTTTGGTTTGCGCTACCCACGCCAGTTGTCCGGCGGGCAACAGCAACGCGTAGCGCTTGCTCGCGCTCTTGTCATCAATCCACCTCTCCTTCTTCTGGATGAGCCTCTTTCCAATCTTGACGCCAAGTTGCGTGAGGATTTGCAGTCGGAATTGCGCCGCATTCAGCGAAGCCTAGGGACGACGACCATACTTGTCACTCATGATCAGGGAGAGGCTATGGCTCTTTCCGACCGGATTGTCGTCATGGATCGCGGGCGGGTTGAACAGGTGGGCCGCCCTGAGGACATTTATGACAGACCTGCGAGCGAATTCGTTGCGCGATTTCTCGGTCGAACGAATACCTTGCGCGGCGAAATAATCTCGCAGAAAGACGGTCTTGCCCTGAAGATTGGTGACGTGATCTTGCCATGGGCTTCATCAGAACGGCTGGGAGAAATTTCGCTGAGCATCCGCCCTGAAAGGATGCTCATGGCCGAGACCGGGCTCTCCGGCGTGGTAGTAGAGCGGGTATTTCAGGGTGCTTTCTGGTTTTGCAGCATTAAAACCGCAGCGGGCGAAGTCGATGTCATTCACCCTAATGCAGGCACACCGTGCCCGCGCGAAGGAGAGAATGTGTACCTTGTCTTCAACACGAAGGATATTACTACATTCAGAACACGCGCGCACGACGGAGGATGGTCATGAAGTCTCCCTCTTACGAAACGCGTGTAGGATGGCTTTGGATCAGCCCTGGGGCTCTACTCTTCATAGGCGTCGTTTTCGTGCCACTAGCAATGACGTTGTTACTTACATTTTACAGCTGGGACGGAGTGGCGGGCATAGTATCCGGGTTTTCCTTGAAAAACTGGATAGAGGTATTGAGCGACAGTTATTATCTGGAAGTCTTCGTTCGGACTTTCTGGTATGCGTTCGCTGCTACGACCCTGACGCTGGTGATCGGTCTTCCGGAAGCGATCATCGTCAATCGTATGGATGCTAGATGGCGTCGGCTTTGCTTGCTGGTGATTCTTGGACCGCTTCTGGTTTCAGTTGTGGCACGTACGCTTGGCTGGACGCTGCTGTTCGGTGGCACGAATGGAGTGGTTAATCAGGCACTTATGGGCTTGGGACTGATTTCAGGCCCTATTCCCTTCATGTTTACGCCATGGGGCACGATCATCGCTCTTGCCCATGTCCTCATGCCTTTCATGGTGCTCTCAATTTCTGCTTCGCTCCAGCGGTTAAACCCACAGATCAGCAACGCCGCGACTTCTCTTGGCGCAACGCCCTTTACAGTCATGCGCCGCATAATCCTTCCGGAGATCATGCCGGGTATACTTGCAGGCTCAATCATTGTGTTCGCACTTGCCGCCAGTTCTTTTGCGACACCTGCAATTATAGGAGGACGCCGACTTAAGGTTGCATCGACAGCAATCTACGACGAATTCACCAATACACTCAACTGGCCGCTCGGCGCGGTTATAGCCGTAATCCTACTCGTTGTGCTTGCCGCTATCATTGCCGGATCGAACAGACTGATCGAAAAGCGCTTTCCGGAGGCTTTCCGATGACCCGTAAAAACAGTCCCCTAGCAATTTTGTTTCACATCTGCTTCGTAATGTTCATGCTTGCGCCGATCGCTGTGGTTTGCGTGGAAGCACTGACGCCAGAATCCTATCTTTCGTTTCCTACGACGGGCATTTCGTTACGTTGGTTCCGGGAGATTGCCAACTATCCCGAATTCCTGCGAGCAGCGCGGACAAGCCTTGTCATCGGTACGGTTTCCTCCACGCTGGTCATGCTGTTCGCTGTACCTGCGGCGCTGGGAATTGCAAGATACCGTTTTCCCGGACGCGATGTAATGACTTCGTTTTTTCTTTCTCCGCTGATGATCCCACATGTGGTTCTCGGCGTTGCCTTGCTGCGATTTTTCAATCAGATCGGTCTTTCAGGCACCACAACGGGTTTGATTCTCGCACATGTCATCATCATCTTCCCGTTCGCACTGCGCCTTACGCTTGCAGCCGCGAACGGGTTTGATCCACGCCTTGAACATGCGGCGATTTCACTTGGAGCCAGAAAGCTTGAGGTCTTTCGTCGGATCGTACTACCGCTCATCCTGCCGGGTGTAATCTCAGGCTGGATGCTCTCCTTTATTCAGTCGTTCGATGAAGTGACTATGACTTTTTTCATCGCCACGCCCGGAACGGAAACCCTGCCTGTCCGAATGTTCGCATACATCCAGGACAGTGTTGATCCTCTTGTGACCTCAGTCTCTGCCTGTGTGATCGCCGTTACGATCATCGCGCTGGTGATCGTCGATCGTCTCTTTCGTTTGGACCGCATTCTCCTTGGCGATTCCGATCGTTATCGCTGAGCCGTATATTTAATAAGGAACCCGTATAATGACATCGTCTCGTAAGATGAAGCTCGGTCTCTCTCTTCGTTACTTGGGCTACCACAGTGCCGCATGGCGCCACCCTGACGTGCCTGCTGATGGAGCCACGCAATTCCGCTACTTTCTCGAATGCGCAAAACGGGCAGAGGAAGCAAAATTTGATACGATTTTCTTTGCCGATGGTCTTGCTGTTCGCGGCTCTGACCATCCCAAAGGTGTGCTCGCCCGCGACATGAAGAACGTTGAACTCGAGCCACTTACTTTGCTCGCCGCGATTGCCGCTAGCACGCGCCATATAGGTCTCGTGGCGACTGCTTCGACAAGCTATAATGCCCCATACCACGTTGCTCGCAAATACGCCTCGCTAGACCATATTTCCAATGGCCGCTCTGGCTGGAACGTGGTGACGTCATGGTCCGAACAGGAAGCATGGAACTTTAACCGTGACGAACATCTGGGCTACGACGAGCGCTATGAGATGGCGCATGAATTCGTCGATGTGGTTACCGGCCTATGGGATAGCTGGGACGCGGATGCATTCCTGCGCGATAAGAAAAGCGGCATTTTCTACGATCAAACGAAATTGCATGTGCTCGATCATGTAGGCAAGTATTTCAAGGTTCGAGGACCGCTGACATCGGCTCGCTGTCCGCAGGGGCGCCCGATCATCTATCAGGCAGGGGCCTCGGAGTCCGGGCGGCAACTGGGTGCACGTGTGGCTGATGTGCTATATGCTAACGCGTTAACCATCGATAGCGCGCGCGAATACTATCAGGACATGAAAGCGCGCGCTGCTGCGCAGGGCCGCAATCCTTCCCAGTTACTCGTAATGCCGGGTATCACGATTTACGTTGGCCGCACGAAGTCGGAAGCGCAGGCACAATTTGATATGTTACAGGAACTAATAGACCCGCTAGTTGGTCTGGGGATTCTTGACCAGTATTTTGGAGATTTGAGCGAATATGATCTAGACGGGCCGGTTCCTGCTCCAAAAAATCCCAAAATCCGCTCCATGGCAGAAAACCTTTATGGCGAAGCTCAGGCAAGAAACCTGACTATCCGTCAACTCTACCAACTTGCCGCCAGCGCGAATTCTCAACGCCATGTGATCGGTACTGCGAAAGACGTTGTAGACGGCATGCAGGAATGGTTCGAAAACGATGCTGCTGATGGTTTCAATGTCTGTCCCCCTGCGATGCCGGTGAGCCTCGACAGCTTCATCAATTTGGTCCTGCCGGAGTTGCGCAAGCGAGATTTGGTACGGCTGGAATATAACGGCAGCACGCTTCGTGAAAATCTTGGACTAGATAAGCCAATGATGGGCGATGTCCGTTCTAGGCATTATGCGGTCAAGCAATACGCGTAGGGTTACGTTCAGAATGATCGAATTTTGATTATAGCTGCATGCATACAGACCAGTATGACGCTGATTGAGTTATTAAGCATTACCGGTGGGAAAACAGGCTTCCTGTAAGACTGTTTTGCTATATGGGAAGGAACCCAAAATGGAAAAGATCGCATGCGTTTCCGACGCTGCAAAAATTCTGAGGAAACTTTATTCCTGTTTTCCCACAGGAGTTACAGCGCTTTGCGCTCTTTCTAATGGAAAGCCATTAGGCCTTGCACTCAGCTCGTTCACATCCATCTCATTAGACCCACCCTTGGTCTCAGTTTCTTTGCAGTCGACTTCGGCGACTTGGGCGTCTCTCGGCGGCATGACCTCTTTCGGCTTAAGTGTACTTAACGAGGAGCAGGAATACGCATGCCGCAAACTGTCACAGAAAACCGGGGACCGTTTCGATGGCGTAATGTGGACCGCATCTGAGTCAGGGGCAATTTTTATCGACGGAGCTGTCGCATGGCTTGAGTGTAACTTGTATCATCGGTTTCAGGCTGGTGATCACGAAGTCGCAATTCTTTGTGTTGAAGCAGCAAAGGCAGATCCCGATCAATCGCCTTTGGTTTTTCACGGTAGTCGCTTTCGCAAGCTCATGCCGTATGAATCACGAGCAATAGCTTAGTCTTTGAGATAAGTAGGGCGTAATGCGGATGAACTCCAGAATGGAAGCCCTAATAGACAATTTCGAACACAATCGTATTATTGCGCCTCTTTATCTAGTCGGCATTGAAGAACGCCGATAGGACACATCATTTGCTCGCGGTCCTGTAAGGTGCTGGACACTCTCATGAGTGGCGCGTACCGAAAGGGTTTACCGGGTTCGCCAAACCGGTCACCGCCTGCATATTATGACATAAACCGAACCTGCACGAAATGCCGCCAAAGCCCGATTTTTGCAACACAGCCCCGTGCTGCATAAATTTTGAGCGCTACATTCTCTAGCAAAAAAAATCGCCATATTGGTCATAATTTGCTTGACGACCTCAACTAAATAAAGTTGAGTTACTCAATCAAATGATCGGCGATCGGGTGCAAAAATGGGCGATAGCGCGGATGGCGTGGAAGAGGTTTGGCCCGGCGAAGGGTTGGTCGTTTCCTCGGAGACGGTAGACCTTGACGTTCTTGACGAGACATTTAGCTATTTCATCCGAGACCTCAATATCGCAGTGAGCCGCGACTGGGAAGCAAGGCTGCAGGGCCTTGAAGAGCTGCGCGGCACGGGCAAGGTCGCAGCCCTGCTCGCCATCAATAAGTACCCGGGCATTCATCCTTCAGCGATTGCCCAGATTAACCTGCGGGACCGTGCCGAAGTCGCTCGCACCCTCAACAGGCTCGAAAAGGACGGCCTCATCTACCGGCGGCCCGGGCGGAAGGACTCTCGCTCTTGGTCGCTGTTTCTGACGGAAAAGGGCGAGGCCATCGTTGAGCCACTACGTCAGCGTATTCGCGAATCTCGGCAGTTTCTGTTCGACGTCGGCGACGAAGAATACGAACAGGCAATGACCCTGCTGCGGCGCATTTATTGGCGCCTTGTGATGACGCCACGCCCTGTCGGAGGCTGCTCATGAAAGAACAGAGAGTTGCTCTCATAACCGGTGGCAGCCGAGGTATCGGCAAGGCAATCGCCGAAAAGCTGCTTGCCGATGGCTGGAAGATTTCGCTCGGCCTTCGCAGCCCCGAGCCGGAATGGACAGATAACCCGGCTGTCCATACCATTCAGTATGACGCAATGGTCGGCGGTGAAGATGTCTGGCTTGATGCTGCGCTTGAACGCTTCGGCCGTGTAGATGCAATCGTCGCCAATGCCGGTGTAATGATCGCGGCCTCCGTCGCCGAGATAAGCGATGAAGATTTCGACGCAATGTGGCGGGTCAACGTGAAGGCACCTCAGCGTCTTGCCCGAGCAGCCTTTCCGATGCTTGCTGTCTCCGGCAAGGGCCGGATTATCGTGATTGCTTCGCTGTCCGGCAAACGCGTCGCCTCGGTCACATCGTCGGCTTACGCGGTCACAAAACATGGCGCTGTCGCGCTGGCGCATGGCCTGCGGCAAGCTGGCTTTGACCTAGGGATCCGTGCAACCGCGATCTGCCCCGGCTTCGTTTCGTCCGATATGGGACGCAGGCTCAATCCGTTCGATGCCGAACAGATGACAACACCTGAAGAAATTGCAGACATCACTGTCCACGCCATAAATCTGCCGAACAGGGCGAGCGTGGCGGAGATATCCGTCAACTGCAGGGCGGAGCAATCCTTTTGAATAGGCCGTCGCTGACAATGTGCAAGATGACCGATCCAGCCGATCTCGTCCCGGCTGAAAGACCAGCAGATGGCAAGATGACAGCCTCTGCCAATCATAGAAGTCAGGATCGCTCGGTATCATACCAGCGCCAAGTCTGACCGCGCCTTCTTATTGCATGCCATGAATGCCCGACCAAATCGGTACGGCCTGCGGCGGGTAACTGCCGCAACTGCAAAAAAACTCATAACAAGAGGGAACAGTATCATGACAGATCATAACCATTTCCATGCCAACCGACGCCAGGTTCTGGCAATGGTGGGCATAGGTGCCGCCGGCGCGGCTATGCCGGACTTTCTTGGATCCTCGAACGCGATTGCCAAGGACGCGATGAAAGGCCAGATCGTTCTCGCTTTTTCACAGGAACCGACCGTATTTAACCCGCACCTGCTGCATATCGAAGTTGACGAAGGCGTCTATTTCGCCCTCTACGATCCCTTGTTCGGCGTGGACGACAAGGGCGAGTTCTTCCCCTGCCTCGCGGCTGAAGTTCCAACAGTCGCCAATGGCGGCATTTCGGCCGACGGCCTCAAGTGGAAACTCAAGCTGCGCGATGACGTCACCTGGCACGACGGCAAGCCGTTCACGGCAGAAGACGTCAAGTTTACCATCGAGCTGCTGGTCAATCCGAAGTTCAACAGTTGGCGCCATGCCGGCCATGAACTGGTCACCGACCTTAAGGTCGTCTCGCCGACCGAACTCACCTGGACGATGTCGAAGCCATATGCTCCCTATGCATCGATCCTCGCATCGACTTTCATCACACCGAAACATGCGTTCGACGGCCAAGCCGATCTCAACAACACACCGTTCAACAACGCGCCGATTGGCACCGGCCCCTACACGTGGACCAAGCGTGTCGCGGGTGACCATATCGAAATGGTCGCCAACATGTCTTATTATGGCAACGGCCCGTTCGCCGAGCGGCTGATCGTCAAGTACATTCCGGACCTGACTGTGATGTACACGCAGTTCAAGACCGGCGATATCGACGTGACCGGCCTTCAGGGCATCAGCGCCGAGCATTACGAAGAGGCTTCGAAGCTCTCCGACCGCACCATCATCAAGGCGCCCGGCAGCCCGGTCGAAACCCTCTCACTCAATCTTGGTCTGCCGGTTTTCCAGGACAAAGCCGTACGCCATGCGCTCTACATGGCCATCGACAAGGCATCTATCATCGACGCCCTGTATTTCGGCCTTCCGGTGGCAACCGAAAGCTACATGCCGCAGCAGGCATTCTATTACAATCCAGACCTGCCCAAGCATGAATTCAACATCGAGAAAGCGAACACCCTGCTGGAAGATGCCGGCTGGAAGATGGGCTCGGACGGCGTTCGCGTGAAAGACGGCCTTCGCCTGTCGTTTGAAAACTCCACCACCTCGGGCAACCATCTTCGTGAACAGATGCAGCAGTTCATGCAGCAGACCTTCGCGCAGATCGGGGCGGAAATGAAGATCCGCAACCTGCCGCCAGCCGTCATGTGGGGTGACCACTGGATGCTCTCGCAGTTCGAAAGCGCGATCGCCGGTATCGTCTTCCTTACAGGCGGGGACCCGGACACCTCTGACTATTTCAGCTCCAAGGCGATCGGTGCCAAGGGCGGTGCGGGCCAGAATACCTGGCAATGGCAGAGCGAGGCAGTCGACAAGCTGCTCGCCGAAGGCGCCCGGATTTTCGTACCGGAAGAGCGCAAGAAGACCTATGCCAAGCTGCAGGAACTTGTTCGCGATGAACTGCCCTTCCTTCCGCTCCATCAGTTCACTGACCTGCGCGGTTACAAGAAAGGCTTCGAGGGCATGGTTCCGAACGTCAATGTCCGTATCGACAGCTGGAACATCAATACCTGGAAGTGGGCATAATCGCGAAGCCTCTGCGTCGGGCCGCAAGGCCCGTAATTCTTTCGTGAACTGCATGAAAAGACGGAGATCGGAGTATGCTGCGCTTTCTGCTTGGCAGGCTGGGCCAGAGCCTTGTTCTCTTGCTGGTCGTATCGCTGATTGGCTTCTGCGTGCTGATGCTGGCACCCGGCGGCCCGATGTCGAAGTTTGCGCTTACACCGGGCATCAGCAAGGCTGATCTCGACCGCATTGCACACCAGATGGGGCTCGACCGACCTATTCTGATCCAGTATCTCGACTGGCTCTGGGGGCTGGTTCGCGGCGACTGGGGCAACTCTTTTCGTGATGGACGGCCTGTGCTGTCTATTATCGGCGAGCACCTTTTCGCTACGCTTCTGCTGATGGGCAGCTCGACCGCGATTGCTGTCGGCCTCGGAACCTGGATCGGTATGAAGGGGGCGATCAAGCCCTATTCGGCTTTTGACTACTCCGCCACGATCGGCACGATGATCGCGCTGTCGATCCCGACCTTCTGGTTCGGCCTCGTGGCGATCTACATCTTCTCGCTCAATCTCGGACTTTTCCCGGCTGGCAACATGTACACGATCAGCGATCAGTCCTTCCTCGACTACCTCCACCATCTCGTCCTGCCCTCGATCGTACTGGCTCTCGTCAACATCGCCATCTGGAGCCGCTTCATGCGCTCCTCGATGCTGGAAGCGATCAATCAGGAATTCGTCAAGACGGCCCGCGCCAAAGGTGTATCCGAACGCAAGATCATGCGTCGCCACGTCGCCCGCAACGCGCTTTTGCCGATGATCACGCTCGCCGGTATGCAGGTGCCGCAGCTTCTCGGCGGTGCGCTCGTGGCCGAAACAGTCTTCACCTGGCCCGGCATGGGCCGGCTCTTCCTCGACAGTCTCGGCTACAGCGACTACCCGGTTATTATGGGTCTCCTTATGTTTTCCGCTATCCTCACCGTTATCGGAAACCTGATGGCGGACATCCTGACCGCCTTCGCCGACCCGCGCATCCGGCTGGCGTAAGGAGATGGACATGACCGCAACGACCCCAATAATCGAACTGCCGCCGCAGCCCAAAAACCGCATACTCAAGCGCTTCCTCCGCCACAGGCTCGCCGTCCTTGGCCTTGTGATGATCGTCGTACTGACGCTTGCCAGTATCGTTGGCCCATGGCTGATCCCCTTCGACCAGCTTCATATCGACCTGCGCAACAGAAGCGCTCCGCCGATGACCGGGGCACATATCTTCGGTACCGATCCTCTCGGCCGCGATGTCGCCGCCCGCCTGTTTATGGCCGGTCGCGTGTCGCTAACGGCTGGCGTCGCCGCGATGCTTATTTCCACCGTGATCGGCGTCTTCGTCGGTACAGTCGCCGGTTACTATCGCGGCCGTGTCGGCGCGATCCTGATGCGCATCGTCGATGGTTTCCTCGCCTTCCCGAGCATTTTCCTGATGCTAACGCTCGCGGCCTTCATAAAGCCGAGCCCGCTGGTTATCACCCTCATTATCGCCATTACCAGCTGGATGCAGGTGGCGCGTGTCGTCGATGCCGAGGTGCGCTCATTGCGCAACCGTGAATTCGTTCTGGCCGCCACCATGCTGGGCCTCTCGCCGAGCCGCGTGATGCTTCGGGAAATCCTGCCCAACGTCATGGGGCCGATTATCGTCTCCGCAACGCTGACAATCGCCAACGCCATTTTGTTGGAAGCTTACATCTCCTTCCTCGGTTACGGCATCCAGCCGCCGCTTCCTTCCTGGGGCAACATGCTGAATGGAGCGCAGCAATATCTCGCGTCTGCGCCGTGGCTCGCCATCGTGCCGGGCGTGGCGATCACGATTGCCGTTACCGGCTTCAACTTCGTCGGCGATGGATTGCGCGATGCGCTCGATATCCGCAGCGACGTGAACTGAGGGCCCGTTGATGGAAAAGACCATGAAACCCGTTCTCACCGTCGAAAACCTCACCGTCTCGCTGCCGAAGTCGGCGGATCGGCCGCACGCTGTCACAGACATCAGCTTCGCCCTGAACGCCGGTGAAATCCTCTGCATCGTCGGGGAATCCGGCTCGGGAAAATCGGTTACGGCCAACACTGTGATGGGGCTGCTGCCACCGGCTTTGAAGGTGGAAAGCGGTCGGATCAAGCTGCATTACCGGGAGATTCATGCGCTGAGTCCCAGGGAACGTGAGAGCATCAATGGCCGCATCGTCTCCATGATCTTCCAGGACCCGCTGTCAGCGCTCAATCCGCTGATGACAGTTGGCCAGCAGATCGAGGAGGTCATGCTGACCCATCCGGAGGTCGCGCCGGCAAACCGCTGGGAGCGCGTCGTGGAGCTTCTCGGCATGGTTGGCCTACCCGATCCGCCGACCGTCGCCCACCAGTATCCATTCCGCTTGTCGGGTGGCCAAAGGCAGCGCGTCATGATCGCCATGGCACTGGCGCTCGATCCGGAAGTGCTCATCGCCGACGAGCCGACGACCGCGCTCGACGTGACAACCCAGGCGCAAATCCTCGAGATCATCCGCAATCTGCAACAGCAGAAGAAGATGGCGGTGATGTTCATCACCCACGATTTTGGCGTGGTCGCCGACATCGCCGACAAGGTGATCGTTATGGAAAAGGGCCAACTGATAGAACAGGGAACCGCGGACGAAGTGCTGAAGGATCCTAAGGAGCCCTATACAAAGCGGCTTCTGGCAGCGATCCCGACCATGCGTACCGAGGCCAGATCCGCGATACGCGAGAACGCCCCGATCGTCCTCGATATCCAGAACCTAAGCAAGCGCTATACAGTTAGCGGCGGCCTGTTCGGCAAATCGCGCAGTGTTCAGGCCGTGGATGGCATCAGCCTGCAACTGAGGAAAGGCGAGACTATCGGCATCGTCGGAGAATCCGGTTCGGGCAAGTCGACGCTCGGACGGATGGTGATGAAGCTGCTCGAAATCGACGGCGGCAGCATCATCCTCGATGGCGAGGACGTAGTGCCGATGCCGGAAAGCCGCTTCCGGGCGAAGCGTCCTTATATCCAGATGATCTTCCAGGATCCGTTCGCCTCGCTCAATCCGCGCCATTCGATCGAGCATTCGCTGATCTGCGGGCCGATGACCTTCGGTGTTTCTTTGAGAGAGGCTCGCGCCAATGCCCGCCGGCTCATGAAGCGCGTCGGCATGCCGGAACAGACGCTGGAGCGCTATCCGCATGAATTTTCCGGCGGTCAGCGCCAGCGCATCGGCATCGCCCGGGCGCTGATGTTCAATCCGCTGCTGCTGATCGCCGATGAGGCGGTCTCGGCGCTTGACGTGTCGATCCAGGCGCAGGTGCTGCAGCTTCTCGACGAGATCCAGCAGGAAACCCGCATCTCGATGATGTTCATCACGCACGACCTGCGTGTCGCAAGCCAGATCTGCGACCGGATAGCGGTGCTGCAGCGTGGCAAGCTGGTCGAACTGGCGCCCGCCTACGAGCTCTTTTCGGCGCCGAAGGACCCATACACCAGGAGCCTCGTCCAAGCCATTCCGGGCTGGAGCGCGTGATGTCGAAGCAAAGGATGGAGAATGGCCGATGAAATATGATGCGGATGTCGGTGTCGTCGGGCTCGGCGCCATGGGCACCATGGCCGCATGGCGACTTGCCAGGCGCGGCGTGAGCGTTCTTGGATGGGATCGCCTTGCGCCCGGCCATGACCAGAGCGCCTGCGGCGGCGAGAGCCGCATCTTCCGGACCGCCTACAAGGAAGGTCCGGCCTATGTGCCGCTGCTGATCAAGTCGCAGTCGTTGTGGAGGGAATTGGAGGCTGAGACCGGCACCGGTCTGCTCAATCTGATTGGCGCACTGTCGATCGCGCAGGAAGACAGCGACTACATGCAGAACGTCATCGCGTCCTGCCGCAATTTCGAGATCGACCACGAACTGCTCTCGGCCGCGCAGGTGAAGGAACTCTTCCCGGTCCACGATTTGGAAGACGGGGAGATGGCCGTGCTCGACAACTGGGCGGGCTATGTGCAGCCGGCACGCGCAACGATGACAGCGGCCCGCCGTGCCGAAGCGTTGGGCGCCAGGCTCCACCGCTACACGCCGATACGCGACATCCAGTTCGGCGCGGATGGCGCGACAGTCTACAGCGATACGCAGGAATGGCATGTCCGCAAGCTGGTGCTGACCATGGGGCCATGGACGCGACACCTGTTGCCTGCGACCGCAGACAACCACAAGATCGTCCGGATCGTGCTGGCCTGGTACCGGACGGAGAACGAGGCGCTGTTCCGGCCCGAGCTTTTCCCGATCCTGCTGCGACTATCACGCGATCTCGACATCTGCGCCTGGCCGATCATCGACGGAGATACGATGAAGATCGCCCGCAATGGTTCGCACGACATCTTTGAGGACGCTTCGAAGCTCGACCGCAACGTCGATCCGGCATGGATGGTGCGGTGGCGACGGATGATCAAGACCTACCTGCCGGGTGTCATTCCAGACCCGGTTCGCATTGGCGCCTACATGGACAGCTGGACGGAAAGTGGCAATGCCGTCGTCGATACCCATCCCGCCTGCTCCAACCTGGTGACGCTCTACGGCTTCTCCGGCCATGGCTTCAAGCTGTCGCCAATGTTTGGCGAGCTCGCGGCACGCCTGGTTCTGGAGGAGAAGACCGAATTCGACATGTCGATTTTCAAGTCGCCGAAACTTGGGCCGTTCGGCGCCATTCCATGCCATGGGATCGCCCCATGACCACCGCTGGCACCGCATCGATTTCTCGGAGGAAATAACATGACGAAGTTCTCGCCTTTCGACGCATCCTACTGGTTCGCGTCTGCCCCGCCTGCAGCGCCGACGGAACGCCTGACAGGCGAAAAGACCGTCGATGTCTGCATCGTCGGTGCCGGATATACCGGCATGACGACGGCAATCGAGCTGCGCAAGAAAGGCGTATCGGTCGCGGTGGTCGAACGGCTCGAGGCAGGCTATGGCGGCTCCGGTCGCAATGCCGGCCATTGCAGCCCGACCTTCTCCTATTATGAACTCGAGAAGGTGCGTACGCTTGTCGGCGAACCCTGGGCCGAACGGCTGATTCATCGCCAGACGCGTGCTGCCGACGTCGCTTCCGCTTATATCGCACATTACGGCATCGACTGCGAATGGGTGCAGAACGGCCTCATCATCGGCGCCATGCGGCCAGGGCACATCCCGGGACTGGAGCACAAGTCGAACGCCTACAATGCCGTCGGCGCTCGCACCCGCATGCTCAGCCGTGACGAAGCGATCGCCGTCACCGGCAGCCCACGCATGTACGGTGCCTTCCTGCATGAGGAAGGTGCGCATCTTCATCCGCTGAAATATGCCCGCGGCCTGGCGCGTGCGGTCATGCAGGAAGGTGCGGCGCTTTATACCGGCTCGCCCGTGACAGGGTGCGATAAACTTGGAAACAAGTGGAAGGTTAAGAGCACGTCCGGCCACGTGATCGCCGACAAGGTGATCTTCGCGACTGGCGCCTACACGGTCGATGGTTGGCCGAACCTCGACAAGACCTTTCGCATCATGCCGGTCTATGTCTGCGCCACCAATCCGCTCTCGCCCGAACTGCGCGACAAGGTTTTGCCGCGCAACACGTCCGCCATCGACGGTCGCGGCGACTTCTATTGCTACAAGTGGACCGAGGACAACCGCATCGTCGCCTCAATGTTCCTGATGGGACCGCGCGGCCGCGACCTCGCCTACACGAAGAAGGTGATGGCTGATCGACTGAAGTGGCTGCATCCACAGATCACCGAAGATGTTACCTGGGACTATCTGTGGTTCGGCGAACTCGACATGCAGTACCGCACCGTGCCGCGCCTTTACGGACTGGCCCCCGGCGTCGTCGGCCTCACCGGCTTGTCCGGACGTGGCGTGCCGACCGGCACGATGCTTGGCGGCATCCTCGCAGACTGGGCGATCGGCAAGCCGGAAAAGGATCTCGATCTGCAGGTCGAGCCCCTGCAGAAAGCACCATGGTGGATGACCCATGCGCCAAACTACAAGCTTCGTGAGATGCGTGCCGTCGACAACTTCATGAGCAAGCGGGGTGGTGTCGAGTTGCCGCCCCATTCATGACGAACAACTCAACCCATTGAAAGAACCCAGGAAAGAAAACCGATGACGATCTACGAACGCGTATTCGAAGATACCGGCTGCACCGAAGCAGCCGTGGCAGAGAACGGTGCACAGTCCTATCGCCGGATGATCTGGATCGACGAAGGCAATGCCGATACGGCAACCAAGGCAGCCGTATGGATCGCCGAGCCGGGCACCTATGTCTATGACGCCCGCCCGATTGCCGAAAGCTTCGTCGTCATGGAAGGCGAAGCCGACTGCACGGTTGCCTCTGGCGAAAAACGCCGCATTGGCCCGGGCGATATCGTCACGATCCCGGTCAACGCGCCGATTTCGCTGACCGTCCTGACACCGTTCCGCAAGTTCGCGATGGTCGTGCCTAAGACGGCGCAGGCAATGCCTGATTGACGAGAAAGGCTGTACATTTCGGCGAGCGGCCACCAATCATCTTTGGATTCTGGAACAATGGAAAAGTTCGACGTTATAGTCGTGGGAGCAGGCATTAGCGGATGCGCCACCGCGTATTCTCTGGCAAATGCCGGAGCAAAGGTTGCCATAATCGACCGTTATGGCCCGGCCGCAATGGCCTCGGGCTGGACGCTTGCGGGGGTTCGTCAGTCGGGCCGCGATCCGGCAGAGCTTCCCATCGCCATGGAGGCGGTCGGCATATGGCAGACGCTGCACGAAGATCTCGGCAAACCCACCCACTATTCGCAGCGCGGCAATCTGCGCCTCGCCCGCACCGAATCCGAATACGAGCAGATCAAGATGCTCGTCGCCAGCCAGCGCGAACAGGGCCTGGATCTGAGCTTCCTGCCCGACAATGCCGCCGTGCGAGCCGTCGCGCCGGCCGTGTCTGAGGCGATACTCGGCGCATCCTTCTGCCCGACTGACGGGCATGCCGATCCGCAGGCGACGAGCGCGGCCTATGTCGATGCGCTGGTGAAGCTTGGCGTCACGCTCATCATGGGTGAAGCGGTGGAAAAGCTCGATGTCGAGAGCGGCAAGGTTTGCGGCGTCAGCACCGCATCGCGCCGCATCGCCGCCGATCGTATCGTGCTTGCCGCCGGAATGTTCGGCAACGACCTTTTGAAACAGCACGGCCTTTCCGTACCGATCGAGCCACCAATGGTGACGGTGATCCGGACCGCGCCACTGCCGCCCGTTCTCGATCAGGTGATCGGGGTTTGCGGTGGCGACTGGGCCGGCCGGCAGGAAGTGACCGGCCGCCTACGCGTGACCAGCGGCGCATTGACCTGGAATGGCAAGATCACCACGATAGAAACCGCCAACGGTCTTCGCCCGATCATCCGTCCGCCTCTGTCGTCGCTGATGGAAGTCATCGACAAGCTGGGGCAATTGCTGCCAGGGCTGGAAACTGCGCTGATCGAGGAATGTTGGGCCGGACTTCTCGACCTGACGCCCGACGCATTGCCAGTGCTCGACCATGCGCCGGGCATCGAGGGATTGATTGTTGGCATGGGTTTTTCCGGCCATGGTTTCTGCCTGGGGCCGGTGACTGGCCGGATCCTTAGTGATCTCGCGCTCGACTGCCAGCGGAAAGACCTCGACGCATTCAAATTCGACCGTTTCGAGCGTCTAGACCGCAAGGCCAGCCTCGAACTGCACGGATGATGCTAGCATATCTTATCCTTTACCCACTGAGGAGTTTTACTCAAATGCCCGGTCCTTTCGTCGTTCCCGTCCATGGTGAAACCGATCTCCCCGAAAAAGTGGATGTTGTCATCATCGGTGGCGGCATTATCGGAGCGTCCACGGCGCTCGAACTGGCCGAGCGCGGCCTGAAGGTGGCACTTTGCGAGAAGGGCGGCATCGGCCACGAACAGTCGAGCCGCAATTGGGGCTGGGTACGCATCACCCGGCGCGACCCGCGCGAAATCCCGCTGATGGCCGAATCTCTGCGGATCTGGGACAATCTCGATGCCCGTACCGGCCGCAATACCGGCTTCAAACGCGCCGGCATCACCTTCATCTGTCTGTCCGACAAAGAGGTAGAGGATCATCGCAACTGGATGAAGAACCTCGAAGGCTATCAGCTCAACACTCGAATGCTGACGCCGGTCGAATTCGCCGCGATGAATCCCGGCTCGACGCTGCCCATCAAGGGCGCACTCTACACGGCCGACGACGCTCGCGCCGAGCCACAGCGTGCGGCACCTGCAATCGCGGAGGCGGCTCGCGACCGCGGCGCGCATGTGATGACCGAATGCGCCGTGCGTGGTATCGACACCAAGGCTGGCAAGACCTGCGGCGTTTTCACCGAGCGCGGCTACATCGCCTGCGACGCGGTCGTGCTTGCCGGCGGCGCATGGTCGAGCCTGTTTGCCCGCAATACCGGGCTGAGGCTTCCGCAACTCAAGGTGATGAACTCCGTTATCCGAACTAAACCCTTGGAACGCGGCCCTGAAACGGCGATCTGGACCAACGGCTTTGCGATCCGCAAGCGCCTGGATGGCGGTTACACGATCGCCAATGGCTTTGAGAACGTCGTTGACATCGTGCCGGACAGCTTCCGCTATTTCAAGGATTTCCTGCCGGCACTCGGTCATGAATGGAAGGCGCTGATGCTGCGTGGAGGTCTGCGCTTCCTCGACGAGGCGCGGTTGCCGAACAAGTGGGCGATGGATGAGCCGTCGCCGTTCGAATACAATCGCGTGCTCGACCCGAAGCCGTCTTTCACGCTGCAGGACAAGGCGCTTGCCAACCTGCGCAAGGCTTTCCCCGTGTTTGAAAAAGCCGAGATCGCGCAACGCTGGGCCGGCCGCATCGATGTTACGCCGGATGCAATTCCGGTCATTTCGCCGGTCGATCAAGTCCCCGGTTTCTTCATCGCCACTGGCTTTTCCGGTCACGGCTTCGGCATCGGCCCGGCGGCCGGCAAGCTGATGGCAGATCTCGTGACAGGCGCCTCGCCACTGGTCGATCCGACGGATTTCCGTTTCAGCCGTTTCTCCGACGGTTCAAAGATCAGAATCATCAGCGGTTTCTGATTATCAATATGCGGCTCAGAAAAATCCTTCGGTAGGCAAGCAGGTACCGTTCAGCAGATGAGTGCCGACCAGCCAAGCCTTGTAGGAGGCCGGATTGTGCGAGGCGATTGTCCGTACATTGCGCCAATGGCGATGGAGGTTGGTTTCCTGCACGGTTGCGGATGCCCCTCCGACATCAAATAGCAATGTCGTCGTTTTCAATGCCACATCATCCACCACGATCTTAGCCTTCGCCGCTGCTATGGCTCCTTCATGGGCAGCCTGTTTGGCAAGATCGGGATTACCTCTAGCCGCCACAGCTCGGTCGAGAGCTTCCCCGGCCGCGAGTACGGCCGCTTCAGCAGCGAAGGCATTGGCCGCAATCTGTCCAATCGCGGTCTGAAGGATTGGATCTTCAACCGGAGTCCTGGTGGGAGCGTAATAATAGACCTGCTGGCGTTTCGCGAGCAGCGCTGTCGCATCCCGCAACACGGAACGCAATATACCTGCAATTACAGTCGTCAGAAAAAGTTGGGACAAGGTACTGGAGTACGGCCGCTTGTAGTTTGCCCCGGCTCTATCCGGTACGACTTCATTCGGCTCGATACGGACATTTTCCAGAACCGTGGTCCCGCTGCCGGTAAGCCGTTGGCCCATCCCATTCCAATCGTCCAGCCGATCGACACCCTCACGATTGCCCGGGATGATTGCTGAGGCATTCTCACCATTTGGTAAACGAGAGCGGACAGCGATATAATCGGCATAGTAGCAGCCGGTCGTGTAGTATTTTCTGCCTGTCAAGCGGAAGCCATCCCCATCCGGGACCAGCAATGTATCGTAGTCGCGCGGTCCACGGTTCGGATTACCGATCTCCGTGTTGGCGACGCTGAAAATTGCCCCCTCAACAACGTCGGCATTGAACTTTCTTTGTGCAGGATCATCCGGGTCGATCGCGTAGCGCTCCACGAAATTGAAGTGATTGCGCAAGATATGCGCGACGTTGGGGTCGGCGTCGGCCAGGGCAATGACCTGTTCAAGCAGTTCTCGCAGGCTGATTCCGGCACCGCCATGCCGAACTGCCACGCGCAATGCGCCAAAGCGGGCACGCCGCAATAGGTCAAGTTCCGCAAAGGGATGTTCCCGATTAGCTTCCCGGCTTGCGGCGGAGCGGCCAATCTCTGCGAACAGAGCGGGTAATGCCGCAAGATCAGGTTTGGCCGACACGACTTTCTTGGCTGCGTTTGTTTCAGTCATGACGAGACTCTCCAGGGTTGGATGATAGAGGAGGCGTTTCCTCCGGAGATGCCGATGAGGCAGATGTCCTGCCTTTTTTCTGGCGCCGCACGGTCAATGCGACTGCCATAAGAAGAACTACAGCGGACAAAACGAGGATCGACGCCGAAATCGGACTATGGAAAAAAATGGTGGGATCACCATGGGAAAGGGTCAAGGCGCGGCGAAAGTGCTCTTCCATCAAAGGACCAAGCACGAAGCCGAGAAGCAATGGTGGGGCAGGAAAGCCAAACTGGCGCATGGCGTAGCCGAATAATCCAAAGATCAATGTCTGGATCAAGTCGTCGGCACTGTTGTTGATGCCATACACGCCAAAACAGACGAACAGCAAAATTGCCGGATAGAGAACTGGATACGGAATTTGCAAAACACGAACCCAGAGGCCGATCATGGGAATGTTCAAGATAACCAGCATCAGATTGCCAAGCCAAAAACTGGCAACCAGACCCCAGAACATTTCGGGATGGTCGACCATCAGTCGAGGGCCGGGAGTGATGTTCTGGATAATGAGGATGGACAGGATCAGCGCCATAGTTGGACTTCCCGGAATGCCCAAGGTCATCGTCGGAATGAAGGCGGTCTGATCGGCCGCATTGTTGGCTGCTTCCGGTGCGCAGATGCCTTCAACAGCTCCCTTACCGAAGCGGGATGGATCTCGGGCGATCCGCTTTTCGAAGGCATAGGAAATAAAGGATGCGACCGTTGCCCCCGTCCCGGGCAGCGCACCGAAGAAGGAACCGATCGCCGTACCTCTCAGGGTTGGTCCCCAAAACCGGCGACGGTCGTCGCTGGTGGGTATCATATCACGCAGGCGCACCCTCTCGGGTTTCGGCGTTTCGGGATCGTGCAGACTGCTGACCACCTCGGCGATGCCAAAAATGCCCATGGCCAATGCAGTCAGGCTGACGCCATCGAACAGGCTGGTGTAGCCAAAGGTGAAACGGGATGCACCGCTATCCGGATCAATGCCGACGAGGCCGAGCATGATGCCGAAAAGCACCATCGCAATTGCCTTGATCGCGGACCCTTCGGACACTCCGGCTGTCATCACGAGGCCCAGCACCATGATGGCGAAATATTCCGTGGAGCCGAATGCAAAGGCAATTTCGACAATCATGGGAGAGAAGAGCATCATCAGCAGAATGCCGATGCTTCCCGCCACGAACGATGCCGCAGTCGTCAAAAAGAGCGCAACGCCGGCGCGCCCCTGCCGCGCCATCGGGTAGCCATCCAGGCAGGAAACCGTGCTCGATGTCGAACCGGGTATGTTGAGAAGAATCGCAGTGGTGGAGCCACCGTAGGCCGTTCCATAGTAGATACCTGCAAGCATGATCAGCGCGGAGGTCGGATCCATATGTAGCAGGATCGGGAACAACATCGAGATCGCCGACAGCGACCCGATCCCCGGCAGGACACCGATGACCATACCGACGAAGACACCGGCAAAACAAATAGCCAGATTGTGCCAGGACAGTGCGGTCTGGAAGCCTATCCCCAGATTGAGGAACAGGTCGTGAACCCCATTCATTACAATTTCCACTCAATGATGGGGACCGGCATACCGAGAACCAGATTGAAAACGACGAGAGAAAAGACCGAGAGAGAGCCTGCCAGCATCAGCCGTGAGAACAAGGATAGTTTCCCGCCGGCCAGCGTTGCAACCAGCACCATCACCACGACAGCAGGTACGATCCCGAAACGGTCGATGCTCAACCCGAACAGGAGCATCGCGGCACATATCGTTAGCAGGGGGCGCCAGGCAAACTTGACCCTTGGTGCCTCCTGCCAAACACTCGCGAGAACAATGAGAACGCCGAACACTCCCAGCACTCCACCCACGAGGATGGGAAAGAGTCCAGGTCCGACCTGAGCGAGATTACCGACTGAATAATCCGACATGGACAAGGCAACTGCTCCGAAACCAACAGCCGACAGCGCCATGCCACTAACCATATCCGGCTTGGGAAGGGTATGCATTACTCTTACTCCTTGAAAAACGGCATCACCCCTTGACTTCGACGCCAGCCAGTCGTGCCAATTCCCGATAAAGCGAAATGTCGTCGCGAAGCTTCTGAGCGTAGTCGGTTGAGGTTCCTCCCTTGAGCACGAACAGGGCATCACGGGTCAGAGTGTCGATGACGGCAGGATCCTTCAAGACCTTGTTGATCTCGTTGTTCAGGCGCTCAACCAGTTCAGCGGGGGTGCCCGGAGCAGCCGCAATACCGTAGGTGGTGGCAACCTCATAGCCAGGGAATACTTCCGAAACGGCAGGTACTTCAGGGAGTTGTGGAACGCGGCTTGCTGCCGTCACTCCGATGAACGCGACTTGTCCTGCTTCGATATAGCTGCGCATCTGAGCGATGTCGGTCGCCATCAGTTGCACCCTGTTGGCCAACATATCCACATGCTGCTCGCCGCCGCCCTTGTAAGTGACCGCAGTCAGCTCAACGCCGGCCTTGGATGCCAGATAGGCCCATAGCAGAGACTGCACACTTTCCCGGCCGGAGGTTGCATATTTGATCTGCCCAGGAGCTTCCTTGGCCTTGGCCGCCAGGTCCTCTATGGTTTTGACCCCGTTCTGGGTGTTGACGGCCAGCGCATAGGACAGTTCACCAATGTTGATAACTGGCGTCAGAGTAAGCAGGTTGTAGTTTTCCGGCCCCCGGATTACCTGGCTGACTGAAAGACTTGAAGATGTGGAGAGCAGAGTGCACCCGTCCGGAGTGGAGTCGGCCACCAACTGAGCTCCAATAGCGCCCGATGCGCCTGGACGGGTCTCAACTGCGATCGGAAGACCGAGGGTGGGCGCGAGTTTGTCTGCGATGACGCGGGCAGTGCGATCGACACCGCCACCCGCAGAAAACGGAACGATCCATGTAATCTGCTTACAGGGATACGCGCCTTCCGCCTGACCGGGAACTGGCACCGTAACCAAACCGGCAACGGTGAGAGTGGCGAGAATTTTAAAATACTGGTAAGACATGGAAAGGTCATCTCCTGTTAGTGATGGTGCAAACGGATGGTTTCCGCTGCTTCTATGTCCGGTGTTTCAAGAAGGGTATCGATGGCGTTTAGTGTGCCGGCTTCACCAAATGAAAGAGCGGCGTCGTGCAGTTGGCGAGCATGATCCGAACCGATGGCAGCGGATACCAAGGCGTCGAATTTAGCCTCCAGGTCATCATCCGAAAGAGGGGATTGCGGGTTGCCTTTCGCAACCTGCCGCTTTTCCCGAAGAACTGTCCCATCGATGAGTTCGACCTCCAGTTCGACCGTCTGGAGACCGAATGAGGTCTCAGGTACGAGGGTTATCCGGGACGCTAGCGATCGGATGGCCGGATCATTGATGCGGACCTGGCTGAAATCTTCCGGCAGAAGCCGGTAACCATTTAATCCCAGTGCAATGCAATAAACGGTGCTGAATTTGCCTTCCAATGCGGTGGCGGGATAAGGCTTGCCGGCTGTCACCAAAACGCTGTCGTGGACCCTTGCGTGAACCGCGACAACATCGCGTCCAGCGATTACGGCGTGCATCTCATAGGCGGCCTGGGCGGGCGCATGGGTTGCTCCGCAACTGGCACAGAGCTTGTAGCCGTTTCTCAGCAGCTCCCATGTTTTGCCAAAGTCGAGCTCCGGAACGGTGACGGCCTTGCCGGGCAGGAACGCATCCAGCCATCCTCCCTGAAGCTCGTACAGGTGATGCGCGCTAACAAAACCTTCCGCGGCAAGTTCCGCGGCAAGGACACCATCCATCGCCGCCTTGCCTGCGTGAAAAGGTTTACCATGGGTGCCAAACGAACCGAGCAGCCCGCCGAACATAGTCGCCGCCGCTCCCAGGGCATTTTCCGCTTGTCCGGCATCAAGGCGTAACAATGCAGCCGCGGTCGCCGCCGCACCAGCACGGCCGGCGATTGCAGTAGGATGGAAACCTTGACGCTGTAGCGTCCGCCCAACGCCTTTCAGGTCGCCGCCACCAATCCGCGTCATGACCTCGAAACCGGTTACGAAAGCGGAAAGAGCCTCGCGTTCCGAACATCCATAGTGGGAGGCGACTGCGAGCGCTGTCGACCAGCACGGCCCTCCGGGATGTCCCGCGCCTTGATAGTGGATGTCATCATAGTCGAGCGCATGAGCCATGGTGCCATTGACCAAAGCGGCTAGCGCGGGACTGGTGTGGTCACCGAGTATCTGGCGGGAACGGCCCCTGGCGTTCCAGCGGGCTGCAGCCGCGCGAACAGCAGCCGTCGAAGGTTCGTGCGCACCGGCCAGAGCGACACCCAGATAGTCCAACAGGCTGCGACGCGCTTCACGGACCACCGCCGCTGGCAATTCCCGATTGGTGGAATCCGCGATGAATGCGCCAAGCTGTTGGCCGCGCGTCCTGTCACCTTTCATTGTCAGCACCTTTTGCGACTGTCCCGGCAAGCCTGAGCGGGGAGAGATCGTTCCAGCCCCGTAAGCCGACAAGAGCCTGGTAAAGCGCCTCCGCCTGCGACGTATCTAGCGCGCGGGTGGAGCAATCCAGGAACTTGCTTCGCAATAGTGCAAGTGTCAGCGATCGGTCATCGGTTGATCCCAGTGCAGCCGGAATCGTAACCTCGTGGAGATCACCGCTTGTGGTCGTGATCGCCACGGTCGCTGTGGCGACTTCGGGCAGATCGTGTACACCGAAGTGAACGCGGTTCATCAGATCCCAGGTATCCGGGCGGGTAACAGCCTCATCCTCGAAATCATCGATGCTGAGAAACCCTGCTTCTAGGTGCCGCGCCACACAATATTGGAGGCTGAACTTCGCTTCCAGCCCATTTCGAGGATTGGGGCGGTTGATATGCGGATGACGAATGGGATGGACCCGGACATCGACAGCCGCAATATCCTGCGTCTGCAACCCTGTCTGCTCTGCAATGGCCTGCACGCCATCGAGCGGCGCAAGGCAGGAATAGCAGCAAGGATAGCGCTTTTGCTGCAATCCGTTGTGAAGAAGGGCAAGCGGTCCATGCCAATCGCCGAGTAATGCCTCGAGATCGTAGTGGCCCGACCCCTGATTGAAGATATTGAGGTAGCCGTGCTTGTGTTCGAAGGCTTCAGGTGCAGCCGTCACACCTTGTCTGGCCAGCAGGACCGCCTGTACAGCGCTGCGTGTGGCGTGACCGAGGCCGATGGACTTGCCGTCGCTGCCGAAGTTGGCCTTGATGCCAGAAGCAAAGCTTGCGCCAAGGCCGAAGGCGTTCGCCAATGCGGTTTCATCGAGACGGAGAAGAAAACCAGCACTGGCTATTGTGGCGAAAATGCCGATTGTCGCACTTGGATGCCAGCCATATTTGTACTGAAATAGACCAACGGCATCGCCGACGCGTGAGGCGACTTCAAAACCAATCACATAGGCTTTGAGAATTTCGGCAATTCCTGAGCCGGTTTCTTCAGCCAAGGCAAGGCTTGCAGGCAATATGGCAAGAGACGGATGCCCATGAAGGCGCGGATTCGAATCGTCGTAATCGAGAACATGCCCCGCTGTCGTGTTCAGGAAAGTGGCGTCAAGCACATTGAGGCGAAGCTCAGTGCCGAAAACGGAGGCTTTGCCAACTCCGGCGTACGGTACGATCGCGGCCCTTTGCCGCTCGGCCGTCTTCGTGACGCTACCGGCCAGGATAACTCCCAGCGTGTCCAGAACTGCTACTGCGGCCCTGTCATAGGCTTCATCGGGGATCTCCGATGCCGCCAGTTGCCCAATCTGCGCCGCCAAGCGGGTGGTTACGCCGACTTTATCGGTTTCTACCTGTGGAGACGATGCGATGCTGGTTTCAAACACCTCGTTGGTGTCTGCAGACGCCTGTAACTCGGTTGTCATCAGTTCGGCATCCACTTCATATGCGGATACCATGACGCCACGCGCCAACTGTCTCGCGCTTTCCTGCGCGTGACGAACATAGAATTATTATAGAACATCTTTGGTATTCTTCCCTCTCCCCAAGGGAGCTGAATTCGTTCGTGTATTTGCCAGCTTGACGTGTGGTTTCATGCAAATGGCCTACAAGGGCCGCAAGTGATATTTATATAAAAACTATGGGCAACATCAGAAACTGTTTTGCGTATTTCTTCCATACTGTGGTTTTCTGTTTGCAGGAAAACTTAGCTTAAGAAATCTGGCATCATTCCACCGGCGGTAGGTGTCGGCGGTGTGTTACTATCTGACGTACCTAACCATGCGTGCGGCGTTGTTGCGCGATGGCGGACGGCCCTCCGATAATTGAGGTCTCCGCGCTGCCCGCCATGTGGAGCGTCGGCACCAGACACTCAAGAACCGCATTCTGCTCGAGAACTACTTCTTCCAGGAAGACCTCGAAGCCCAGATCGCGGCCTTCGTGGAGCATTACAATCATCGCCGATACCACGAGAGCCTCGACAATCTCACCCCGGCAGACG
>DASWOH010000132.1:0-4167 GCA_036398815.1 Rhizobium sp. | reverse complement strand
GGGTCCACCTTGCTGACGGTGATGTCCATCGCAAATCCTATTGCAGCACGGAATCGGTGTCGCCGAAGCGGGCGAGTACGATCTCTATGATGGCGATGAAGGTTTCCGCCCTGGTCTTCAGGTCGGGCGCCTCCAAGAGGGCCTGCTTTTCGGCGGGATCGAAGGGCGCCATCATCGCCAGCGAGTTCACCAGCGTCATATTGCTGGCGCGCTCCACGCTCTGCCAATCCGCCTCCAGCTTGTTGGCGTCGAGATAGGCATGAAAGGCCGACAGCAACGCCGAGCGATCGACGCTATCCTCCTCGTCCCGCGACTTGAGATCGGCAATGAAGGGAGCGATGCGGAAGCTGCGGTAAGGCTGATGGCCGGTGACCTCATCCATCAGCCGAAAGCGGCAGATGCCGGTCAGCGAGACGATATAGCGGCCATCGCCGGTCTCGGCGAAGGATGTGATGCGCCCGAGGCAGCCGACATGCGAAAGATGCGGCGTCTCCGGCGGCTCGCCGAGCGCCGGCTGCACCACGCCGATCAACCGGTTACCGGCAATCGCGGCATCGAACATCGAGAGATAGCGCGGCTCGAAAATATTGAGCGGCAATTGCCCGGTGGGCAGAAGCAAGGCACCGGACAGGGGAAAAATGACCACCGATTCCGGCAGGTCGCTCGGCTTCAGATATCTGGCATTACCGACTTGCATGATTTCCGTCCCGCTACATCACTGTACCGCATATCCCGTAAGATACGCAGGAACGACATCCGGCGGCGATTGCTCCACCCCGCACCGCGCCGGGTCGCACAACAATGTGGCCCCCTCTGGCGAAAACACAAGAGCCTTTCCGGACGAAACTCCGAGGCATTCCGCTTTCCACTCGGTCCAGGACGGCTCGATGCTCCGGATGGAGCGACGGGCGTCCTCGGGACGCCCTCCGAATGCCCTATGCCCTTATGAAAACAGGATCGAGGACAGCTTGCGCCGTGCGGCAATCGTCGCCGGGTCCTTCGGACCCCAGACTTCGAAGAATTCCAGCAACTGCCGGCGCGCGCCGTCGTCGTCAAAGGCGCGGTCGCGGCGCATGACCGTCAGAAGATGCTCGGCCGCCTCGTCGCGCTTGCCCTCGACATTGCGGATCTTGGCAAGCTTGACGCGCTGCTCGTGATTGTCGGGATTGGCCGCCAGCTCCTGCTCGAGCGCCACGGGATCGCCGAGCTTGCGGGCTTCCTCGATCTGATCGAGCTTTTTCACCACGGCCTGGATGCCGGCATCGCTGGCAAGCGTTTCCGGCAGATCCGTCAACGCTTCGCGTGCGCGCTGGCTCTGGCCGGCGGCGATCATGCATTCGGCCATGCCGGCAAGCGCCTTGGCATTTTCCGGATCGGCCTGCAACACAGCGCCGAACAGCTCGGCGGCGCCATTGATATCGCCCCCGGCGAGAAGGCCGCCCGCCTCTTCCAGAACCGCTGCGATTTCCGCCGCCTGATCGCCGGCGGCATCGGCCGGACCGCCGAGGCGGCCGATGAACTCACGGACCTGACTTTCAGGAACAGCGCCCATGAAGCCGTCGGCCGGACGGCCGTCTACGAAGGCGATGACCGCCGGGATTGACTGGATGCCGAGCTGGCCGGCAACGGAGGGATGATCGTCGATGTTCATCTTGACCAGCTTGACGCGGCCGTTGGCCTCGTTGACGACCTTTTCCAGCACCGGCGTCAGCTGCTTGCACGGGCCGCACCACGGCGCCCAGAAATCCACCAGCACCGGCTGGTTGCGCGATTCCTCGATAACGTCCTTGGCGAAATTCGCCGTCGTGGTGTCCTTGATCGGCGAAGCGCCGCCCGACGCCGCAGGCGCGGCGCCAAAGGAGGCCGAGGCCGACATCTGGCCGCCGAAGGACGCGTTATAGGGATTGTTCGAACCGCTCATAGATGTCTCCCGCCTGCCGGCATTCCGGACTTTTAAAACACGAACCCCAAAAGCGGGGCGTCGTTTTGGATAAGATCATGCTCGATGAAATTGCCAAAGCGACAGGACATTTCGAAGATATGCCATATCGCCCGCATTGTAGCGCTAAAATCGTGCGTTAGCCCGTCACTTTCAAGACTAGCGGCGTATGACCCGTCGCTTCCATGAAGCGCAGGAGATCGCCGCTGGCAATCGACGTCGTCGCATCGTTCGACAAGGGATGGCAATTGACGACGTCATGTTCCATCAGCTCGGCATCGAGCACGAAGGTGACATTGCCGCCCTTATCGTTGATCGCACCGAATGCCGTCACCGAACCTGGAATGACGCCCAGATATTCCATGAGCTTTTCCGGCTTGCCGAAAGAGACCTTGCTGGCGGCACCAATCAGCGTGTGCACCGTCTTCAGATCGACACTGGCGTTTTCCTCGACGGTCAACAGGAAGAAATTATCCTTCTTGTCCTTCACGAAAAGGTTCTTCGTGTGCCCGCCGGGAATCTCGTCGCGCAGCGACACCGATTCGGCGACGGTGAACACCGGCGCATGATCCTTGGTGCTATGGGAAATGCCCAACCCATCCAGAAAGCGGAAAAGATCGTCGCGGGTTTTCGGGCTGTTCTCGGTCATGGCGTCTCGCAAAGAAAATTGACGCGCCCCTGATACGTCGCCCACGAAACCTTTGCAATCTTTGAGACGACAAAGCCCGGCGTTTCCGGGCTTTCCGGTAGGCAGTCGGAAAAACCGCGAATTTTTCTTCGCGGCCTCGTCATTTCCCTGTTGCATTTGAAAAACGATTGGGCCATATAGCGCCCGTCGCCGCAAGACGACGCCCAGCGGTCCAACACACTACCCCGGACTGTTGCGGATATGAGCGGGTGTAGCTCAGGGGTAGAGCACAACCTTGCCAAGGTTGGGGTCGAGGGTTCGAATCCCTTCGCCCGCTCCAATTTTCATCAAGAGATAACAATTCATTAGATATTAGATAATGACCGCCCTGGGTGGTCGTGTCATCTCTGTTACGGCCAGCACCGACGCCTGACGATATCGGTCCCGCCGTCGCCAATGCACTATCGGATGGGATGGGTCGACTCCGAGTCAGGTCGCAAGCATGTCGAATTCACAGGACCGAAACAGGTCCTGGTCCTGGCTCGATCCTTTGGGGTCTCAAATCAGTCTCAATTGACGTTCAGGTCTGGGCAATCAAGCTGCGGACGGATCACGGTAGAGCCTGCATGAAACGACAAACGACCCTGCTGCTCGCGATCCTGTCGCTTTCGCCTGTCCCGGCTCTCGCCCACCCGCATATCTTCATCGACGCGAAATTCGAGGTTGTCGCGGCACCGGACGGCTCGATCGGCGAGCTTCGCAACATCTGGCGCTTCGACGAGGTCTTTTCCTCGTCGGTCCTCATGGATTTCGACAAGGGCGACAACCGGACGCTGAGTGCGAGCGAACTCAAGGCGGTCGGCAAAACGGTCAAGGATTCGCTTGCGCAGTATAACTACTATACGAACGTCACCAGCAACGGCAAAGCAGTGCCGATGGCCAAGCCCGAGGCGATCCAGGCCGATTACAAGGACGGTTCGCTAACCCTGACCTTTTCGCTGAAGCCCGAACAGAAGACCTTCCTCAAGGGAACCACGGCCTTCGGGATTTATGACAAGACGCTCTACACGGCGGTCGATTTCGCCACCGACGACGATATGGTCACCTCGGGCGCGGCCTTCGGCCGCTGCAAGCGCAAGGTTGTGAGGCCCGATCCCAAGGAAGTCATGGCGGAGAACCAGGCGGCGCTTACCAGCATGTTCTTTAGCGATCCCAAGGGTACGGACTACTCGCTGCTTGTGGCGACAAGGCTTGAAGTCCAGTGTTGATTCCTCTTCCGCAAGGCGCACAGGCCCTTCGATATCACCTGGCTTCGCCGCCGTGACAATATCTCTTCTGTTTGCCCGCTCTTGGATGTGCTAGTGAAGCGGCTGGGGCCATCAGGGATAAAAGTCGTCAAAGTGTTCAGCGTAAAGACATCTTTGCCCGCCGGACTGCTGGCACTTGCCGCCCTGCCGACGCCCCCGCCATGGCACAGGACACCTCCACCTCGGACACGTGGGTGGTGACGCTCGGCGCCACGGTGGAATATGGCCCCAACTACGAGGGATCGAAGCATCATTCCTTCAGCGCCATGCCTTCTTTCGATTTCCATCGCCTC
>DASWOH010000131.1:10000-12360 GCA_036398815.1 Rhizobium sp. | reverse complement strand
GGTCGGAACTTACCCGACAAGGAATTTCGCTACCTTAGGACCGTTATAGTTACGGCCGCCGTTTACCGGGGCTTCAATTCAAAGCTTGCACCTCTCCTCTTAACCTTCCGGCACCGGGCAGGCGTCAGACCCTATACGTCGCCTTGCGGCTTCGCAGAGCCCTGTGTTTTTAGTAAACAGTCGCTACCCCCTGGTTTGTGTCCCCGGCCACTGGTTGCCCAACGACCGGGCCTCCTTCTCCCGAAGTTACGGAGGCAATTTGCCGAGTTCCTTCAGCATCGTTCTCTCAAGCGCCTTGGTATACTCTACCAGTCCACCTGTGTCGGTTTAGGGTACGGTCTCACGCAGGAGCTATTTCCAGGAACTCCCAGGCTGCCCACTCAATCCAATAAGAATGAACAGCTTCCGGCGTTCGTCACTACCTGCTGGCCCACGAATATTAACGTGGTTCCCATCGACTACGGCTTTCGCCCTCGCCTTAGGGGCCGGCTAACCCTACGCAGATTAACTTTACGTAGGAACCCTTGGACTTTCGGCGACAGTGTCTCTCACACTGTTTGTCGTTACTCATGTCAGCATTCGCACTTCCGATACCTCCAGGCCCCCTCGCGGGATGACCCTTCGCAGGCCTACGGAACGCTCCGCTACCGCGCATATTGCTATGCACCCGCAGCTTCGGTGGGTGGCTTGAGCCCCGTTACATTTTCGGCGCAAGAGTCCTTATTTAGACCAGTGAGCTGTTACGCTTTCTTTAAAGGATGGCTGCTTCTAAGCCAACCTCCTGGTTGTTTTGGGACTCTCACATCCTTTCACACTTAGCCACCACTTAGGGACCTTAGCTGGCGGTCAGGGTTGTTGCCCTCTCCACGACGGACGTTAGCACCCGCCGTGTGTCTGCCGGGTAGTACTTCCTGGTATTCGGAGTTTGGTTAGGTTTGGTAAGACGGTGAGTCCCCCTAGCCCATCCAGTGCTCTACCCCCTGGAGTATTCACCCGACGCTCTACCTAAATAGATTTCGCGGAGAACCAGCTATTTCCAAGTTTGATTGGCCTTTCACCCCTAACCACAAGTCATCCCCGGCTTTTTCAACAGACGTGGGTTCGGTCCTCCAGTGCATGTTACTGCACCTTCAACCTGCTCATGGCTAGATCACTTGGTTTCGGGTCTAATACGTCGAACTGAACGCCCTATTAAGACTCGCTTTCGCTACGCCTACACCTACCGGCTTAAGCTTGCTCGACACATTAAGTCGCTGACCCATTATACAAAAGGTACGTTATCAGCATTGCAGCCTCTAACTGTTTGTAAGCATCCGGTTTCAGGAACTGTTTCACTCCCCTCGTAGGGGTGCTTTTCACCTTTCCCTCACGGTACTTGTGCACTATCGGTCGCGCAGGAGTACTTAGGCTTGGAGGGTGGTCCCCCCATGTTCAGACAGGATTTCACGTGTCCCGCCCTACTCGAATCCTTTCAATCTCAACACCTGTACGGGGCTATCACCCGCTAAGGCCCAACTTTCCAGAAGGTTCCAGTTAGATCATAAAAGGCATTGGCCTGATCCGCGTTCGCTCGCCACTACTAGCGGAGTCTCTGTTGATGTCCTTTCCTCCAGGTACTTAGATGTTTCAGTTCCCTGGGTTTGCTTCACTAACCTATGTATTCAGTTAGTGATGACCTTACGGCCGGGTTTCCCCATTCGGAAATTCTCGGATCAAAGCTTGCTCACAGCTCCCCAAGACTTATCGCAGCGTGCCACGTCCTTCATCGCCTCTGCGCGCCAAGGCATCCACCGAATGCTCTTAAGACGCTTGATTACTCTCATTATTGCTGCCTGTCGCCCGGTCCAGAGTTACCCCTGGGCGGTGCGGTCGTGACAACAATAAGGAAAGACCAGATAATCTATGGATCGACCCGGTTCGGTCATGGGTAATGCCGGACAGGACCGTTTGTGCAAACGGCGCCCTGTCTCTCCAGCGGTGCCAGTCATCGAACATGGTAGGTCCATATTCATAAGATGATGACCGGCCGGCTCCGCCGGTACCGGGTAAATCTCTTCTTCACGATGTAAATGATCTTCGAACCGCATTCCATGCAGCCGAAACCTGTTTGCCTGGACGAGCAAATAACCAAACTTCAGAGAAATCCTTCCAGATCTCACCTCCGCGCCTTCACAGCGCCTGGTGGAGCCGGACGGGATCGAACCGACGACCTCAAGCTTGCAAAGCTAGCGCTCTCCCAATTGAGCTACGGCCCCGTTGGCACCAGAAAAGTCGCGGGAATCTGAAGTTCTCACGTTGAACACACCATCATCACCCAAAGGCAAATCAAAGCGGCAACCCGATCAATGGTGGGCCTGGAT
>DASWOH010000131.1:0-7500 GCA_036398815.1 Rhizobium sp. | reverse complement strand
CATATAGTTTGTGACACCGATCCGAGGGGGACAGCCGTGCAAGACAGGCACGCGCCGCAAGATGCCGGAAGAGCCGCCATTAACGCCGGTAAAGACAGCGACGAAAATCCGCAAGGGAACACCCTCGACCCCCGAAACCGTCTCGCGTCCATTTCCCAGATCCAGCTAGGGTTTGCGCGCGCCCTGAAGCTCTATACCACCGTCAGCCATACCGCCTGGCGCTCCAACAAGACCGGGATTGCTCTTGGCATCACCGCCGCCGTCCTTTTAGCCGTCACAGGAAGCCTGATGCTCGCCCCTGTCGGCGGCGTAAGAACGGCGACGCTCGCTGCCCGGCCTGCCCCCCAGATCCTCGCCCAGGCAACTTCCCGTGAGGACAGATCCGCGACGTTCGCTGCCCGTGCTCTGCCCGAACGTCCCCATCCAAACCAGCCGCCGCTGGCCCAGCCGGTAGTCACTACCGTCGAGATAGAGCGCGGCGATACGCTCATGCAGGTGCTGACGTCGGCAGGCGCGGACGAGGTCGAGGCGACGTCTGCCATCAAGGCCCTTCAGCCGCTCTTCAGCCCGCGGAATTTGAAGGTGGGACAGGAAATCTCCCTGACCCTGGAACCTCGCCCCTCGGCCTCGAACGATCCGTCCACGGGCCCCTTGCTACAGCTTGCCTCGGTCAGGTTCGAGCCTGATCTTTCCCGGAAAATCGAGATCAATCGCGACGAGGACGGCACCTTCCGGGGCACCGCCATCGAGAAGCCGCTGACAGATGGTCTTTCGCGCGCGCAAGGCACTATTAGCCAGAGCCTCTATCTTTCGGCCCAGCAACAAGGGGTGCCTGCTCCTGTGCTCGCTGAATTTATCCGCATCTTTTCCTATGACGTCGATTTCCAGCGCGACCTCAAACCGGGGGACCGGTTTGAGTTGCTGTTCCAGCGCCAGTTCGATGAGCAGGGGATAGCGGTACGGGATGGCAACATTCTTTATGCTTCGCTGACCATTGATGGAAAAACCCACCGCCTGTGGCGCTTTTCCTCGAACGGCGACGTCGATTATTTCGACGAGCATGGCCAGAGCATGAAGAAGTTCCTGATGAAAACCCCCATCGACGGGGCGCGGATTTCATCCAGCTTCGGTGTGCGCAAGCATCCGATCCTTGGCTATTCCAAGATGCACACCGGCGTCGACTTCGCCGCGCCGCGCGGAACGCCGATCTATGCCGCGGGCGATGGCGTCGTGACCCGGGCTTCGTGGTTCTCCGGCTATGGCAATTATGTCGAAATCCGCCATTCCAATGGCTATGCCACGGCCTATGGCCATATGAGCGGTTATGCCAAAGGCCTTCGAACGGGTAGCCGTGTCAGGCAGGGCCAGATTATCGGCTATGTCGGCACCAGTGGACGCTCAACCGGTCCGCACCTTCACTATGAAGTCCATCTGCGCAACAAGAAAATCAACCCGCTCGGCATCAATGTCCCCACCGGGGTCGAGCTCGCGAGCCAGGATCTGAAGAAATTTGCAAGCGCGCAGGCCGACATCAGCAGGCAATATGCTGAAGCTCCGCTTCTGAGTGATCTGGCCAGGGCCGCCATCTCCACCACAGATAGCGCTGATTAAAAAAAGTCCGCCGTGTTTCCACGGCGGGCCATTATTTCATCCGGTCAATGCGCTTCAGGCGTGACCGGCAATCGCATCATCCTGCGCCCAACTCACATCATCGCCGCCATAATTCTCATGGCCGTTGATGATGAGGCCTTCGGCGCCTGCCGAGATTTTGACATGCTCGGCATCCTTGATTTCACCCTGCAGCAGAAGCTCCGCCAGAGGATCCTGAACATTGCGCTGGATCGCGCGCTTCAGGGGACGGGCGCCATAGACGGGATCATAACCGCGGTTGGCGAGCCATGTGCGGGCTTCCGCATCCAGCTCGATCGTGATCTGGCGATCCGCCAGCAGCCTTTGCAACCTGCCGACCTGTATCTCGACGATGCCATCCATCTGCTCACGGGTCAGGCGATGGAACAGCAGCACCTCATCCAGCCGGTTCAGGAACTCAGGCCGGAAGCGTGAGCGCACCACATCCATGACAAGCCCGCGCACTGCCTCCACCGGCTCATCCTCCTTCTGGTCAGCCAGATATTCCGACCCCAGATTGGAGGTGAGGATAATGATCGTGTTCTTGAAATCGACCGTGCGGCCCTGCCCGTCGGTCAGACGACCATCATCCAGAACCTGAAGCAGCACGTTGAAGACATCGGGATGCGCCTTTTCGATCTCGTCGAACAGCACGACCTGATAGGGCCGCCGGCGCACGGCCTCAGTGAGCGCGCCGCCCTCCTCATAACCGACATAGCCCGGAGGCGCGCCGATCAGGCGGGATACGGAGTGCTTTTCCATATATTCCGACATGTCGAGACGGCAGATCGCCTGATCGTCATCGAACATGAAGTTGGCGAGCGCCTTGGTCAATTCTGTCTTGCCGACGCCAGTCGGCCCAAGGAACAGGAACGAGCCGATGGGCCTCGAAGGATCCTGCAAGCCTGCGCGCGCACGCCTGACCGCGCGCGAGACGGCAGAGACGGCCTGCGCCTGCCCGATGACCCGGCGTGACAGTTCCTTCTCCATATTGAGGAGCTTGTCGCGCTCGCCTTCGAGCATCTTGTCGACCGGAATGCCCGTCCATCGCGAGACGATCTGGGCCACGTGATTTTCCGTCACCGCCTCATCGACCATCGTCCCTTGATTTGCATTCTTCTCGGTCTCTGTCAGCTTGCGCTCAAGGTCCGGGATGATGCCGTAAGCCAGTTCGGATGCCCGTTCCAGCCGCCCGTCGCGCTGCGCCTGGGCGAGCTCGCTGCGGGCTCCATCAAGCTCTTCCTTGATCTTCTGCGCGCTGGCGAGCTTCGACTTTTCCGCCTGCCATTTGGCCGACAGATCAGCCGATTCCTTCTCCAGTTCCGAGAGTTCCGATTCGAGCTTTTCAAGCCGCTCCTTCGAGGCGACGTCGGTTTCCTTTTTCAGCGCCTCGCGCTCGATCTTGAGCTGCATCACGCGCCGGTCAATCTCGTCGAGCTCCTCCGGCTTTGAATCGACCTGCATGCGCAAGCGGCTTGCCGCCTCGTCCACAAGATCTATGGCCTTGTCCGGCAGGAACCGGTCGGAGATATAGCGATCGGAAAGCACGGCTGCGGACACGATCGCCGCATCGGTAATGCGCACGCCATGGTGAAGCTCGTACTTTTCCTTGATGCCGCGCAGGATCGAGATGGTGTCCTCGACGCTCGGCTCATTGACGAAGATGGGCTGGAAACGCCGCGCAAGCGCCGCATCCTTCTCCACATATTTGCGGTACTCCTCCAATGTCGTTGCGCCAACGCAATGAAGTTCGCCACGCGCCAGCGCAGGCTTGAGCAGATTGGAGGCGTCCATTGCGCCATCCGTCTTGCCCGCGCCAACCAGCGTGTGCATTTCATCGATGAAGAGGATGATCTGGCCTTCGGCGGCCCCGACCTCGGCAAGAATCGCCTTCAGCCTCTCCTCGAATTCACCGCGATATTTCGCGCCCGCGATGAGTGAGCCGAGATCGAGCGCCATCAACTGCTTGTCGCGCAGGCTTTCTGGCACGTCCCCATTGACGATCCGCAGCGCGAGGCCTTCGGCAATCGCGGTCTTGCCCACACCCGGCTCGCCGATCAGCACCGGATTGTTCTTGGTCCGGCGCGACAGCACCTGCATGGTGCGGCGGATTTCATCGTCGCGGCCGATCACCGGATCGAGCCTGCCTTCGCGGGCGTCCGCGGTGAGGTCGCGGGCATATTTCTTCAGCGCCTCATAGGAATCCTCGGCCGAGGTCGAATCCGCCGTGCGGCCCTTGCGCACCCGGTTGATCGCCTCATTCAGGCCGGCCGCCGTCACGCCTGCCGTCTTGAGAATCTTTTCCGATTCCGTACCGGGCTCGATCAGCAGCGCAAGGAGAAGCCGCTCGGCGGTCACATAGGAATCCCCCGCCTGCTTGGCGAGCTTTTCGGCCTGATCGAAGAGTTTCGCCGTCTCCGGCGCAAGATAAAGCTGCCCCGCGCCCGCGCCTTCCACCTTGGGCAGGCGCTCGAGCACGGTTTCGACGCCAAGCAGTGCCTGATCGGGACGGCCGCCCGCCGCGCGGATCAGACCAGCGGCGAGGCCTTCCTCATCGTCGAGCAGAACTTTCAGCAGATGTTCGGGGGTGAAACGCTGATGCCCCGAACGCACCGCCAGTCCCTGCGCGGACTGGACGAACCCCTTGCTCCGGTCGGTATATTTCTCGAAATCCATGTCTTTCCCTTTCCGGCACGCCATCCTTGCCTGAACCATTCAACAATTGGCTCTTGGCAGGCCTCACGGCGCCCTAGACACTTCTAATGATGAGAGGCTTAACGGCCTCTCCTCCCGGCCCTGAAAAGGCGCCGGCATGCAAGAAATATGGTGTGGCATTCAGGTCACACAAGGACTCCCGTCGCCGATTTATTGCTGTTTCGCCGAGAGGATTAAAAATGCCGGTCGAGGCCAGAATTACCGCCCTTTATCGCTATCCGGTCAAGGGTTTGAGCCCGGAATCCATGGGTCACGTGACACTCGGTCCCGGTGACTGTTTCCCCTGGGACCGGGCCTATGCCATCGAACAGGGCAAGCGGGTCTTTGACGAGGAGAACCCCGCCTATTTCCCCAAGCGCTTCTTTCTGGAACTCATGCTGCACGAGGAGCTGGCGCGACTCAGAACCCGGTTCGACGAGGCGACACAGCTTCTCAGCATTCACCGGGGCAATGAAGAACTGATCACAGCAGACCTCGGCCAGCCGGAAGGACGCGCCGCGATCGAGGCATTCATGTCAGATTATATGAGGGGCCGCATAAAGGGGGCGCCCCGGATCGTCCATGCCCCAGGCTTCAGTTTCAGCGACGTGCCCGCAAAATATATCTCGATCATCAATCTGGCGAGCGTGCGCGCGCTGGAGCAGATCACAGGCCGCCCGGTCGATCCGCTGCGCTTCCGCGCCAATGTCTATGTCGAGGGCCTCGAACCATGGGTTGACCATAACTGGAGCACCCGAAGTCTCACGCTGGGCTCTGTCGAGCTGGAAGGGGTCGAGCCTATCGTCCGCTGCGCGGCGACCAACGTCGATCCAGCCACAGGCGCGCGAGATATGACCATTCCAGCCACCTTGCTGCGCAGCTATGGGCACAGCTTCCTCGGCCTTTACGCCAAGGTGACGGGCGCAGGCTCGATCAAGCCCGGCGACCGGCTGGCGCATGCGTCCCCGGCATGAAAACGCCGCCCCTCATGACAAGGGGCGGCGCACTCTTTAATCCACTGATCCGCCTCAGACTTCGCTTTTCTCAGGCGCAGGACGAGCAGCACGCGGCGTGCGAGGCGCGCGAGGCGCCTTCACTGGCGCAGAAGCCGGAACTTCCGCATGGCCTTCAGGAGCCGCCGCGGCAGCCGGAGCTTCCGGTGCGGAAACCACGGCATCGAAAGAAGCCTGCCTCGGCTCAGCATCCTGCGCGTCAGCATGGGATATGCCCTCGCCTTCGGCCCCCCCCTCAAAGCGGGGGCGGCGACGGCGCGGGGTGCGGCGGCGCAGATCAGCGCCCTCACCGGTTGCGTCGTTCACGACTGGACCGGCTTCCGTTTCACGCGGCGTCCGCACAGGTGCGTTATCACCGACAGTGACACCGGGGAAAGCATTTGCCGGAATCGAGGGCTGCGGCATCGCCGACGCCTCGATGGGCTGATTCTGCACAGGCTGGTTGCGCGGTATCTCCGGGCGCGGGTCGGTTCGCTGCTGCTCACGCGGCTCGCGCTGCTCCCTCTGGTCCCGCTGCTCGCGGGATTCACCACGATAGTCGCGCTGATCGCGCGGCTCCCGGGCTTCGCGCTGCGGCGCTTCGGAACGCTGATGGTAGGGCTGCTCGCCACGCTGGTCGTTGCGGTTGCCACGGTCATTGCGCTGCTGATCGTTGCGGTCGCGCTGGTCGGGGCGCTGAAACTGGGGCGCGCCGTTACCGTTCTGCTGTGGCACCTCATCCTCGTCCCCCTCGTCTTCATCGGGGCGGTAGCCGAGCTGCGGGCGCGGCGCCACGCCTTCGGATATGCCCTGCGAAGCCATCAGGACGCGATAGTAATGTTCAGCGTGCTGATAATAATTTTCCGCCGCGACGCGATCGCTGGATGACGCGGCATCACGAGCAAGCTGCTGGTACTTTTCGCAAATATGGGCTGCGGTACCACGAATTTTCACATCAGGACCGTTACTGTCGTAAGTGCGGTTGACGTTATTCTGCGGTGGCTTGCGTCCCCGACCCCGGGAGCGCTTGGAGTTTTGCCCCTGCCTCATGTCCACTTGTTTCTCACTATTTGGTTGCATCGGTCTCATTCACTCACCGTTCTTGCCGTGCACCGATGACGCAGGCAGATGAAAATTCTGTAGCGCCGGTCCAACTCGCCGAGCGGTCCGGGCATCTCCGCTAAAAAAGAAATGCCTTATCCCTTCAGATCGGACTGACCGACCTTCCATCCCATGAATGCCCAGAATTTTGAGCCTCCGGAGAGTGCCCGGGATGTCTGCACACATAAAAAAGTACGCAGCACATGCCTGAAGCACGATCCACCACCTATCCCACCTACCTGAGCTTTTTTTGAGCTACTGCCTGAAGGCACAAGGAGCGAGAATTTCCACCGGGCCAGTGCCCTGAGTGACGTTAAGTGAAGTACGGCTCGATTCCTGCCAAAGAACCTAGCCCCTAACTGCGCGATTTCCAATCATTTTTTGTATCCACTGTTTTGGCTGTTTTTATCAATTTGTCACGATCAGGGCTCTGGGCACTCCGCCAAGATCGTCCGCGATACACTCTATCCCCAGCCCTGCCGCTAAGAAAAGCCCGCTGACGGCCTCGGCCTGTCCGGCCCCGAGCTCAATGATTGC
Source organism: Rhizobium sp. (assembly GCA_036398815.1). Classification (GTDB taxonomy): domain Bacteria; phylum Pseudomonadota; class Alphaproteobacteria; order Rhizobiales; family Rhizobiaceae; genus Rhizobium. The sequence goes on along the minus strand of DASWOH010000131.1, from coordinate 547 downwards.
CATACCCCCGGACTTCAAAACCCGTCCCAGACCGTCCGCCAGAAGCCGGTAGGCGTCAAGCCCGTCTGCTCCACCATCCAGCGCCGCTTGCGGATCAAAAGTCCGCACCTCCGGCTCAAGCCCCACTATGTCCGCGCATGGAATATAGGGCGGATTGGAAATGACGAGATCAAATCGTTCATCCAGCCCGTCCATCCAGTCGCCCTGATGAAACGCGGCCTTGTGCTCAAGTCCCAGTTGCAGCGCATTGACGCGCGCCATTGAAACAGCTTCGGGTGAAATATCCACACCAATGCCAGTTGCACCGGCGATATCCGACAGAATCGCCAGCAGCAGGCATCCGGTGCCCGTACCAAGATCAAGCACTCGTGGATTGGCGCAGCCATCAAGTGCGGCAATCGCCTCCTCCACCAATACCTCGCTGTCCGGGCGCGGATCAAGCGTCGCCTCGGAGACGGAAAATGACAGTCCCCAGAATTCGCGCCGTCCGAGAATGCGCGACACAGGCTCGCGCGCCAGACGCCGGTCGCGATAGCGTGCGAGTAGA
>DASWOH010000130.1:0-9473 GCA_036398815.1 Rhizobium sp. | reverse complement strand
GCAGAAGGTCATCGAAGCCGAAGGCTACGAGCAGTTCCTCGACGTCAAGTTCAAGGGCACCAAGCGTTTCGGCCTCGACGGCGGCGAATCGCTGATCCCGGCGCTGGAGCAGATCCTGAAGAGCGGCAGCCAGCTGGGCCTCAGGGAAGCTGTGTTCGGCATGGCCCATCGCGGCCGCCTGAACGTGCTCTCCCAGGTCATGGGCAAGCCGCACCGGGCGATCTTCCACGAGTTCAAGGGCGGTTCCTACGCGCCGGACGAAGTCGAAGGCTCGGGCGATGTGAAGTACCATCTCGGCGCGTCCTCCGACCGCGATTTCGATGGCGCCAAGGTGCACGTTTCGCTGACGGCCAATCCGTCGCATCTGGAAATCGTCAATCCCGTCGTCATGGGCAAGGCCCGCGCCAAGCAGGATATGGGGGCCGCTGTCTGGGATGGTGACATCATTCCGCTGTCCGAACGCGCCAAGGTCGTGCCGCTCCTGATCCACGGCGACGCTGCTTTCGCCGGTCAGGGCGTGGTTGCCGAAATCCTCGGCCTGTCGGGCCTGCGCGGCCACCGCGTCGCCGGCACGATGCATGTCATCATCAACAACCAGATCGGCTTCACCACCAATCCGGCCTTCTCGCGCTCGTCGCCCTATCCGTCCGACGTCGCCAAGATGATCGAGGCGCCGATCTTCCATGTGAATGGCGACGATCCGGAAGCCGTGGTCTATGCGGCCAAGGTTGCGACCGAATTCCGCATGAAGTTTCACAAGCCGGTCGTGGTCGATCTGTTCTGCTACCGCCGCTACGGCCATAATGAAGGCGACGAACCGTCCTTCACGCAGCCGGCGATGTACAAGGTCATCCGCGCCCACAAGACGGTGTTGCAGCTCTATTCCGAGCGGCTGGTCGCCGAAGGCGTGCTGACCGAAGGCGAAGTCGAAAAGATGAAGGCCGACTGGCGCGCCCATCTCGAGCAGGAGTTCGAGGCCGGCCAGCATTACAAGCCGAACAAGGCCGACTGGCTGGACGGCGAGTGGTCGGGCCTGCATGCGGCCGACAATGCCGACGAACAGCGCCGCGGCAAGACCGCCGTGCCGATGAAGACGCTGAAGGAGATCGGCCGCAAGCTGTCGGAAATTCCGGCCGGCTTCCATGCGCACCGCACCATCCAGCGCTTCATGGAAAACCGCGCCAACATGGTGCAGACCGGCGAAGGCATCGATTGGGCCATGGCGGAAGCGCTGGCTTTCGGGGGGCTGGTGATCGAAGGCCACAAGATCCGTCTTTCCGGCCAGGATTGCGAACGCGGCACCTTCTCGCAGCGTCATTCGGTTCTCTACGATCAGGAAACCGAAGAGCGCTACATCCCGCTCGCCAACCTGTCGCCGACCCAGGCCCGCTACGAAGTCATCAACTCGATGCTGTCGGAAGAAGCGGTTCTCGGTTTCGAATACGGTTACTCGCTGGCCCGCCCGAACGCGCTGACGCTCTGGGAAGCCCAGTTCGGCGACTTCGCCAACGGTGCGCAGGTCATCTTCGACCAGTTCATCTCGTCGGGCGAGCGCAAGTGGCTGCGCATGTCCGGTCTCGTCTGCCTGCTGCCGCACGGCTATGAAGGCCAGGGTCCGGAACACTCCTCGGCTCGCCTCGAACGCTTCCTGCAGCTTTGCGCCGAAGTCAATATGCAGGTCGCCAACGTTACGACGCCGGCGAACTACTTCCATATCCTGCGCCGTCAGCTGAAGCGCGACTTCCGCAAGCCGCTGATCCTGATGACGCCGAAGTCGCTGCTGCGCCACAAGCGCGCCGTGTCGAGCCTGGCGGAGATGGCGGGGGAATCCTCTTTCCATCGCCTGCTGTGGGACGATGCGGAAGTGATCAAGGACGGCCCGATCAAGCTGCAGAAGGACAACAAGATCCGTCGCGTCGTCATCTGCTCGGGCAAGGTCTATTACGACCTGCTGGAGGAGCGCGAAAAGCGCGGCATCGACGATATCTACCTGCTGCGCATCGAACAGCTCTATCCGTTCCCGGCCAAGGCGCTGATCAACGAGCTCAGCCGCTTCCGCAATGCGGAGATGGTCTGGTGCCAGGAAGAGCCGAAGAACATGGGCGCATGGTCCTTCATCGATCCTTATCTGGAGTGGGTGCTCGCCCATATCGATGCCAAGTACCAGCGGGTTCGCTACACCGGCCGTCCGGCCGCCGCCTCTCCGGCGACGGGCCTGATGTCCAAGCACCTGTCGCAGCTGGCTGCATTCCTGGAGGATGCGCTCGGCGGTTAAGCAAGGGGTTGCGCGATGGCCTATTTTCATCTGAAACTTGTGCCATCGCGCTCCGGCTTTCCGGATGACGCCGCAGGGGAGGAGATGGCCGCCATGCAGCAACACGCCGCCTATCGGTATCGACATGCGAATGCCGGTATGGCCTTCGAGGCCGACGGTGCCTTCGGTATGAGCGTCACCGACATCGGAAATGCCGATACTTTCGATCATTCCCCGGCCATCTGTCGCCGGAAATTCTATCTAACTCATAAGACGAAAAATCAGGATCTGAACAATGGCCACTGAAATCCGCGTTCCTACCCTCGGCGAGTCCGTCAGCGAAGCGACCGTCGGCACCTGGTTCAAGAAGGTCGGCGACGCAATCAAGGTCGATGAGCCGATTGTCGAGCTGGAAACCGACAAGGTGACGATCGAAGTTCCCTCGCCGATCGCCGGCACGCTCTCCGAAATCGTCGCCCAGGCCGGTGAGACAGTCGGCCTTGGCGCGCTGCTCGGCCAGATCTCTGCGGGCAACGGCGCCGCCGCTGCTCCGGCACAGGCCGCCGCGCCGGCCGCTGCCGCAGCACCCGCTCCGGCTGCTGCTGCCCCGGTTGCCGCACCCGCCGTTTCCGCTCCGGCCTCCGCCATGCCGCCGGCTCCCGCCGCCGCCAAGCTGCTTGCCGAGAGCAATATCTCCGCCGAACAGGTCGATGGCAGCGGCAAGCGCGGCCAGGTCCTGAAGGGTGATGTCATCGCCGCCGTCGCCAAGGCCGCTTCGGCGCCTGCCGCCGTCCCGGCCGCTCCGGTTGCCGCGCGCGCGCCGACGACGGTTGAAGACGCCGGTCGCGAAGAGCGCGTCAAGATGACCCGCCTGCGCCAGACGATCGCACGCCGCCTCAAGGATGCGCAGAACACCGCCGCCATGCTCACCACCTATAACGAGGTGGACATGAAGGCCGTCATGGACCTGCGCAACAAGTACAAGGACGTCTTCGAGAAGAAGCATGGCGTGAAGCTCGGCTTCATGGGCTTCTTCACCAAGGCCGTCACGCATGCGCTGAAGGAACTCCCGGCCGTCAACGCCGAGATCGACGGCACCGATATCGTCTACAAGAACTACTGCCACATCGGCATGGCTGTCGGCACCGACAAGGGCCTCGTCGTTCCGGTCATTCGCGATGCCGACCAGATGTCGATCGCCGAGGTCGAGAAGGAACTTGGCCGTCTGGCGAAGGCTGCCCGCGACGGCACGCTGTCGATGGCCGACATGCAGGGCGGCACCTTCACCATCACCAATGGTGGTGTCTACGGTTCGCTGATGTCCTCGCCGATCCTGAATGCGCCGCAGTCGGGCATTCTCGGCATGCACAAGATCCAGGAGCGTCCGGTCGCCATCGGCGGTCAGGTCGTCATCCGCCCGATGATGTATCTGGCGCTCTCCTATGACCACCGCATGGTCGACGGCAAGGAAGCCGTGACCTTCCTCGTGCGCGTCAAGGAAAGCCTGGAAGATCCGGAACGTCTCGTTCTCGATCTCTAAGGGAGCGACCGGCTCATGTGGACATGGCCTATGCGGACGATGCGCGGACTTTTGTGTGCCGTCGCCGCATGGTTGCCATCGTCTGCCGTCGCGGATGACCTCGACGCGGCAAAGCTCAGCAGCAATCTCGATCTGGCGTCGCTGAGCGACGCCGATCTCGCCTCAAGGGCAGTGACCACCTTCCATATGGGCGATGTCGAACTGACCTCGGGCCACATCGTCGCCAGCGATCCGCTGGTCGGGGCGGACCGCCCGGCCTTCGTCAGAACCGTTCCGCCCGGCACTTATCCCGTGACACTCTATGAAGCTTTCGGCCGCATCGCCGCCGCCAGCCTGCGGTTCGGCCCAGGCAAGCCGGTGCGTTGGGAACTGGCGGTGATTGCCGGTCAGGATATCAAGTCGTTGAAGAACGACGAGTTCTTCGGCTATCCGGTCGATGCCGGTCTCGGCTGCTACATGGATGCCGATACTTTTGCCTTGATCCAGGAGCGGGAACAGCAGGTCCGCGCCGAGAAATCCTCCTCCGACATCAATTATTACGACGATGTCCTGGCGCCCGAGATCAAGGTGAACGACGACAAATACGTCATGCACCGGCCGGTGACCGGCAAGCGCGGCAATGTCGCGATCTTCTGGAGCGGCTGGGGCGACGGTTTCTATCCGGTCTTCTGGGGCCTCGATGCCAATAATCGCCCACTTGTGCTGTTCACGGATTTCGGGGTGACCGAAAATGCGGACGGCCGGCACGAATCGGGGGGCGAGTGATGCCGGCGAACCGCGCAATGGCACGATTGGCCCCCTGGGCGATGACGGCGCTGATGGCGATCCCCGCACTGGCGCGCGCAGACGAATGCGTGCAGGAAAAGGCCATCTATGGCGACATGGACGACGCCTATGAGCTGCGTTTCGAGCCGGCAGGCCCGGCGGCTGCCGTCAGCAACAAATTCAAGTTTACCGTGCGCAACACGCCGATCGTGGCGGACGGCGTGATCATGCGCTCGGACGATGGGCCGCACGCCAACGGCGCGATCATGTTCAATTGCCCTGATGGTGACGTCACGGGCGCCGATCTGCGCGCCTGCACCGTCTGGCAGGGCATGATCTATGCCTCGGACATGAAGGGCGATATCGGTGCGCTGCCGACGGAGGGCGCCGGAGCTGCGGCGCGGCTGTTCCTGCCGGCGCTCGGACCTTCGATCCGGCAATCCATCATCTGGGGCGAAGGCAAGGCGACCGTCGCTCCCTGGGATGTCCTGACCTTGAAAGGATGCGGCGAATGACAGGCAAATCTCCCGTTCTTCTCGTCACTGGCGGCAGCCGCGGCATCGGTGCGGCAGTCTCGATTGCCGCTGCGCGGCAGGGCTGGGCCGTGGCCGTCAACTATGCGTCCAACAAGGCGGCCGCAGAGACGGTGGTCGCTGCCATCCGCGATGGCGGCGGCGAGGCGATCGCGGTTGCCGGCGATGTCGGTGTGGCCGGTGATATCCAGGCGATCTTTTCCGCCGTCGATCAACATTTCGGCCGGCTGGACGGTCTCGTCAACAATGCCGGCATCGTCGATGTGCCGGAGCGCGTGGACGAAATGACGCCCGAGCGGCTCGACCGCATGTTCCGTATCAACGTCACCGGCTCGATCCTCTGTGCCGGGCAGGCCGTGCGCCGCATGTCGACCCGTCACGGCGGCAAGGGAGGAGCGATCGTCAATGTCTCGTCGATGGCGGCGATCCTCGGCTCGGCCGGCCAGTATGTCGACTACGCAGCGTCGAAGGGCGCGATAGACACCTTTACGATCGGGCTGGCGCGCGAAGTCGTGACCGAAGGCATCCGCGTCAATGGGGTTCGCCCCGGCATCATCGACACCGATATCCACGCCTCCGGCGGGTTGCCGGACCGCGTGCGTGACTTGAGCCCGACCATTCCGATGCAGCGGGCCGGCACGGCGGATGAGGTTGCCGACGCGATCCTCTACCTATTGGGACCCCAGGCATCCTATATAACGGGCTCAATCCTCAATGTAAGCGGCGGTCGTTAAGCGGAAAAGGCGGAAATTATGCAGTATGTTTGGGAATTCCTTGGCCTGATGGCCGTATTTTCGATCTTCATCGTCGCACCCGGCGCCGACTTTGCGGTGATCCTGCGCCAGAGCATCGTGCATGGCCGCCGCGCGGCGATAATGACCGGCCTCGGCATGGGCTTCTCGCTGCTCTTCCACATCAGCTACACCATTCTCGGCCTCGGCCTGATCGTCTCGCAATCGCTGGTGCTGTTCAGCCTGATCAAATGGGCCGGCGTCCTTTATCTCGTCTATCTCGGCATCAAGTCCTTCCGCGAGCCGGGTTTCAAGGTCAAGGAAATCGAGATCACCGACGAGGACCGCAAGCCGGTTTCCGTTTGGCGCTGCCTGGCGACGGGCTTCATCACCAATGCGCTCAATCCCAAGCCGGTGCTGTTTTTCCTGTCGCTGTTTTCGACGCTCGTGCATCACGATACGCCGGCGCTGATCCAGTTCAGCTACGGCATCGGCATGGCGACCGCGCTGGTCGCCTGGTTTGCCGGCGTCTCCATCTTCTTCACCGTCAAGCCGATCCGCGATCGCTTCATCGCCAGCGGCAAATGGTTCAACCGCATCACCGGAGCCGCACTTGTCGGCTTCGGCATCCGCCTCGCCCTGGCGCGGGCGGCCGACTAACTGGAGCATGATCCCGGAAAGTGTATAGCGGTTTTCGGATAAGATCATGCTTAATCAAATAATTAGAGCGTCATGACGCTCTAGAGATACAAAACAAGGAAATTAAACCATGTCCTACGATGTGATCATTATCGGAACCGGCCCCGGCGGCTATGTCTGCGCCATCAAGGCGGCGCAGCTCGGCCTCAAGGTTGCGGTGGTCGAAAAGCGCGGCACCTTCGGCGGCACTTGCCTCAACGTCGGCTGCATCCCGTCCAAGGCGCTGCTGCACGCGTCCGAAATGTTCCATCATGCCGGTCACGGCATGGATGCGCTCGGCGTCGAAGTCGCCGCGCCGACGCTCAACCTTCCGAAGATGATGGCGCACAAGGATGCGACCGTGAAGTCGAACGTCGATGGCGTCGCCTTCCTCTTCAAGAAGAACAAGATCGATACGTTCCAGGGCACCGGCAAGATCGTTTCCGCCGGCAAGGTTTCCGTCACGGCTGAGGACGGCAAGGTGACCGAGATCGAGGCTAAGAACATCGTCATCGCCACCGGCTCCGACGTTGCCGGCATTCCGGGCGTGCCGCTCGAAATCGATGAGAAGGTCATCATCTCGTCCACCGGCGGCATCGCGCTCGACAAGGTGCCGGAAAACCTGGTTGTCGTCGGCGGCGGCGTCATCGGCCTCGAGCTTGGCTCGGTCTGGTCGCGTCTCGGCTCCAAGGTCACCGTCGTCGAATATCTCGACACCATCCTCGGCGGCATGGACGGCGAAGTTTCCAAGCAGTTCCAGCGCATGCTGGCCAAGCAGGGCATCGAATTCCATCTCGGCGCCAAGGTTACCGGCGTCGAGAAGGTGGGCAAGGGCGCCAAGGTTACCTTCGAGCCGGCCAAGGGCGGTGACAAGATCGTGCTCGACGCCGATGTCGTGCTGGTCTCCACCGGCCGCAAGCCCTATACGGCCGGCCTCGGCCTCGAAGAAGCCGGCGTTGTGCTCGACAACCGCGGCCGCGTCGAAATCGACGGTCACTTCAAGACCAATGTCCCCGGCATCTATGCCATCGGCGACGTGGTAAAGGGCCCGATGCTGGCGCACAAGGCGGAAGACGAGGGCGTGGCGCTCGCCGAAATCCTCGCCGGCCAGGCGGGCCATGTGAACTACGACGTCATTCCGAGCGTGGTCTACACGCAGCCGGAAGTCGCTTCCGTCGGCAAGACCGAGGAAGAGCTGAAGGCGGCTGGCATCGCCTACAAGGTCGGCAAGTTCCCGTTCTCCGCCAATGGCCGCGCCCGCGCCATGCTGGCGACGGACGGCTTCGTCAAGATCCTGGCGGACAAGGAAACGGACCGCGTTCTCGGCGGCCACATCGTCGGCTTCGGCGCCGGCGAAATGATCCACGAGGTTACCGTGCTGATGGAATTCGGCGGCTCCTCGGAAGATCTCGGCCGCACCTGCCACGCGCATCCGACCATGTCGGAAGCCGTGAAGGAAGCGGCGCTAGCGACCTTCTTCAAGCCGATCCACATGTAAGTTGTAAGAAGACGTGTCTTTTGATGTGAACGGCGGCTGTGGTGACGGCCGCCGTTTTCTTTTGCCGGTTGTCTTGAGCGAATTGCCGCAGCCGGCGTTTGCATGTCTCACACTATGCCGATTGTGCTAGTTTGCAGAAACTGAGACAGCGGATGAGATGATGCCGGCAAAGCCGATAATGATTAAACCACACATGCCACACCCTGCATTGCCGGGGGCGGATTGGGCGGATTGCTTCGAGCTGCAAGTTCCGAAATCCGATTTTACGGCTATCGCCGCTGCGCGCATGATGCTCGATCATTTTCCGCTTTGGGTGCGGTCGCTGCTGAGGCTGCGCGATGCGGTGACCGGCATTTTCGGCCTGCGATCCACCGAATATCGTGCACCCGATGGGGCTGAGATGATCGGTTTCTTCCCGGTCGTCAGCCAATCGGACAACCAGGTCGTTCTCGGTTTTGATGACAAGCATCTCGATTTTCGCATCGTGATCGACGTGCGGGATGACGGTGAGGGATGCCGGCTTGTCGATGCGACGACGCTGGTGAAGCGGAACATCTTGCTCGGCAGAATCTATATCGCCGTGATCACGCCGTTCCACCGGCTGATTGTCGGGACAATGCTGATCGACTTTGGAAAAAGAATGGGTGCGGTCAGTCGATGACTGTCACCGTAAAGCCCTGTTTGCGCAACAGTGCAACCAGTCCTTCATCACCCACCAGATGCAGCGCGCCGACAGCCATGAAGGTGTTGCCCTTGGCGAGGATGGGGGCTGCGCGTTCGGCCATCACCTTGTTGCGGTCGAGAATGATGCGCTGCTCGAAGGCGGACGCATCGTCGTCGGACAGTTTCTGATCCGGGTCGACGTCCTTCAGCATCGGCAGGATCGCGCCGATATTGCCCGCGAGATAGAGGTCGGTCATCGTTTCGTTGATGTCGTTGATCCTGTCGCCGAGTTCCAGCGTCTGGAGCAGCGATTTCAGGTGCAGTTCGATCGGCAGATCGCTCATCGCCTTGGCCTGTTCGGCCAGCGTCTCCAATCCCTTGACCTGCTTGCCGTTGGCAGCGGCATCGGCGGCGAGCTTCTGATCGAGGAATTTGACACCGGACGCCTTGCGGCGGATCTCGCAGCCGGTCATCTGGAAAGAACTCGAAATCAACCAGGGCTGCATGTGGGAGACGGCGGCAAGCGGCACGCCGCGCTGTTTCAGGCCCGCTTCCAGCTTCGCGTTGTCCTCGGGCGAGAGATGCTGGCCGATGGTCCCGCCGTCGGGCAGCATGGTCAGCGACGGATTGATGAAGAGGGCCGCCGCCGCCTTCTTGTCGTCGAGGATTTCATCGGATTCGACGACGATCGTATCGGCTGCGGCACTGGCCTCGGCCGCACCCTTCGGCATGGTCGTGACGCGCGTGTCGCTGACATGCATGGTGCCGAGCAGCCAGGAGGGCTTCAGGCCGGGCTTTTCGACCTTCCAGA
>DASWOH010000129.1:0-5153 GCA_036398815.1 Rhizobium sp. | reverse complement strand
AATCTGGAACAATGTTCAAGGCTGGGTGGGCGACAGAATCCCCATGTGCTCAAGCTGATCCACGAATGCAACCTGTCCAACGGCACGCATGGCGACATCGCCGAGATCGGCGTGCATCATGGGAAACTCATTTTCTTGATGGCCGCCCCAGCGCGAAAGGCGGAAAGAGCCTTCGCGCTGGATTTGTATGAGGATCAGGACAATCCGAAGACTTACTTAAGGGTGGACCAGTTCAAAGGGCGCAGGCCAGTTAGGGTTGATGCGCCTGATCTGCAGCGGATCCCTCAACTCACAGCGGGAAGGAACATGTCGCACGACATGCCGTAGAGTTATGTCATATTTTGTCGATTTTCGTATAATTTTGCCGATCCGTCTCACGCACCTTGTGTAGATATAATTATATTATGACTTATAAAGTGTTATAGTTTAAAATATTTTATACTATTTTAATAAGACAAACAAATTATTTATTAGTATTCTAAATATATTGATTTCTATTTCAATTTTTTTGGTATAGACGGGCCTGATTCAGAGAAAATTAACGCATTCGATTAAGTATTTTCTCACTTGCCACCGACCTGTGAGACCCGCGAAATGTCAAATCCTCAGGACCTTGCCACACGCCTCGATTTCATGAATCTGGACGCGGCGACACAGCAGAAGCTTCGCAATATCGGCGGCGTCATCAAGCGCGACCTGCCTCAGGCGCTCGACGGTTTCTATCGTCAAATCCGCGCCTTTCCTCAAACGCAGAAATTCTTTTCCGGGCAAAGCGCCGTCGACAGCGCGAAATCCCGGCAATTGCTGCATTGGGACCGCATCGCCGCCGGCCAGTTCGATCAGGGCTATGTCGATGCGGTGACGAAAGTGGGCCAAATTCATGCGCGGATCGGGTTGGAGCCGCGCTGGTATATCGGAGGCTACGCGCTCGTCATCGAGGCCCTGGCCGCGAGCGTCGTCAAGGAAAGGTGGCCGAAAGGCCGCTTCGGTGCCTCGCCCTCCAACGCCGGGGATGTCGCCGCGGAGCTCGGCGCCCTGGTAAAAGCGGCGCTCCTCGATATGGATTATTCGATTTCCGTCTATCTTGAGGCGTCCGAGGCCGCGCGGAAAAAGGCCGAGGCCGAGATAGAGGCGGTCGAGCAGGCTAAATCCACGGAACGCGCCAAGGCGGTCGGCTATCTCGCGGAGGGCATGACGGCTCTAACGAGGGGAGACCTGATCTATCGCATCCCCGAGGATATCCCGGAGGAATATGCCCGCATCCGCGACGACTTCAACGGCACCGCCGAGCGTCTGCTGGACATGGTGACGACGATTAAATCGACCACGGCGCAAATAGGCGCCTCGGCCCGCGAGATCAATTCCGGTGCGGACGACTTGTCGACACGCACCGAACAGCAGGCATCGTCCCTGCAGCAGACCGCTGCGACGACGGAGCAACTCGCAGCCTCCGTCAAGGCATCGGCCTCGTCGTCCCACGAGGCGGTGCTCCTGGCCGACGAGGCCGCCAAGGTCGCGCGAACCGGCGGAGATATCGTTCGGACGGCGATAGCCGCCATGGAGCGGATCGAACAGGGCGCGCGCAGGATTTCCGATATCACCTCCGTGATCGACGGCATCGCTTTCCAAACCAACCTGCTGGCATTGAACGCGGCCGTGGAGGCGGCCCGCGCCGGCGATGCCGGCCGCGGTTTTGCCGTCGTCGCTTCCGAAGTCCGGGCCCTTGCCCAACGATCGGCAGAGGCCGCGCGCGACATCAGCGCCCTGATCAAGGCCTCGGATGCGGAAGTGCTCGAGGGCGTAAGGCTTGTCCGTTCGGCTGGCGAGACCCTCGAGCAGATCGTGAATGCATCGGGCCAGGTTTCCGCGACCGTCTCCGAAATCTCGACCGCGACCGCGGAGCAGGCCAACGGCATCGGCGAGATGAGCCAGACGGTCGCCCATATGGACGAGATCACGCAGCAGAACGCAGCCCTGTCGGAGGAAAGCGCCGCTTCTGCCCGAAGCCTGGCACAGCAGATCGAGGGACTGAACCACCTGGTCGCCGCATTCAGAACCGATGATCTTGCAAACAGCCCAGCGCCGACGGCCGGCTCTGCCGGCAAGCAGAACGTCACGCCCTCCGATCTGCAGCAACTGGCTCGCCAGGCCCTCGCAGAACGCTCGGGCAAACCCCGGCTGGTCTTGGCGACAGCGTCAAGTAAAGCCGCATCGGGCGCAAGAGCGGACTGGGGCGAATTCTAGGACGGCGATCTGGTTATTTGATGAAGCGCCGATCACGACATGTCAGCTACGGATGAATGGCTTCATCGAAAGCTGCAATACAAGGCATCGGGCGGTGGACCGGTGCAGCCATTCTGAGGTGCCCCGCGCAGATAAATGGCGGCTCCGTTTAGCACTCCTATCTATCGAGTGCCAAAGAGCCTATATAAAGGGGGACAGGCGTGCCGATGCGCGCCCAGCCCGGAAGGGGCATTTTCATGAAATTCCGACCTCTCCACGATCGGGTCGCCGTCCGGCGGCTCGAAGGCGCAGAAAAATCCAAGGGCGGGATCATCATCCCCGATACCGTCAAGGAGAAGCCGCAGGAGGGCGAAGTGATCGCTGTCGGCTCGGGCGCGCGCGATGAATCCGGCAAGATCGTGCCGCTCGACATCAAGGCCGGCGACAAGATCCTGTTCGGCAAATGGTCGGGCACCGAAGTCAAGATCGAGGGTGAGGACATCCTCATCATGAAGGAATCCGACGTGATGGGCGTGATCGGCTGATCGCCGCTCCTTGTCCGCACCTATTCCCTTTTTCTGCTACCGGAGGCCTGATCCATGGCTGCCAAAGACGTAAAATTCTCCACCGACGCCCGCGACAGGCTGCTGCGCGGCGTGGAAATCCTCAACAATGCCGTCAAGGTTACGCTCGGTCCCAAGGGCCGCAACGTCATCATCGACAAATCCTATGGCGCGCCGCGCATCACCAAGGACGGTGTCACCGTCGCCAAGGAAGTCGAGCTTTCGGACAAATTCGAGAACATGGGCGCGCAGATGGTCCGCGAGGTCGCCAACAAGACCAACGACCTGGCCGGTGACGGCACCACCACGGCAACCGTGCTCGCCGCCTCCATCATCCGCGAAGGCGTCAAGCTCGTCGCCGCCGGCATGAACCCGATGGACCTCAAGCGCGGCATCGATCTCGCCGTCGCCGCCGTGGTCAAGGATATCGAGACGCGCGCCAAGAAGGTGCAATCCTCCGACGAAATCGCGCAGGTTGGCACCGTCGCCGCCAATGGCGACAAGGACATAGGCGACATGATCGCCAAGGCGATGAAAAAGGTCGGCAACGAGGGGGTGATCACCGTCGAGGAGGCCAAGACCGCCGAGAGCGAACTCGATGTCGTCGAGGGCATGCAGTTCGACCGCGGCTACCTCTCGCCATACTTCATCACCAATGCCGAGAAGATGATGGCGGAACTCGAAGATCCCTACATCCTGATCCACGAGAAGAAACTCTCCGGCCTCCAGCCGCTTCTGCCACTGCTCGAAGCCGTGGCGCAGACCGGCAAGCCGCTGTTGATCCTTTCGGAAGATGTCGAAGGCGAGGCCTTGGCAACCCTCGTTGTCAACAAGCTGCGCGGCGGCCTCAAGGTCGCGGCGGTCAAGGCACCGGGCTTTGGCGATCGCCGCAAGGCCATGCTGGAAGATATCGCAGTTCTGACTGCCGGCCAGCTCATCTCCGAGGAACTCGGCATCAAGCTCGAAAACGTCACGATCGAGATGCTCGGCACCGCCAAGCGCGTGCGGATCGACAAGGAGACGACCACGGTCATCGACGGCGCCGGCAAGAAGAAGGACATCGCCGCCCGCGTTCAGCAGCTCAAGGGCCAGATCGAGGAGACGACCTCGGACTACGACAAGGAGAAGCTCCAGGAGCGGCTCGCCAAGCTCTCGGGCGGCGTCGCCATCATCCGCGTCGGTGGCGCGACCGAGATCGAGGTCAAGGAGAAGAAGGACCGCATCGACGATGCGCTCAACGCCACCCGCGCGGCCGTGCTGGAAGGCATCGTGCCGGGCGGCGGCATCGCCCTGCTGCGTGCCAAGGCCTCGCTCACCGGCCTCGTCGCCGACAATGCCGAGGTGAAAGCGGGCATCTCGATCGTGCTGCGGGCGCTCGAAGCGCCTATCCGCCAGATCGTCGACAATGCCGGCTATGAGGGTGCGACCGTCGTCGGCAAGCTGCTCGAAGCCAAGGACCCGAATCTCGGCTTCGACGCGCAGGCCGGCGCCTATCTCGACATGATCGAGGCCGGCATCATCGATCCGGCCAAGGTGGTCCGCACCGCACTCCAGGATGCCGGCTCCGTGGCTTCGCTCCTGATCACGACCGAGGCAATGATTGCCGAACTCGTGCCGGAGACGCCGGCAATCTAGGGCACTATTCGCCCAGCTTGAAACAGGACACTCTGCGTCATTGGCCGGTTTAAACCGGCCGGTGACGGCCGATCAAAGCGCTTCTGTCGGATCGAAAATCGCTCCAAGAGCCGTTTGCCCCCCTCGACCTCATGTTGAGCCTGTCGAAACATGCTGAGTTTGGCACGGGAAGCGGCCAATCCCCGCGCGAACTGGAGCATCCTTCGACAAGCTCAGGATGTGAGGTCGAGGGGTTTTCAAACAGCCTCTAGGGGGTCACGCTGCCGCCGCGGTCACATCGCGCGGGCATTCTCCGTCTCGCGATGTCATGCTCTCTCGATAACTATCCGCCCGGGACTTGTCGACGATTTCCATACGGGTATGCCGGTCGTCATGACAGTCTCCTGGTTTGGCGATCCGCGACGGGCGAAGCGGGTGCCGCTGTTCAAAACCCGAATGTGCCGGCTGGCATTCAATGCCGCCAATGATCCGTCACGTCAGGCAGTTCGCCCGTGACGTCCACATGCGCCGCACCGTTTGCGGGCACTGCCTGCTTGTCGGAGAATTTGAGGTCGAGAAGCCGCCCGTCATCCGTCAGGAGCTGGAGGTTCCTACGACCGAACACATCCCTCAGAACGGCGTTGGCAAGCCTGATTTCGCCACAGGTCGTGACGCCGAGGGTCTTGGTGAAGAAGCCGTCGAAATCATAAGATGCTCGGCCAACGTCGCTGCCGTCGCACCTGAGCTGACCGC
>DASWOH010000128.1:0-1806 GCA_036398815.1 Rhizobium sp. | reverse complement strand
CAGGTCATCGGGAAGCACCGCCTTGCCGAGTAGTGCCTTGGCGGCGCCCGCCTTCAGGCGCTCGGCGACGGCGATTACCTCATCGGTGGCGCCGAGCGCACCGGCGCCGACCAGCATCGCCACCTTGCTGCCGGCATTCAGGATGTCGGCGGCGACCCGCAGGTCGTCGCCATGCGGCAGGATGCGCGGCGGACGTTAGCCGGCGCCGGAATGGACCGTACCGTGCTTCCTCTCCGGTTCCTCATAGGGCATTTCCTGGAGATCGTTGGGGAGGATGATCGCCGTCACTGTCTTTCGAGCAACGGCAATCCGCACCGCCCGGTCGATCAGGTGGCGGACTTGCGCCGGCATCGAGGCCTGCTGCACGAAATCCGATGCGACATCCTTGAAGAGGGCGGCAAGGTCCAGTTCCTGCTGGTAATGGCCTCCCAGCGCCCGCCGCGCCTGCTGGCCGACGATCGCCAGCACGGGCTGGTGATCCATGCGCGCATCGTAGAGGCCGGTGACCAGATGGGTCGCACCGGGCCCCGAGGTGGCGATGCAGACGCCAAGCTTGCCGGAGAATTTGGCATAGGCCGAAGCCATGAAGGCCGCCATTTCCTCATGACGGGCCTGGATGAACTCGATCTTGTCGGAGGCGCGGTTGAGCGCCCCGAACACACCGTTGATGCCGTCGCCGGGATAGCCGAACATGCGCCGCACGCCCCAGGCATGCAGCCGTTCCACAATGAAATCGCCGACGGTGGTGGCCATAATCATTCTCCTCGAAATCCTTGATGGTTCATTGCCGTTGCGTTGCCGCCGACCGTCGCCTCACGCATCGAGATCGATCAGCGCGATACCGAGTTCCGGTTTTTTCCGCCGGCACAGATGGACGGGGTTCTCGCGGATGACGATCTCCAGCGTCGGATGCACCGTTCCCTCCATGAAATGGCCACCGCGTGTCGAGCCGTCGGAAAGGCCGAGGACAACGTGGAGGTGCAGGCTCGGCTTGCCATCGTCGGTGAGCGCGATATCGCCGATGGCACTCAACGCCTCGCACTGCTCCTCGACGGGAATTTTCCGGTAACTCTTGCTGGCGAAATCGAAGAAGCCGATGGTCGCGCGCGAAAAGGCGCCGATGGCTGTCAGCGATGCGCCGGCGATCTGCTGTTCCTCGGCGAAACGACCGATTGCCTGGAAAGCTTCCTCGCCATTGTCGAGCACCAGGATGAAGCTGCGTTCCGCCTTGTCCTCGCCAAACAACCTACTTTTCATGATGTGCTCCTATTGACCCGGCTGACCGTTCGAGGCGGAGACACCGCCGTCGACGGCGATCATCGCGCCGGTGACGAAGCTTGCATCCGAACTTGCCGGGAAGGCGATGACGGCAGCGACCTCTTCCGGCTCGCAGATCCGGCCGAGCGGGATGCGCTCCTTGAATTTCGCCACCAGTCTTTCGTCCTTCAGCATGTTCTCGGTCATGCCGGTGCGGGTGAAGCTTGGGCAGACGGCGTTGACGCGGATGCCCTTCTTGCCGAGATCGAGCGCTAAAGCCCGGGTGAGATTGACGACCGCGCCCTTGGCGGCATTGTAGGGGCTCATGCCCCAGTCGCCGCCGGTACCGGAGACGGAAGCCGTGTTGATAATGGCTCCCTTGGTCTTTTCCAGATGCGGAATGGCGGCGCGGCAGCCGAAGAACACGCCGTCGACATCGGTTGCGATCACCCGCCGCCATTGCTCGTCGCTGATATCCTGGGGGTCTCCGTCTTCGTGAACGCCGGCATTGTTGACGATGACGTCCAGCCGGCCGAAGGCTTCGACGGC
>DASWOH010000127.1:0-27839 GCA_036398815.1 Rhizobium sp. | reverse complement strand
CGCCGAGGAATTGCTGAGAAACAACGGTGTTCCGCCGTCTCTCGAAGAACTGGCCGCCGAAGTCGGTGTCAGCGTCAATACGTTGCAGCGGCTATTTCATATCGCCCACGGCACGACGGTCTTCCATTATATACGCAAGCTGAAACTCGAACAGGCAAGGAAAGCGCTTGAGAGCGAAGGTTTGACGATCGCACAAGCCGCCTATCTCGCCGGCTACACCAGCCCGGCGAACTTCGCGACCGCCTTTAAACGGCAACATGGATTTTCACCGAAAGACGCCCGATCACGTTAGAGTGACACGCGCCATGCCTGCACCTTGGCAGGCTCGACGGCCGCAAAATTCGCTCCTATCGTGCGCGCCGCGGAACATCTCGAGCATCGCACCATGCCGGCGCTTGAAGCGTCAAAAGATCGACACGACGACGATGACCGGCGCAGTCCGCAGCTGGATAGAGGATAGGGTATGGACGACAAGATCTTGGCGGTGCTCGATGAATATCACGTGCTGATCCGGGAAGAGCAGAGCAAGCCGCGCGACATGCCGCCCGGCGGACGCGACGGCGGCCAGGATCGCCGCATGCGCGCCGTCGGACCGGAAACCGGCCGCCTGCTCAACATCATCGCCAAAAGCCTCAAAGTACCGAACATCCTCGAGCTCGGCACATCCTTCGGCTATTCCGGCATCTGGCTGGCGGAAGCCGCCCGTGCAACCGGCGGCCGGCTGATCACGATGGAATTGCATGATTATAAGTCCGCCTATGCCTGCGACATGGCAACGAAGGCCGGACTTGCCGGCCATATCGATTTCAAAGTCGGCGATGCGGTGCAGATGATCTCCGAACTGACCGTAGGCGTGGATTTCGTGCTGGTCGATCTCTGGAAGGATCTCTACGTGCCCTGCCTGGAGGCCTTCTATCCCAAGCTCAATCCGGGCGCGATCATCATCGCAGACAACATGATACGCCCCGGAAACGAGGATGTGCAGGCCTATGGCAGGGCCATCCGCGCCAAGGCCGGCATAACGAGCGTATTGCTGCCCGTCGGCACCGGGATCGAGGTCAGTCGCTACGAACCGTGATCGCGCCCTATCACCTCCATCCTGCTATGCCAGCGGGATGGAGGTGATTGAGCCCCGGCGTTCCGACTTCAGCGCCCGTGCAAGACACCCAACAGGGTGCTTTTGCACGCTTTCGATTCATGATCGATCGATCCACTTAATAGCGGAAACAGGTCCAACCCTGCGTCGCCGTGCCGCATCTGACAATTTGCGAATTTTTTTGCTGATTTTAGCCTCGACGCCTTCCCGGCACGATGCTATCCCTCGCATATCAATAGGATGCAAATGATTTGAGCGCTATGGATACCAACTCCACTCCACGTCTCACACGCCGGCAGATTCTATCGACCACTGCGATGACGCTTGTTTTCGGCGTTGTGGGAAAAGCAAATGCACTGGTCATCAACGACCAGCCTACCTGGAAACCATTCGACGCCAGCCCGCCGGAAATATTGCCCTCCGGGCAATGGTACTTTTTCACCGAGGAAGAGGCCGCGACCATCGGCGCGATCGCCGAGCGGTTGATCCCCGCCGATGAGCTGAGCGTCAGCGGCAAGGATGCCGGCTGCGTGGAATTCATCGATCGGCAGCTCGCCGGCTTCTTCGGGAATTTCGATCGCCTTTACATGGCGGGACCCTTCGAAGATGGGACGCCCGAACAGGGCGATCAGTCGCCCTTGGTCCCCCGGCAACGATACCGCATCGGCCTCGCCGCGCTCGACGCACACTGTCGAAGCGCCTTCGGCTCCTCCTTCGTGGAGCTGAAAGGCGAACAGAGAGACGAAGTCCTGAAGGCCCTGGAAAACGGCAGCATCACCCTCGACGGGATCGATGCGAAGCTCTTCTTTTCGACCGTTCACCTCAACACGATGGAGGGCTTTTTCGCCGACCCGATCTATGGCGGCAACAAGGACATGGTGTCCTGGAAGATGCTCGGCTTTCCCGGCGCGCGGTACGACTACCGTAACTACGTCGACCGCCACGATGAAAAGCTCGATCTGCCGCCGGTGAGTATCGCCGGCAGACCCGAGTGGAAGGTGAAAGGATAGCCCATGGCCACCAAGCTTCCCCATACCGACGTCGTCGTGATCGGCCTCGGCTGGACCGGTGCGATCGTTTCAAGCGAATTGACGGCCGCCGGCCTCGATGTGGTCGCCATCGAACGCGGCCCCTGGCGCGACACCGCGCGCGATTTCAACATTGCTTCGGTCACCGACGAATTGCGTTACGTGCAGCGGCAGGAGCTGATGCTCAGGACGGCGCAGAACACGGTGACCGTGCGCAACGACCCTTCGCAAAAGGCGCTTCCGATGCGCAATTGGGGTTCGTTCCATCCGGGCAACGGCACCGGCGGCGCTGGTAATCACTGGGCCGGCATCACCTTCCGCTTCCAGCCGGAGGAATTCCGGCTGCATAGCCACCTGCAGGAAAAATACGGCGCCAACGCCATTCCCGACGAATTGACGCTCCAGGATTGGGGAACCGACTGGTCGGAAATGGAACCGCACTACACCGCCTTCGACAAGGTGGCGGGCACATCGGGGAAAGCGGGAAATCTTCGCGGCGCGACGCAGGAGGGCGGCAATCCCTTCGAAGGGCCGCGATCGGAAGAATATCCGACCAAGCCGCTGCGCCAGCCTCTCGGCCCCGCCCTGTTTGCGGATGCCGCGCGCAATATGGGATACAAGCCCTTTCCGGTGCCTTCCGCGCTGATTTCGGAGCCCTATACGAATTCGCTCGGCATCACGATGGGGGCTTGCTCCTTCTGTGGTTTCTGCACCAATTACGGCTGTGCCAACTATGCCAAGGCGAGCGCAATCACCACCATCCTGCCGGCCCTTGCGCGCAGACCGAATTTCACGGCGCGGACCAATTCGGAAGTGCTGAAAGTGCTGACGGATTCGACCGGCAAGAAGGCGACCGGCGTCCTCTTCGTCGACACCTCCGGGCAGGAATGGGAACAACCGGCCGATATCGTCATCGTCGCGGCCTTCACCTTTGAAAACGTCCGCCTGATGCTGCTGTCGGGCATCGGCAAGCCCTATGATCCCGCGACGGGCGAAGGCACCACCGGCCGCAATTATTGCTACCAGACGGCAAATGGCGTCCAGCTTTTCTTCGACAACAAGAATTTCAATCCCTTCATCGGCGGCGGCGCCATCGGGATGGGCATCGACGAATTCAACAACGACAATTTCGACCATGGCGGCCTCGGCTTCTTCGGCGGCGGCAGCATTCGCGTGACGCCGATCGGAGCCGCCCCGATCAACTACCGGCCGACTCTGCCGGGGACGCCGCGCTGGGGCTCCGAGTGGAAACGCGCCACCACGCAGAACTATCTGTCGTCCATGAGCATCGGCTGCGAGGCATCGAGCTACGCCACGCGCACGAATTATCTTTCCCTGGACCCGACCTATACGGACCGTTTTGGCCGGCCACTCTTGCGGGTCACCTTCGACTTCTCCGACAATGATCAGAAAATGGCACAATATTGCACTTCGAAGGTCGGCGAGATCGCCCGCTCCATGGGCCCGCGCCAAGTGGTCGAAAGCCCGACGAAGGGGCACTGGAACACCGTCCCCTACCAGTCCTCACACGTCGTCGGTGGCTTTGCCATGGGCGCCAATCCCAGCAACAGCTCTGTGAACAAATATCTGCAGAGCTGGGACGTTCCCAACCTCTTCACCGTCGGCGCCTCCGCATTCCCGCAGAACCCCGGCTACAACCCGACCGCAACCGCGGCAGCACTCGCCTTCAAGGCAGCGGACGCGATCAAGAACATCTACCTCAAGTCTCCCGGCCCGATGGTGCAGGCATGAGCACGAAGATGTCTAGATTGGAGGTTGCATTCGTTGCGCTGGCGACATTGTGCGCCGCCCCCGCCGCCTTCGCGCAATCGACCGGCGACGCAATGTTCGATGTGGTCGAGCGCGGCCGCTATCTGGCAACGCTGGGCGATTGCGCAGCCTGTCATACCGCGCCCGGCGGCAAGCCCTATGCCGGCGGCCTGACGATCGAAACGCCCTTCGGCAATCTCGTCACCCCGAACATTACGCCCGATGCCGAAAGCGGCATCGGGAAATACACCCTGCAGGATTTCCAGCGCGTGATGTCCGAGGGGATCAACAGAGGTGGCTATCATCTCTACGGCGCCATGCCGTTCACCGCCTATACCAAGGTCACAGTCGGGGACAACGTCGCCATCTTCGCCTATCTGCAAACCCTGCAGCCGGTTTCCAATAGCGTCGAGGTCAACCAGCTCCCCTTCCCGTTCAATCAGCGCTGGACGCTCGGCGGATGGAACATGATCAATTTCTCGCAAGGGTCCTACAAGGCCGATCCGCAAAAGAGCGAGGAATGGAACAGGGGCGCCTATCTGGTCGAGGGACTCGGGCATTGCGGCACCTGCCATACGCCGAAGAACGCCATCGGCGGCGACAAGAACAGCCAATGGCTCCAGGGTTTCGTGCTCCAGAACTGGAACGCTCCCGACATCACCCCGAACCCGCATAAGGGAATTGGGAACTGGTCGGAAGGCGATATCGTCGCCTATCTGAAAACAGGCGCGAACCAGTTCGACATGGCATCCGGACCGATGGCAGAAGTCGTTGAAAAGTCGACGCAATATTTCGCAGATGCCGATCTCAGGGCGATCGCCGTCTATCTCAAGGACAACGGCGGCAAGGCAGACGCTCCCGTCCCCACGCCGATTGCGGCGTCCGACCCGGCGATGAAGGCAGGCGCTGCGATATTCTCGGATCGCTGCGAGGGCTGTCACATCACATCGGGCGCAGGTATTCCCAACCTGTTTCCGAGGCTTGCAAATGCGCCGCTCGTCAATGCCGACGACCCGACATCGCTCATTCATGTGGTGCTGGCCGGCAGCCGCCCCGGCGCCACCGATGCCGTCAGCACATCGCCGGGCATGCCGTCCTTCGCGTGGAATCTCTCCGACGCGGATGTCGCGAATGTCCTGACCTATGTTCGCAACAGCTGGGGCAATTCCGCGCCGGCGGTGACGCAGGACGATGTATCGAGACTTCGCAAGGCGCTGCAGGAATAGGGCATCATTCCTTACCGTCGAGCGTCAGCATCAGGTTGGCAAGCAGCGCCGTGCGCGGTGCGACACTGCTGACAAGGATGTATTCATCGAAGGTGTGGGCGCCGGCGCCGTCCGCGCCCAGCCCGTCAAGCGTGGGAACGCCCAAGGCTGCGGTGAAATTGCCGTCCGAGCCGCCGCCGGTGCTGACACCTTCCAGCGTGATGCCGAGTTCGGAGGCGATCCCGGCGGTATGGTCGAAGAGCCGTTTTCCGCTTTCGGATTGCGGAAATGGCGGCCTGTTGAGACCGCCGCTGATCTCGATCGTGATATCCGGATCGATCGGCTTCAGGGCCTCGATCCTTCCGAGGACTTCAGTTGCCGCCTGTTCATCTGGCACACGCACATCGACCTGCATCTGGCATTCTGCCGGCACGGTGTTGCGCCCGATTCCGCCGTGGATGGTGCCGACAGTCACGGTGACGCCACGTGCGAGATCATTCAGTGCCTCGAGTTCGAGCACCAGCCGTGCGGCAGCGCGGACGGCGCTGCGGCCGTCCTGTGGCCGGGTGCCGGCATGGGAGGCGCGGCCGCGGACGATAATGTCGTACATGGCCACACCCTTGCGCGCGACGACGATCTTGCCGCCATCGCGAGCGGGCTCGACCACCAGGGCGTAGCCGGCATTCCGGCTATAGGCCTCGATGAGCGCACGGGAACTCAAACTGCCTACTTCTTCATCCGGCATGAACAGCAGATCGACGGGAAGTTTGGGACCGGAGCCATGGCCGACCGCAAGCTTCATTGCCTCAAGCGCCATCAGGGCGCCGGACTTCATATCGTAGATGCCCGGTCCATAAAGGCGGTCCCCCTCCTGTCGCCAAGGCAGCTGGTTCTTGATCGTACCGGCCGCATGAACCGTGTCCAGATGAGCAAGAATGAGCGTGCTCTTCTGGTTGCTACCGACGGGGCGCGGAGAACGCACGGCCAGAATATCGCCGAATCCCAAGGTTCCAGGCGTCCGCTCGGTTTCCAGACCGGCTTGCCTGGCAATCGCCTCGACGCGATCGGCCAGCCGGTTCACGGCATCGGCGTCCGGCGTGTGGGTTTCGATCTCCACCCAGCGCCGCAATTCTGCAAGCAACACTGCCTGGTCGATGTCATCGGGGGAAATAGCAAGGGTCATGGAAGCCATCCGAACGAGAGGTCAAAGGCGGTAGGACATGGTGTCCGGCGGATCAGAATCGCCGGACACACCTAGCCTATTGATACAGAAAGGCAGACCCCAGTCACCGGCCAAATCCACAATCTGCCGGGCCCGTGCGAAACAGCGGAAAGACGATACCGTCCGCATCCTGACAGGTACGAAACCAGCCGCCGAAAGCCACGCTGGCGACGTTCCTGCCGTCTTTTCAGGAAGCTTGCCTGATCGTTCCGCATCTGCCGGATGGCTTCCACCGCGGCGCAAGGCACTTCTCCCGGTGCTGCGCAAAACGGCCGGCGATATCAGCCTTAGCCTCGGATACAGGTCGAGACCATAGATGGTCCCGAGTCCGGCCTTAAGCCGGATTTGCGGAATAGGCACACTTCTCGCGCCAGGCGACAGGCGTCATGTCGGTGACCCGGCGAAACTCGCGATTGAAATTCGATTTGGTCTGGAAACCGGCCTCAAGCATGATTTCGGTCACCGATCGGTCCGTTTCGGCGAGGAGTCGGCAAGCTTCCGCTATCCGGTAATCGTTGACATATTGCGAGACATTTTTTGCCGTGGTCCGGTTGATGGCCCCCGAGATGCGGCGCGACGGTATTCCGGCTTTGCGAGCGAGCCGTTCGAGGTTGAGATTGGCATCGCGGTAAAACTTCTTCTCCTGCATCAACTCGTGGATCCTGGCGACAGTGTCTTTGTCTTCAGCAGCATCGGATACAGGTGGGATCTCCGCCATCTCGGCGTCCGTGGAATTCCGGCTGGCGGCGGCTGCCGCAGCGCCGAGGACAAGCAGGCCGATGAGATTGGCGATGCTGACGATCAAGCCAACATGCGCGCCATGGGTCCAGCCAAAATCAAACAACACCAGCGCGTCGATCAAGGCCGAGAAACACAGCGCGCCGGCGGCGAAGACAAGCGCTCGATGAGCCGGCCGTGCCGCCTCGAACGAAGCCAGACGCAGTGCGTCGGGACCAGGCCGGACAAGCCAGAGCAAGGCCAAGGCATAGGCGATTTGAATGAGGATCATCGCGATATCGATGGCCTCGGGTCGAATAATGGCCAACGCGGCAATGACAATAGGCGGAAAGCTGTAGAAGCCCAGGAGGGAGGGCCAGCGCCTCCGACTATCCACGCCCAGTCTGCGCACGCCAGCATAAATCAGCGGCGGCATGACCGTTGGGATAACGAGCACCAGATAGCCAATCCACCGCACACCATAACCCAGACGCAGGCCGACCAGGACCGATTGCACGGCGCAAAGCAGAAGCAGGACAAGAAATGGCCGGTTCGCGGCAAGCTCGTCGTCCCGCCGTACCACCGCCAGAAACAGCAGAAGAAGCAGGAAAGCAACGACGAACGGTAGTGGCACGAACAGCATGAGACCCTTCCCCTTGGGGCGACCATATTTGCCGCCACTATGGCCTGACTCGCGGCTTCCGGCGATCTAGATCGCGATCCGCGACGTGCTGAATCGCGATCGAGGTCGCACCGGACGCTCCGGCAGCGGACTATCACGCCGTCAACGTCTGGAGACCCCGAATGAATGCAGAGGCGAATATCGCGAACCGGCTTCGGTCGCTGTCGATCGAGCGCGAAGGAGCTCCGCTCTCCGATACAGTCGCGAACCGTCGATTCCCGATGCGAGGGGTAGCGCTGACGGGCCTGGCCGCAGCGCTCGCGGCGGCGGCTTACATATCGCTTCCGCTTGCCGGGAGATTGTGGAGGCACGCGCCAACGGAAGTCATCTCCCAGCCGGCAAAAGAAACTGACGCCATAGCGCAAGACAAGAACTCCACCCGATTGCCGCAGATCAGCCTTCCGCCTCAGACCGTAATCGGTTCGGGCTATGTCGTTGCCAAGACGATGATCACCTTGCGGCCGGAGATCGGCGGCAAGGTGATCGATCTGCCGCTGGATGTCGGCGACCATTTCGCCGCCGGACAGCTTATCGCCCGGATGGATACGACAACGGACGAGATCGAGCTCAGGATCGTCAGATCCCAGGCCGCAGGTGCGGCCGCGGCGGCGCGGCGGGTCGAGGTCTCGCTGGCACAGGCCCGCAAGACCCTGGAGCGCACCAAATCCCTTGTCGAACGTGGCGCGGCTGCGGTCAGCAACCTCGATAGCGATAGTCTTGCCGTCGTGCAATTGACCAGCGATCTCGATGTTGCGCGGCAGGCGGCCGAGACCGCCGGGCTACAGGTGGCGAGACAGGAAAGAAACCTGGCGCTCCACCAGATCGTCGCACCTTTTGCCGGCGTGGTCGTCACCCGCCTGGTCGGCCTGGGCGATACGGTCGCCTCCGGTACGGATGGTGGCGGGCCGAGGGACGGGATCGCCATCCTTCTCGATGCGAACTCCCTGACCATCGACGTCGATATCGCGCAATCCAATGCCGCGCGGATCGAGCCCGGCCAGACGGCGGTCGCCGTTCTCGACGCCTTTCCCGACCGGAAATTCAGGATGCGGGTGCGGACGATCGTACCGGCTGCTTCGTTGCAGAAGGGCACAGTGACCGCCCGGCTGGAATTCCTGTCGCCGCCCGAACGCGTACTGCCGAACATGGCGGCGAAGATCATTCTGGACGCTCCCGAGCGTCAGGCAGACGCAAATGAAAGGGGATTTTGAGATGGACAACGGCACATCTGCACCAGATGGCAGGATCGTGATCGACAATGTGCGCAAGGACTACCGGATCGGCAAAAATGCCGTAACGATCTTTTCGGATCTGACCATGACCATCGGCGCCGGCGATTTCGTCGCGATCGTCGGCCCGTCCGGTTCCGGAAAATCGACACTTCTGAACCTCATCGGCGGCATCGATCGGCCCGATGGCGGCGACATCAATTTCGGACATGCGCGCATCAGCCGAATGAGCGAAAGCGCGCTCACCAAATGGCGCGGCGCCAATGTCGGTTTCGTGTTCCAGTTCTACAATCTGATGCCGATGCTGACGGCCGAGCAGAATATCGAGCTTCCCCTGCTGCTGACCAGCCTGACCGCGCGACAGCGTCGGGAACGGGTCGAGACGATCCTGTCGCTCGTCGGCCTCACCGACCGGCGCAAGCATTTGCCGTCGGAGCTTTCGGGCGGCCAGCAGCAGCGCGTGGGGATCGCCAGGGCGCTGGCAGGCGATCCGACGCTATTGCTCTGCGACGAGCCCACGGGTGACCTCGATCGCTCTTCCGCCGATGAGGTGCTCGCCATGCTGCGCATCCTCAACGCAGAGCTCGGCAAGACCATCGTCATGGTCACGCACGACGACATGGCGGCGCGCTCCGCCAAGCGCGTTCTGCGTCTGGACAAGGGCCAGTTCGTCGAGCGGGAGGCCGCGTGAGCACCATGAACCGCTTCACTCTCCTTCGCCGCACCATGGCGCGCAAACCGACACGCAGCCTCCTGTTGATCACAAGCATCGCCATCG
Organism: Rhizobium sp.; assembly: GCA_036398815.1. Lineage (GTDB taxonomy): Bacteria > Pseudomonadota > Alphaproteobacteria > Rhizobiales > Rhizobiaceae > Rhizobium. Next base: position 18,112 of record DASWOH010000127.1, on the reverse strand, counting down.
CCTTCTTCATCCATCTTGTCCTGACAAGCTTCGAACATGGCTTTCTCGGCGGTGCGGTGGATTCGGAGCGGCTGATCGTCACCAACAAGGTCGGCGATACCCTGCCCTTGCCGATCAGCTATTACGACAAGATCCTGGCGTTACCCGACATCGCCGGGGCGACCTACATGGCGCGCAGCCGCGCGACCTACCGGACGCCGACGAACTTCCTGGGCCTGACGGCGGTGGAGCCGTTGAGCTTCGCCACCTTCATCGGCGATCAATACGATATTCCCGCCGATGCCCTTGCCCGTTTCGGAGAGGTTCGCAACAGCGCCATCGTCGGCCGCAGCATCGCTTCCCAAGAGGGCTGGACGCTCGGACAGACGATCACGCTGAGCGCCTCGAATTTCGTCAAGACCAATGGCAGTTCGGACTTCGAATTCGACATCGTCGGCATATTGGACGGCAGGAAATCCGCCGACACGCATTTCGTGATGGCGCGGTACGACTACATCAACGCAGAGCGCGGTATGGACCGCGACACCGTGACCGGCTTCGGCATCGTGCCGAAGAACGGCATTCGTACCGACGATGTCATCAAATCCGTCGACACCCTCTTTGCCAATTCCGCCTACGAGACCCGGACGCGGACGGAGGCCGAGTTCATGAAGGCCTTCATCGCGCAATTCGCCGATATCGCCACCATCGTGCGGCTGGTGGTTGGCGTCGCCTTCGTGACCATCCTGATGATCGTCGCCAACACCATGTTCTTCGCCATCCGCGAGCGGACGAAGGAAATCGGCGTGCTGAAGGTCCTCGGCTTTTCTCAGCTCTTCGTGCTCGGCAACGTCCTGGCCGAGACCTTCGCCCTGTTTGCCGCGGGACTTGGCCTCGCTCTCGGCTTCGCCTTTGCGGCCATCCTGTTTCTGCGAGAGCCGCTGCGCACCATCGTGCCGGATCTGACACTTACTCCCCCGACTATTGTTCAGGCGATCGCCCTCGCCGCGCTGCTGGCGCTGGCAACGGGCGTCGCGCCGGCCTTCAACGCCATGCGGGTGCCGCCCAACGCGGCCTTGAGAGAAAGATGAGACCATGAGCACGATCATCCGCCAATCCCTGGCACTGACCCTATCCAATCTGAAGTCGCTTCGCCGGCGGATATGGATTTCCCTTTCCCTGGTATTTTCCGTGGCAATGGTCGTCACGGTCCTGCTCGGCTTTCTGGCGATGTCGAACGGCTTCCGGACATCGCTGCTGCAAGCCGGCTCCAAGGACATAGCCATTGCCCTCGGCAAAGGAGCTGCGACGGAACTCGGCAGCCGGATCGAACCTTCCCAGCTTCATTATCTCGACGGTGCCCCCGGCATCGCGACAAATGCGGCGGGCGCTTCGGTGATATCGCCGGAAATGGTCGTGCCGGTGGAGGTCCCGGAAAAGACCGGCGGACTGCTTTCGACGCTGTCGTTACGGGGAATCGGCCCCTTCGGCCTCAGCGTGCGTCCGAATGTCGGGATAGCTCGTGGCCGGATGTTCAATCCCGGCGCCAGCGAGCTTGTCGTCGGTCGGCGGCTGAGCCTTGATTACAAAGGGCTGGAGATCGGCGAACAGCTCACCTTCGGCACATCGACATGGACCATCGTCGGTATCTTCGATGCCGGCGGGTCCGTCTTCGAATCCGAGATGCTGGCGAATATCGGCGTGGTGCAAACACTGTTCAACCGGCCCAATCTGGTCCAGAGCATCAGGATCAGGCTTGCCACGCCGGAGGCATTGCCTGCCTTGCAATCCATGGCGGCCGATACGCCGCAGATCGGGCTGACGTTGCGGTCGGAACAGGATTATTTCGCAGGGCTTGCCGAACGGACGTCGAAGCTGATCCTTCTTCTCGGCTGGCCATTGGCGATCACCATGGCCGCCGGTGCCATGGTCGGCGCGATGACGACCATGTTCAGTTCAGTGTCGGATCGCAGCACCGAGATCGCCACCGTCCGCGCCATCGGCTTCAGCCGGCGGGCGGCCTTTGCCGGCACATGGATCGAGGCAATGGCCCTGACGTGCCTTGGCTGCCTGGCCGGCATCGGCTTTTCCTATCTTGTCCTCAACGGTTGGACGGCTTCGACCGTGAGCCCCGACCGCACGCAGATCGGGTTTCAGCTGGTACTGTCTCTTCCCCTGGTGATGAAGGCGGTCTGGCTGTCCTTGATTATCGGCGCCATCGGTGGCGCATTGCCGGCATTGGCCGCGACGCGTATCCCGCTCAGATTGGCAATGAGCGGGCGAGCGCAGGCGGGCTAACGGGTCTACTTCTTCTTCGTCTTCGTCCGCCGCATCTTCCGGTCGGCTGCCAGCAGCAGGCTCTTAAGTTCCGGTTCGCGCACGCGTCTTGCCGCCTCCGTGAAGGAGACCCATTCGCTGAGGCGCTGGCCTCTTTCCGGGAAGTTTTCGAAGGTCTTTTCGACTTCGAGCAGGTGGAGCTGTACGATGCAGGGAACCCGGCTGTCGTCTGGAAGCTGCTTCAGATAGGTGAAGTAACCGAACCTCTTCTTCTTGATCTTGCCGCGCACACCGGCTTCCTCGAAAGCTTCAATAGCGGCAACCTCATGCGGCTTCTTGCCTTTTATCGGCCAGCCCTTCGGAACGATCCAGCGCCCGCTCTCGCGGCTGGTGACGACAAGCACTTCGGCCTGATCAGGCTCCGGATGCTTCCGGTAGCAGATCGCCGCGTATTGCTCGTAGATAGGACCGTGAAACAGTGCATCCGCATGGGAGGCAAGCTCCGACAGAAAGCCTTCCGATCGACCTGACGATTTCGTCCGCCTCTCCGGCACCCCGCTTATGCCTGGCGTGAGTGCGCTAGGAACGGCGGAGCGGGAGACCCTTGCATGGTCCTGGTCCGCCACTTCTCGCGCGCTCACAAGCACTTTCTGCGACACGCCGCTCTCCTGGTTCGCACGCGACTCCACTTAAATCTGCTATTTCCTGTATCACCCTCTGGGCCGCTGCCGTGACAGTTTCATGAAGGAGACTGTTGATGAGTGAGCAGATTCATGCGGCGATTGCACGCGCGCAAGGCAGGCTGCGGCACGCCATGGCGCGATCAGGTGACGGATTGTTCTGAAACTGCAACGGCCTCCCGTCATAAGGAGGCCGTTTCATATTTTCAAACTGCCGATGATGTCGTTATTCGGCGGGCTGCAGCGTGGGCGTCTCGATCTCGCCGGTTATTTTCCCTGCCATGGCGGCTGCGAATTTCGTCTGATCGAGTTCGTTTTCCCACCGGGCAACAACGATCGTCGCGACGGCGTTGCCGACGAAGTTGGTGAGCGCGCGGCATTCCGACATGAAGCGGTCGATGCCGAGGATCAGCGCCATGCCGGCGATCGGAACCGAAGGCACGACGGCGAGCGTGGCGGCCAGCGTGATGAAACCGGCACCGGTGATGCCCGCGGCACCCTTGGAGCTCAGCATCGCCACCAGCAGCAACAGGATCTGGTCGCCGAGGGACAGCGACGTATCCGTCGCCTGGGCGATGAAGAGGGCGGCCAGCGTCATGTAGATGTTGGTGCCGTCGAGGTTGAAGGAATAGCCCGTCGGAATGACGAGGCCGACGACGGAGCGCTTGCAGCCCGCGCGTTCCATCTTGTTCATCAGGCCGGGCAATGCGGCTTCCGAAGACGAAGTGCCGAGCACCAGCAGCAGCTCTTCCTTGATATAGCGGATCAGCGCCAGGATCGAGAAGCCGTTGTAGCGGGCAACGGCGCCGAGCACGACGACCACGAAAAAGATGGACGTCAGGTAGAAAGTGCCGATCAGGAACGCCAGGTTGGCGATCGTGCCGATACCGTATTTGCCGATGGTGAAGGCCATGGCGCCGAAGGCACCGATCGGCGCGAACTTCATCAGAAGCGCCACCATGCGGAAGATCGGCGTGGTCAGCGCCTGCAGGAAGTCGACAACCGGGCGACCGCGCTCGCCGACCGCACCGAGCGAAATGCCGAAGACCACCGAGAAGAACAGGACCTGAAGGATATCGCCCTTGGCGAAAGCACCGACAATGGTGTCCGGAATGATGTTCATCAGGAAGCCGACGACGGAGGCGTCATGCGCCTGGGCCGCATAATTGTTGACGGCCTTCGTGTCCAGCGTCGCCGGATCGATATGCATGCCGGCGCCCGGCTGCACGACGTTCGAGACGATCAAACCGACGATCAGCGCCAGTGTCGAGAAGGTCAGGAAGTAGATGAATGCCTTGCCGACGACACGGCCGAATTTCTTCAGGTCCGACATGCCGGCGATACCGGTCGTCACCGTCAGGAAGATGACCGGCGCAATGACCATGCGCACCAGCTTGATGAAGGCATCGCCAAGCGGCTGCAGCGATGTGCCGAGCTGCGGATAGTAATGACCGAGCAGGATGCCGGCGGCGATGGCGGTCAGAACCTGCACGTAGAGATGCCGGTAGAAAGGAAGTTTGCCCTGCGGTTCGGCAGTGGCAGCGATGGGAGCAATCATGATGTCCTCCGTTGTGCCCAACCGATCCCTCGGCCCTCCGGGCAAAAACTAAACCTCAACAGCCTCCGACTGTTTCTTTTCAGTTAGCAATGCGCGTGCCAAACGGAGGGAAACTAGGCAACGCCTTGATTTAAAAATGGCTTTTCCTGGGCAGCTCCAAACGCATCTCCAGATTTGTGCGAAAATCCGCACAAGATGAATTGCAGCGCGCGCGAAATCATGCACAATATACGGATGCTGCAACGGCCGGTCATGGAACGATTTTCAACGCCAGAGCAACTGGGCCGGCGCTCCCGCCGTATCTGGTTCGTCTTTGTGGCATTCTGCGCGGCCATCATTGCGGCGGCTCTCTACGGCGCAAGCTTCTACGGCCGTATGACCGCAATCGAGGCGTTGCAGGCGCAAGGTCACACCGATGCCAACCTCAAGGTTGCCCTGCTGCGGGCCGTCCTTGAACGCCCCCGTGCACTGCCGCTCCTCCTGGCGGAAGATCAGCAGGTGCATGATGCGCTGACGACTGCCAAGGACGATGCCGTCACCACGCTCGACCGCAAGCTTGAAAGCCTCGTTTCCAGCACCAGCGCCGCAGTGCTCTATGTCACCGGCAAGGACGGTATAGCGATCGCATCGAGCAACTGGCGCGAGCCGCTGAGCTTCGTCGGCAACGACTATTCCTTCCGCGATTACTTCCGCCGAGCAATGGAAACGGGAACGGCCGAACATTTCGCGCTCGGCACGGTCAGCAACCGCCCTGGCCTCTATATTTCCCGCCGCGTCGGCGACGCGGACGCGGCGCTGGGGGTCGTGGTCGTCAAAATGGAGTTCGACCAACTCGAAGCGGATTGGCGCGAGGCCGGCCGCCCGACCTACGTCACCGACGAGCATGGGGTCGTGCTGATCACCAGCATTCCATCCTGGCGGTTCATGACGACGTCGCAACTGTCGTCCGACAGCCTCGCCGCCATCCGTAAGAGCCTGCAATTCGGCGGCGCGCCGCTGACACCGCTGCCGTTCTCCCGCCCGGAACCCATTGGCCCGGATGTCTCGATCCTGCGGGCGGTCTTGCCGGGCAACAGCGCTGCCGAATATCTGCGGCTAACGATACCGGTCCCATCGACACCCTGGCGGCTGGATTATCTCATTCCGACGGATCAGGCGATTGCCTCCGCCGTCCGCGAGACGCGCTTCCTTGCCTTGACCGTGCTCTTGCCGATCCTGGCAATCGCCGCCTTCCTGCTGCGGCGGCGCCACGTCTCGGCAATGCAGATCGCCATCAGCAGGCTTGCGCGCGAGGAGCTGGAACGGCGCGTGCTGGAACGCACGGAAGATCTGAGCCAAACCCGCGACCGTCTGGAGGCGGAAATTTCCGATCACCGGACGACGGAAGCGAAACTGCAGGTCGTTCAGCAGGAACTGGTGCAGGCAAACCGCCTCGCCATCCTCGGTCAGGTCGCCGCCGGCGTCGCCCACGAGATCAACCAGCCGGTCGCCACCATCCGCGCCTATGCGGACAACGCCCATATCTTCCTGGATCGAAAGCAGATCGCGCCGGTAAAGGAAAACCTCTCCTCCATCGCAGCCCTGACCGAGCGGATCGGCACGATCACGGAGGAGCTGAAGGCCTTTGCTCGCAAGGGGCGGAGCGCGCCGAAACCGGTGGAGCTCAGGAGCGTCATCGAAGGTGCCGTGGTCCTGCTCAGAAGCCGCTTCGCCGGTCGGCTCGATGCCCTGGCGGTCGATCTCCCGCCGGCCGGACTTACGGTCGTCGGCACGCGCGTCCGGCTCGAACAGGTGCTGATCAATCTCTTCCAGAATGCGCTCGAAGCGCTGGAAGGGCGTGACCGGCCGAGGGTAGAGGTTTCGGCGCGAGAGACGCCGGACGGCGTCGAGGTCACCGTCTCCGACAATGGCCCCGGCATTCCGCCGGCGATCCTTGATTCACTGTTCACGCCCTTCAACACCTCGAAGGAACAGGGCCTCGGCCTCGGCCTCGTCATCTCCAAGGACATCGTCGCCGACTATGGCGGCCGCATCGAGGTTGAAAGCAGCGAGAGCGGCACCCGTTTCATCATTCATCTGCGCAAGGCAATTTCATGAGCGACCCATCCCCGATCTTCCTTATCGACGACGACAAGGATCTGTTGAAGGCGACGAAGCAAACGCTTGAACTTGCCGGCTTTTCCGTCTCCGCCTTTTCGACTGCGGCGGACGCGCTCGGTGCATTGGAAGCCGGTTTCCCTGGCGTTGTCGTTTCCGACATCCGCATGCCACAGATGGACGGGCAACAGCTTTTCGATCACATCAAGGCCCAGGACGCGGATCTGCCGGTCATCCTGGTCACCGGCCATGGCGATATCCCGATGGCCGTCAAGGCGATCCAGGACGGCGCCTATGACTTCATCGCCAAACCCTTCGCCACCGACCGGCTGGTGCAAAGCGTACGCCGCGCGGCCGAAAAGCGGCGGCTCGTTCTGGAAAACCGCGCGCTTCGCATCGCCGCCGAACAGGCGCAGGGCGATTTGCCGCTGATCGGCCAGACGTCGGCGATGGAACGGCTGCGGCGCACCCTGCGGCAGATCGCGGACACCGATGTCGATGTGCTGGTCACCGGCGAGACCGGCAGCGGCAAGGAAGTGGTCGCGAGCCTGTTGCATCGCTGGAGCCGCCGGGCGAAGGGCAATTTCGTCGCGCTCAATTGCGGCGCCCTGCCGGAGACCGTCATCGAAAGCGAGCTTTTCGGCCATGAGCCCGGCGCCTTCACCGGCGCGCAGAAGAAGCGCATCGGCCGCATCGAACATGCAAGCGCCGGCACGCTGTTTCTCGACGAAATCGAGAGCATGCCGCCAGCCATACAGGTGCAGATGCTGCGTGTTCTGGAGATGCGGGAAGTGACGCCGCTCGGCACCAATGAGGTGCGCCCCGTCGATCTTCGCGTCGTCGCGGCCGCCAAAGTCGATCTCGGCGATCCGCGCCAGCGCGGCGACTTTCGCGAAGACCTTTATTACCGCCTCAACGTCGTCACCATCTCCATCCCGCCGCTGCGCGACCGGCGTGACGATATCCCGCTCCTCTTCGGCTACTTCGCAGAGCGCGCCGCCAGCCGCTTCAAGCGCGACGTGCCCACAATCTCCGCCGCCGTCCGCCGTCATTTGCAGAACCATGACTGGCCGGGCAATGTTCGCGAGCTTTCGCACTTCGCCGAACGTTTCATCCTTGGTCTGGAATCCGCGGCAGGCTCAAAGCCAGGCGAAGCCCTGTCCGCCGATACGGCGCTGCCCCTGCCCGCCCGCGTCGAGCGCTACGAGGCCGACCTGATCCGCGAAACGCTTGCTCAAAACGGCGGCGATGTCCGCCGGACGATCGAAGCTCTCGGCATCCCGCGCAAGACCTTTTACGACAAGCTCCAGCGCCACGGCATCGTCAGGAGCGAATTTGCCGGCTTTGACGGCGAGGAATAGCGAGGCCGGAGATAGCCGGCAATTATCTTCAGCGTCTGGACGACGGTGAGAGACGAGTATAGTGCGACCGCCTGAAATGGTGTGCCGACACGGATCTCGGACATCTGGCTCACCGCCCGGTGGGGATGCCAGCCCCTTAGGCGCCGGATGCGCGGATTGCGTTCGGCCGAGGCGCCAACTGTGCCGCCACGAAGGCCGTCCGGTCCAGCACCGCCATGGCCTGATCAATCAGGCTTTTGAGCGCTCCCGCGCTCTCGCAGGCCTGTACGATCAACGGCGCGCTCAGGCAGATCCTCAAGGCGCTTGCCGGCATCTCGCCGAAATCGGCGCAACGAACCGGCTGGCCAAGGCGCACTGGCGCAAGGCCGCTCTGTTCGACCGCCAAGTCCCGATAGACCGCGGCGGTTTCCGTCGCCGCCAGGATGGCCCCGCCATAGGGGTTCCGAAGGTAGAATGAAAAGATCGACGGGATCTCGTCCCAACGCGATCCGTGCGGCCGATCCCCCAGGCGGTTTCGATCGATAACTCGCGTATCGAGCTGTTCGAAGGCGCCGTCCCGCTCCAGCCGGGCCTGTACTGCTTCGGCAAAGGCGGACAGGACAGCCGCCACCTTTTCCTCGGGCGCCTTGACGAAACGCGCAAGTTCGAACAAGGCCGCCTTCCAACGCAGCAGGAGGCCGAAATTTGCTCGTTGCGGCAACACTTCGCGCGCCATCCAGCCTTCCGGCCAATCCGCTTGCGCGCAATAATCGGCAAGCGCCGCCGGCAGGGGCCGCTGCTTCAGGCGAGCCGACAATCGCGGCGGGCACAACAGAGCCCCGCTGAAAATCGGCCCGGCCAGGAACTTCGAGCCCGTCAGCGCCACCAGGAAGTCATGGGCGAGATAGGTGCGGATCGTGGCGGCGGAGACCCGGAACTGGCAGGCATCGATCATGATGTCGAGCATGGCGCCGAAACGCGCTTTCAGGCGGAAAACCGTATCGAGACCCGGTGCCAACAGACTGGTCTTGGAGACGTCGGTCACGACCAGAAGGCACCGGAGACCGGCCGCGCGGGCAAGTTCGATCAGCCCCCTCAGCTCGCTCTCGATTTCTTCGTCGCTGCGCAAGGTACCATCGGCATTCCGCACCGCGACTGCGGTATTGCGCGTCATCTGTCCGGGGCTGAGTTCCTCGCCCTTGGCAACCGGACGATCGCTGCTGACGCGGCTCATGAAGTGCCGGCCGCCGGCGGCGGCCATGACCCCGCTGCCGGTCTCGTTGCCCATCAGCGTTATCGTCATCAATGTCCGGTCTTCCTCACGCGCCAGCAACGCGGCGATGAAAAGATGAAGATCGGTGCCGGAGGTTGCCATGACGGCGTCCACTTGCTCCGGGCCGTCATCAAGGCCGAGCAGGTGCAGCAGTTCCGTCCGAACCCTCGTGATCTCTCGCGCATAGATGTCAGCGGCGGGATGCGTCTCCATCTCCCGGAGAAGCGCCGCATGATAGGCGCCGACTGCCGCGAAAGCGGGCGCGGAAATAGTCGATGCCGTCGAGGAACCAAAGGCAAGGTCCAGCGGCCGTGGCGATGGACCGTGGCCATACATGTTGAGGCCGGTCACGGGTTCGCAATCCAGCCTCTCATCTCCGCCGGACACCAGGCAAGCGAGAAGCGCATCACGATCGTTATCCAACTGGCTGCTCGATATGAGGCCGGAGGCACGGTCGTCAAAGCTCTTTTGCATGCGCAGCATTCCCCTTGCGGTCCTTCGTCGACGCACGTCGAATGCGCGCATCGATGTCCATAAGACATTAGGCCAAACAAGATGGAGCGAGGCTGACGTGCCGGTCGGATAGGCCCAGGCAATCGCAGATATGAAAAGCCCGCCGCCATGATGACGACGGGCTGAAGAACGAATCCGAGGGTTGCTTAGCCTGCGACCGTAAGCTTGTCCTGGGTCTTGGTATCGAAATCGCTGGCGTCGTGGCGCTCATGCAATTGGTCGGCGGGATCGCCGGACACGCGGTTGACCATGCGCCCGCGCTTCACGGCCGGCCGCGCGAAGATCGTGTCCGCCCAGCGCTGGACGTTCTTGTAGTCCTGCACCTGAAGAAACTCGGCCGCGCCATACTGCCAGCCCTTCACCAGACCGCCATACCAGGGCCAGACGGCGATATCGGCGATCGTATAATCCTTGCCCGCCAGATATTCGCTTTCGGCGAGACGGCGGTCGAGCACATCAAGCTGGCGCTTCACCTCCATGGCGAAGCGGTCGATCGCATATTCGATCTTCGTCGGCGCATAGGCGTAGAAATGGCCGAAGCCACCGCCAAGATAGGGAGCGCTCCCCATCTGCCAGAACAGCCAGGACAGGCATTCGGCGCGCGCCGGTTGTTCGGTCGGCAGGAAGGCGCCGAACTTCTCGGCGAGATAGGTCAGGATCGAGCCGGATTCGAAGACCCGGATCGGCGTCGGGCCGCTGCGATCCAGCAGCGCCGGGATCTTGGAGTTTGGATTGACGTCGACAAAACCGCTTCCGAACTGATCGCCTTCGCCGATCTTGATCAGCCAGGCGTCATACTCGGCGCCGCTATGGCCGAGGGCCAGCAACTCCTCGAGCATGATCGTGACCTTCACCCCATTCGGCGTTCCCAGCGAATAGAGCTGGAGGGGATGACGGCCGACAGGCAATTCCTTCTCGTGCGTCGGTCCGGCGATCGGACGGTTGATGTTGGCGAACCGGCCTCCGCTCGCCTTGTTCCAGACCCAGATCTTCGGCGGCGTGTATTCGGCAGAATCGGTCATGCTCAAACTCCTGATTTGCGGCAGATACAATTGCGACGTATCGACCGATCTAGCGCGTTCTGTCTTTCGCACATAGGGGGCATGATCAAATTTTACGAGAGGGCAGGATCACATTGGCGTCAGGATTTGCGCGTAAGGATCTGACTGGTTTCCCAGCCGGGCCACTGAGGAAATTCGCCTCCGGGCAACGGCACGATCGATGCTCCGGCCCAAAATGAAAAAGCCTGCCGCGGGAGGAGGTGCGGCAGGCTTTTCGAAAAGAACCGAACAGCAACTGGGAGGAGGAGTGCTGCTGTTCCGCAGGCGACCTTGGGAGGAGGATAAGGGCACCCGCATTACCGAAGGGATGCGGGAGGAGGTGCATCGCTTCGATGAATATGACTATACACTAGACCTGCTCACTTCATAGGCATTTATTTGCACGGCAGCTATGCGCTATGCGAAAAGCGAGAGGCTTTTGGGCGAGCCCCCTCACCAGAAGCGCCGAGTTTCGTTCGATGAGCACGCAAAACAAAAGCGCCCGCTCGGGAAAAAGCAGGCGCTGGCAGAATTTTGACTGTGGATCAGCGTTTTTAGCTGTTAGCGAGCAACGGCGGCCCGGGCGACGTTGCGGATTTCGCTGCGGCCGATACCGAGGTCATGCAGTTCCCGCGTGGACATACGGCCCAGTTCGGCGACCGTCTGACGATACTTGAGCCAGTTGTTGAAAGAGCGTGCTACGTTCATGATGATCCCCTTTCCTAGGGCATTCGAAGCTGAGCTGCCGTCCTTGGCGCTCCATCCGCTTCGATGAGCACGATATAGTGCAAAACCCCCGTCATTTGCATAGTCAAGGTGTCACTGCACCCATGCAATCGATGCATGGGTTGCGGAGCTGTCTCGTGCTGCCCGCCCCCTTCAGCGCACCCCGATCGAGATACGGCCGACGATTTTCTGGTGACAGGACAGCCGTTCTCTGCGAGAAAGATGGAGATGAGAGACAGGGGCGTCCGTCGATGACGGGCTGAGAAGCACCCTTTGAACCTGAACCAGATCATGCTGGCGGAGGGAGTCGCTCGGGGCCTCGGCAAGCTACGTCGTCTCCCTTCGCGCCTCGCCCCGCCCGAAAGGGGCGACATGCAAGACCAAACAACTCCCGGCGCTCTGTTGACGGCCATGCGGGCCAACCCTCCGCTGGTGCAATGCATCACCAACTTCGTCGCGATGAACATCGCCGCCAATGTGATGCTCGCGGCCGGCGCCTCGCCCGCCATGGTGCATGCCGAGGAGGAGGCCGGCGAGTTCGCCGCGATCTCCGGCGCCTTGACGGTCAATATCGGTACGCTTTCCACCGACTGGCTGGCCGGCATGACATCGGCGGCGCAGGCGGCAAACAAGGCGGGCAAGCCCTGGGTTCTCGATCCGGTGGCACACTATGCCACCGCATTCCGGCGCGGGGCAGTCGCGCAATTGCTGGAACTGCGGCCGACGATCATCCGCGGCAATGCCTCGGAAATCATTGCGCTTGCCGGGGGCGACAGTCGTGGTCAGGGCGTCGATAGCCGCGATCCCGTCGAACTGGCCGAGGAAGCCGCCATCCTGCTCGCCCAAAAGCATCGGTCGATCGTTGCGGTCACCGGCGTCACGGATTTCGTCACCGACGGAAACGGAGCCAGCCGTATAGAAGGCGGTTCGCCTTTGATGCCGCAAGTGACCGCTCTCGGTTGCTCGCTGACCTGCCTCGTCGGCGCCTTCGCGGCGACAAGGCCGGACAATCCGTTCGACGCGACGGTTGCGGCGCTGGCCGCCTTTGCGGTGGCGGGCGAACGAGCAGGCCGCGAAGCTGACGGACCCGGTTCCTTCTCCTGGCGCTTCCTCGATGCGCTGGCCGCGCTCGATGAAAAGGCGATCGACAGCGAAGCAAGGGTCATCCCGGCATGAAACGCTTCGATCTTTCCCTTTATCTCGTCCTCGATCCGGCACTCTGCGCCGATATCGGCATGGTGGAGACCGCACGCGCCGCAGTCGCCGGCGGCGCCACTATCGTGCAACTGCGCGACAAGCATGCCTCGACGGCAAGCATGATCGAAACCGGTCTCGCATTGAAGCAGGTGCTGGCGGACACGAACGCGCGCCTGATCGTCAATGACGATGTCGAAGCGGCGATCGCGGTCGGTGCCGACGGCCTGCATATCGGCCAGGACGATATGGATGCCCGCAGCGCCCGCCGCCTGATCGGCCCGGACATGATCCTCGGTCTCTCGGTGGAAACGGAAGCGCTCGCCGCGACCATCGATCCCGACCTCGTGGATTACGCCGGAATCGGGCCGGTCTTCGCGACACCGACGAAGCCTGACCACAAGCAGCCGATCGGCTTTGCCGGCCTTTCCCGCATGGTCGCTCTCTGCCCCGTTCCCTCCGTCGCGATCGGTGGACTGAAGGCCGAGCACGCGGCAGCCGCCCTTGCTGCGGGTGCCGATGGCATCGCCGTCGTTTCGGCCATATGCGGCACGCCGGACCCACGGACTGCAGCCGCCGAGATCGCCAAAGCCGTCAGAGAGGCGAGATCATGATCCGAAACGTTCTTTCCATCGCCGGTTCGGATCCCTCCGGCGGTGCCGGCATCCAGGCGGACCTGAAGGCGTTTTCCGCACGCGGCGTCTATGGCATGGCGGCGCTGACCGCACTGACGGCCCAGAACACGCAAGGTGTTTCCGGCGTCCATCCCGTCCCGCCGCAATTCGTCATCGATCAGATCAAGGCGATCTTCGACGATGTACGCGTCGATGCCGTCAAGATCGGCATGATCGCGAATGCGGCCATCGCCGAGGCCGTGGCCGATGCGCTTGCTCCGCATCGAGGCATTCCGATCGTGCTCGACCCGGTGATGATCGCCAAGGGAGGAGCCACGCTGCTCGCCGCAGACGCCGTTGACGTCCTGACCCGGCGGCTTCTTCCGCTCGCCACCCTGCTGACGCCCAACCTGCCGGAAGCGGCCGCACTTCTGCACGAGCCGGCCGCCGAAGATCGCGAGACGATGGCGCGGCAGGCGCAAGCGCTGGCAAAACTCGGTCCGCTGGCCGTTCTGATCAAGGGCGGACATCTCGATGGCGACGAAAGCCCCGACGTGCTTGCAAGTCCGGAGGGCCTGACCTGGTTCGAGGCCGGCCGCGTTCCGACCAAGAACACGCACGGAACCGGCTGCACCCTGTCCAGCGCCCTGGCGGCTGAGATCGCCAAGGGCGCATCGCTGACGGAAGCCGTCGCCACAGCCAAGCATTATCTCGCCGGCGCGGTTGCCGCCGCCGGGACACTTTCCGTCGGCAGCGGCCATGGGCCGGTTCAGCATTTCTACGCATTGTGGTCAGACACGGAAGGACACGCGAAATGAGCCTGCCTCTCAACCAGCAAATCGTCATCGTCTCCGGTGCCGGCCGAGGTTTCGGCGCGGCGATCGCGGCCGCTTTCGCCCGCGAGGGCGCGAAGGTCGCAGTCAATTATCGCGCCAGCCGCGAGCCCGCCGAGGCGCTTGCCGCCCGGCTCGGCGACCGCGCACAGGCCTTCCAGGCCGATATCCGCAGCCTGGACGAAACGAAAAGACTGGTGGATGAGGTCACGGCGCGTTTCGGCGCACCGACGACGATCGTGCATAATGCGCTTGCCGATTTCAGCTTCAACGGCGACGCCCGCCCCAAGCTTGACGAACTGGGCTGGACGGCAATTGCCGCGCAACTGGACACCGCACTGCAAGGCGCGCTCAATCTCATCCAGGCGGCACGGCCCTCGATGGCGCGATCAGGCTTCGGCCGCGTCGTGACCATCGGCACGAACCTCTTCCAGAACCCGGTCGTGCCCTATCATGATTACACGGCCGCCAAAGCCGCATTGCTCTCGCTGACACGAACGGCAGCCGCCGAACTCGGGCCTCAGGGCATCACGGTCAACATGGTGTCCGGCGGCCTGCTCCGCACCACGGATGCCAGCGGCGCCACGCCGGAGGCCGTGTTCGACCTCATTGCCGCAAATACGCCGTTGCGCCGCGTGACGACGCCGGAAGAGGCCGCAGATGCCGTACTCTTCTTCGCAAGCCCATGGGCACGGGCGGTTACGGGCCAGAACCTTATCGTGGATGGCGGGCTGGTCTTCGGATAGCGCGAAAGCAATGGCGCCTGACCGCCGCCTCGGGAGATCAAGACTCCACTTCGAGTTCGACGATTTCGTCGGGCTCGGCCATCGCCCCTTCGCGGCTCAAAGGCCGGGCGAGCACCGTCTCGGCATAGGCCGTAAATAGCGTGCCGGCCGCTCAGCTCCAACCCAAGACGAACACGCCAAAGAGGATGACTACGCCCAGCACAACGCGATAGATCACGAATGGCCAGGTGGAGAACCGCTCCAGGAAGCGCATCAATCCCCAGATCGCCACGAAGGACGAGATACAGCCGACGATCAGCCCGACGATCAGCACCGACCATGCCTCCATCGGAATATGCGCCTTATACAGCGTCAACAGTTCTTTCAGTCCGGCCAGGGCGATTGCCGGCAGCCCGAGAAGAAAGGAGAACCGGGCCGCCTCATCACGCTTCAAACCAAGGAACAGCGCTCCGGTCAGCGTCGAGCCGGACCGCGATACGCCGGGGATGAGGGCGCCGACCTGGGTGATGCCGACAAACAGCGCATCGACCAGGGTCATTTGCTCCATATCTTTCCTGTGCCGGCTGTAAAGTTCAGCCGCCGCCAAAAGAAGGCCCATGACGAGGCAGGCAATGCCGATGACCCAGAGGCTGCGAAGGGAGGTGCCGCAAGCGTTCAGGGAAGACGATAACAGCAAGCCGGCGATGCCGATCGGGATCGTTGCAATGATAATGGCAATCGCAAGCCGTATCGCGGGCGACCGCCAATCCCTTTGCCGGATCGCGTCGATCGATCCGAAGGCGACGTAGCGAACGTCACTCCAGAAGTAGGAGATGATCGCGGCGAGTGCTGCAAGCTGCATCGCCGCCGAGAATGCTGAACCCGGATCCTGCCAACCGAGCAGAGCCGGGACAAGCCGCATATGGGCGGTGGAGGAAACCGGCAGCAGCTCGGTCAGACCCTGCACCACGCCAAGCAGTGCGATCTTGGCATAGCCCAGGGCAACAAAACCCGTGTCCACACCCTGCGTACAAACATCAGCCACGTCTCAACATCCTCGGTTACTCGTTCGGACCAGGCGGCCTGAACGGCGCAATATATCCATGCTGCAACAGGGTCAGCATCGTTGATGGTCACTGGCGACACCTGTCTGGTAGGCCCACCAATTTTTCACTGGGATAGAGACCGAGGATCCTCGAACTCCAACCAGATGAGATCTGGCTTTCAAAAGAATCCACGCTTAATCGTCTTCGTCCGGCATTGCCTGCATGTAACGAATAACGGCGTAAAAGGAGCCGAACAGGATGACCGCCACGACCGCATGGTGCAGGTCGTGCAGCGCAGTATGGTGATGCCGTACCAGCAGGGACACCATATTGTAGAAAGCTATGGCGAGCACCGTCATAACCGGCGCCAGAACAAGCGCCATATTCCGATGAATGAATCTCATCACGCACCTCTTTTTCCGATGTCCGGACAGCAGCAAAATTGCCGACGAATCTGGACAGGCCAGGGCAGCCGGAAAATTCCAGCACCATTCATCCGTGAGCTATAATATCAAAATGAACCGACGCTGAAAAACGAACAGCGGACAAGAGTGCACTGCAAAAAGAAGCGTTCGCTATTTGGTGTAGAGCGCCCGCGACCTTTCCAGGTGCTTCAGCACAGCGGCTTCCGCGCCGTCCGCATCCTGGGCGGAAAGCCGCTCCAGAATTTCCTCATGCTCGACGAGCGTGAATTTCTCCTTGCCCGTCCAGATGAGCATCTCCGTATGATAGGTCTTGAGCCATGCCAGCATCGCCTCGCTGACAGCAGCGAAGATCGGGTTTCCGGAAATCTGCGCGATCCGGGTGTGAAACTGCATGTCGGCCGAAATAAATTCCTCGGCTTGCCCGAGCGATGCGCGCTGACGTTCGATGATATCCCTGAGATCGGCGATATCTTCTTCCGTCGTACGCTGTGCGGCCTCGCGCGCCATGCCGCGCTCGAAGAATATACGCGCGCTCTTGAGATGTTCGAGCGAGTCCGCCGACTGGGACAGCATGATTTTCGCAGTCAGATCCACCTGCCGGAAAATCGATTTCGCGGTGAGCTGAAGGACTTTCGCCCGTTCACCATGCGAGATGTTCACCAATCCCATGTTGGCGAGGGACTGCATCGCCTCGCGTATCGCCGGGCGCCCGACGCCGAAGCGTTCCATGAGGACGCGCTCCGACGGCATCTCATCGCCGGGCTTGAGTTCTCCCGATGTAATCAACCGCTCTAATCGGTCGAATACTTCGTCAGACAGCTTCCGACGGACGATCTGTTCGATTGGCTGGCTCATGACATCTCGCTGGCTCAAAGCTTTCCTCCCTTATGCAATGTCAAATGGAGTCGAGAAAGCCCGTTCAGAACGGCTGACCGCTCCTAAACAAAAAAATCGTTGCACAAGTTGGAATACTCATTATACCAGATCACAAGTTGACGCCACGACAAAATCGTTGGCGAGAGGAGCAGCTGGTACTTCATGAGCATAATCATCACCTACCGCATCGAAACGCCCGGCAGCATCGAGGCGATGGCCGACAAAATTGCCAGCGACCAGTCGACGGGCACATTCGTGCCGGTTCCGGGCGAGACGGAAGAACTGAAGTCGCGGGTAGCGGCAAGGGTCCTCGGCATCCGCCAGCTTGAGGATGCGAAACGGCCGACATGGCCGGAAGTCGCCGAGGGTCACGGCCCGCTACGCCGCGCCGACGTCGATATCGCCTTTCCCCTCGATGCGATCGGCACCGATCTTTCGGCGCTGATGACGATCGCGATCGGCGGCGTCTTTTCGATCAAGGGCATGACCGGCATCCGTATTGTGGACATGAAGCTGCCGGAGGCCTTTCGCGGCGCGCATCCCGGCCCGCAATTCGGTGTTGCCGGCAGCAAACGCCTGACCGGGGTCGAGGGACGCCCGATCATCGGCACGATCGTCAAGCCGGCGCTCGGCCTTCGCCCCGTCGAGACGGCCGCGCTGGTCGGAGAACTCGTCAGTTCGGGGGTCGATTTCATAAAAGACGACGAAAAGCTGATGAGTCCGGCCTACTCCCCCCTCAAGGAGCGTGTCGAGGCGATCATGCCGAAGATCCTCGATCACGAGCAGAAGACCGGCAAGAAGGTGATGTATGCCTTCGGCATTTCGCATGCCGATCCGGATGAGATGATGCGCAACCACGATCTCGTCCTGGAGGCCGGCGGCAATTGCGCCGTCGTCAACATCAATTCCATCGGCT